>PXBG01000029.1 GCA_003566995.1 Syntrophobacteraceae bacterium
CTTTCAGTCATTCCCAGGACCTCTCCGAGCGGCACACCATGCTCCATGACACCATACTGGAAGAAGAGGCACCTCCCGGTGAGTTTGTGCTTCTGGACGCACTCGTCATGAGGCCGCTGGGGCTTGCCGCACTGGGAGTGGGCCTTGCAGGAAGCATCGTGATTCTTCCCTTCACGGCTTTCACGGACAGTGGATCGATTGTGGGAGAATCTCTCATCAAAAAACCCTTCGATTACACCTTTCGCCGCCAACTGGGCGACATCGACACGCAAGTGAACCGGTGAGCAGGAATCGAGAGACTGCGAAGGAAACGGAAGGTCACCCCTTTTCTCCATCGCCAGGAATGACTGCGGAGGAAGGGGTGAGCACTTTCACAACGGTCCGTGCATGAACCGTCAAAAAATTGCCATCACAGGAGGAATCGCCACGGGCAAAAGCACGGTGGCTTCCATGTTCTCCCGGTTGGGGGCCATCATTCTCGACGCGGACCAGGTGGCCAGAGAAGCGGTGGAACCCTCAAGCCCCTGCCACCCCGCCCTTCGGGCACTTTTGGGGCCTTCCTATTTTGATGAAAACCATCGGCTCCTCCGGCAAAAGCTGCGCGAAGGGATCATTCAGAACCCGGAGCTGCGCGAGGAGGTCAACGCCCTGCTGCACCCCTTCATTTTGTCTTCCATGGACGAAAAGTGGAGAGATCTCGGGACCAAAGAACCTCAGCGCCTCGTCCTCTTCGATATTCCCCTTCTCTTCGAGATTCATTTTGAAAGCCACTTCCACATGATCCTTCTGGCCTATGTCCCCCCCCACGTCCAGATACAGCGGCTCATGGAAAGAGATGGCCTGACGCATGAGGCAGCCGAGAAAACCCTTTCCATGCAATGGCCCATCGAGAGCAAAAGGAAGAAGTCTCACGTGGTCATCGACAACAGCGGGTCCCTGGAAAACACGTGGAATCAGGTACGGCACACCTGGAAAAAATTGACGGGAAAAGAAGCGTGCGAGGGCGAGGCAGGTCAGGAACCAGGGATCCTCGCCTCTGAAGGACAGGAAAGGGTGCCCCCATGAGAGGGGGCCGCCCTTTCCCTGCATGCACCGGGAAAACCCTGGCCGATGGGGATACCCGAAGGCTCTAGGCTGAGCCGGGGAAGAGAGCGTCTTTTGACTCCATTTTGAATCGGGGAGACACGGAAGACGGCAATGCTTTGCGTTCGGACTTTCTCCCTCAAAGTGAAAGCCCCTTGGGCGTCATTCCCTGTCTCAAATGGCGCCCACGATTTCAATCCTGGCCCTGTCGCGCTGCTGCTCCATCCAGGCATTCCAGAGGGCTGCCTGTTTCTCTTGAAGAAGGCCCTCGGACACGGCCTCCCGCTTTTCCTGATCATCCAGGTCGGGAGCTTTCCGGTCCAGGAGTTCCGCCACAAGGTACTGTCCTTCCAGGGAGAAAGGTTCCGATGGAAAAGGACGTTCCTTCTCCAGTTGGAAAAGTGCATCGAGAGCGGCACCCCTCAAGGGGGAAAGTTCCCGGGGGGGAACACTGCGCGAAAACCATCCGCTCCTGTTCATCTCCAGGTTTCTTTCCTGGGCGGCTCTTTCAAGACTCCCCATATTTCGGGCGTTTTCAAGAAAAGAAGACGCCTCCTCCCGTGCAAGGTTTGCCGCTTCACTTCTTCGAAAATCCAAAACCACCTGATCCCGGACCTCCTGAAGGGAAGGGGTCTGCGGCGGGCGCACACCGTCCACGGAAGCCACGAGGTATCCTTCGGGCGCTTCCATGACCCGGGTCACTTCCTGTTCGCTCACGGAAAAAAGTTCCTGCATCACTTCCGAAGGCACCATATCCAGGTCAGGCAGTGAGTCTTCCCGGGAAACCCAGAGGTCCCTCTGGGCCAGCGTATATCCCTGAATCCCGGCGGCTGTTTCCAGATCCTGCAGGCCGTAAGCCGTATCGCTGAAAGTGAGAGCCCTTCTGTAAGCCACGTCCCGGGCTCTTTCCTCCTTGATGGAAGCTTCCAGGCGATCTTTCACCTCCTCAAAGGACTGGGTTTTCTCTTCGCGCATCCCCAGCACCTGTATGATGTGAAACCCGAAAGGAGTCCTCACCAGGTCGCTGATTTCACCCTCTTCCAGGGAGAAAGCCACCTCAGCGAACCGGGGAATCATCTGGTCACGGCTGAACCAGCCCAAATCTCCTTCATTGTCCTCCACCGTGGGATCTTCCGAGTGCTTTCGTGCCAGTTGGGCGAAATCTTCACCCCGTCTCGCTTCCAGCAAAACCTTTTCCGCTTCGGCGCGAACCTGAGCCACCTCCTCTTCCGGGGCCGCTTCATGCACTCTGAAGAGGATATGGCGCGCGTGAACCTGAGCAGGATGGTGATAATCCAGAATGCGCGCCTCGTAAGTGCGCCGCAATTCCTCTTCCGTCACCTCTATCTCATGAAAAAAGTCCTCGGGCCTGAAAAGAACATAAGACAGCCGGCGCTGTTCCGGTTCTCTGTAGTGGCTCGAATTTTCATTGAAAAAAGCTTCCAAATCCTCCTCCATCACAGAGACCTCCCCCTCCAGAGTTGAAGGGTCAAACAGCACATAAGCGATCTCGATGGGGGAGTGGTTGAACCTGATCTCCGCATCAACCTCTTCCTCGGTCACCAGTGCACGGCGCTTGATGAAATCTTCAACCTTCATGAGGGAAAGATCGTGCCCCAGCTGCTGCTCGAAGGACTCGGGTGTCATGCGGTTTTGCTGCAGCACGAGCCGGTATTGCTGCTCGTCGAACCTTCCGTTGGTCTGAAACACCGGGTATTGAAGGATCTGCCTTCGTATCTCTTCCTCGGTGGCTGCAAGGCCAAGCTCATGGGCAGCCTTCAGCAGAAGATACCGTTCGATGAGCATGTCCATGGCCTGCTGCCGAAGATTGAACTGACGAATCATGTCCGCGGAAAAAGCATCTCCCAATTGCTGGCGGTACATTTCAATCAGCTGGTCATAAGCGCGATTGAATTCCCCTACGGTGATGACATGATCATCCACCTTGGCCACTGTGTCACGGTCGCGGTCGTGATAGGTGAACCCTCCCCAGAAAATGAAAACGATGACGATGAGGAGAAGCAAAAACTTGATGATCCAGGATCTGGCATGTTTTCGAAGAAGATTGAGCATGTGTTCCGAGTGCCTCCCTAGAAAGATTTATCCATGCATTTCAATAGGCTCTGTGTGACGTCGCCCAAACAGAATGTAAAGGACAGCACCTATACACGGCAAGGTCGAAACGGTCACAAACCAGAGAATTTTGCCTTTTGGCGTGGTGAAGCGGCGTTTGGGAATGTCCAGAATGGCCCAGAATGTGGGAATCATGGGTATGGCCAAAAGAACGAGCAAAATGATGATTTGAGATGTCATGAATCCACCCTCAGTGTTCTGTGTTTCTAAGATTTTTCAAAGTATCCAGGCGAGCCTGGATTTCTTTTTCGTGCTCATTCAGGTCTTCGAGAAGCAGGTCAAATTCACGCTCCCAGAGCTGAAACATCTCCGATTTCAGAGAAGCTATAAACTTTTGAGTGCGGCGCTGCAACATTTTCTTGTATTTTCCATAGAATCTGAATCCCACAAAGAGCTGCAGGAGCAGAAAGCTGCCAAGGGCTGCCAGGCCGAAGGGGCTGAAAATGTGGTTCAGAATGGTCAGCAGCACATCGGTGAGGTCCTGGCGATTGGGGTTTTGCACAAAAGCCGTCCATCCCTCCACGCCGCCCAGTGCCAGGAAGAAAAGAATCCACAGGCTGGAATAGACAAGGAACTGCAGAGATCGAAATGTCCTGAAGGATCTGCTGCGAAACCGCACGGCTCTCTCCTCCAGGAAAATCCTCATGGTATCGGTCACACGCCGCCACCTTTCGCCCGCATCCACGGAACTCAGGGACTCGCTGAAAGGAATGCTGCGAAAGTTGGCCTGAAGGATGCGCCTTTTGAAACGGCTGTCGATTCGTTCCAGCTGATGCTGAATGGCGCAAAGGGTGCCGGGATCCGAAGTGATTTGAGCCAGAGAACAGGAGGGCTCGGGAGTGGACCGCCAATGGCGCCCCTCCCTCATGACGGAAGCCAGGAGGTAGCCGGGCCCCATGAGGGCGGAAATATCGGCCAGAAGGCGGGAGGCTTCCATTTTAAACTCTCCCTCCAGCCACACATCCATGGCCTTTCGGCCGTTTTCCGTCCAGTTGGGCCGCTCCCCTTCCAGCTCCGTGCGCAGCTGGACGATCAGGTTGAGATAGTCCCTGAGAAGAACCACTTCCTTTTTCAGGGCGGAGGCGAGCAGGGCGATTTCCTTGTCCAGGTTGGCGGCCTTGATGGCCACGATCTCCTTGAGATCCCGCTGTTTGAAAATCTGGGTGCGAAAGAGAAAAAACTGATTCCATGGGGACTGGTTCTCCTGAGCCATGGCTTCGGCAGCGGACACGGCAAAGACCATGGGGTTGGTGAGCCCCTTTCCTCTCAGGTGCTGCTGAAAGACTCCCAGCACTCTTCCGAGGCTGGCGTGGCCTCCACCCGCTTCATTTTCCTCATTCTCCCCAAAGAACAAGTCCACCTTGTTGAAAACAAAATAAAAATTCTGTTCAGACTTGGGGACCTCCTCCAGAAAGCTGTAGAATCGTCCATCGGCATATTTCTCCGGGGACACAACCCACACCAGAACGTCGAGGTGTTCGAGAAATCTGAGCACCTCCTGGCGATTGGTGTCCCGAATGCTGTCAAAATCGGGCAGGTCGCAAAGGAGAATGCTTTTGACGTGCTCCACATCATGCAAAAACTCGTGATACTGCATGGAAGACTGCAAGAGGCGCTCGGGAATGGGAGCCTCCCGAAAACGGTAAATGAGCACCCTGTCCGTCTGGGGGCGCCGATGACTGGTCGTGGCGATGGAAGCCCCCGTGAGGGCGTTGAGCACCGTGGACTTCCCAACCCCCGTCCCCCCCAGCAAACCCACCGTGAGGCTGCTCATTTCGAGACTCTCTATGCGCGACTGAATCTTTTCAGCGCTCCCGAGAAAGGCATGACGCTCTTCGTCCGTGAGTGTGATCCAGTCCCGATGAGCCAGCAGCGCCTGAATGTCGCTGACTTCGCTGCGGTATTTTTCCAGGGGATTTTGCATCATGCATCCAGATGGGAAAGAGACTGTTCCATTTCCTTGAGGGTCTCATCATCCACCAGAAGAGAGCGCACACACTCTTCATAACGTGCGCGCTGATGGCTGACGACAGACACCAGACCTTCATGATAGCGCTGCCTGAGCTCCCGGGCCACTTTCTTCAATTCCTGATGGGCGAAGAGTTCCACCGCACCTTTCGTGAGGAAGGGCGCCAGGGCGGAATTGAGGACCGCCTCCAGAATGGTGATTCCCCCCATGAAAAGGGTTTCCAGGGAAATGATGATGGCGCCCCAGACGATGTACACGGAATGGATGCCCACCTGCTTGCTCTTGGGAATGCCTTCCGCCATCTTGTGGAAGGTTTCTTCCAGCCATGCGATGAGCTTGTCCTGTTCCTTGTGCACCAGTTCGCGGATTTCATCCCGCGTGAGCACCAGCTCCTTTTGGCGAAGACTTCTGAACAGGGGGGAGGCGGGATCTTCCGGTGAGAGCTTCTCCAGCACTTCACGATTGAAAGACTCTATGGTCGCCTCCAGGGGTGACAGATCCATTCGATCCCGAATTCTGGCCAGGGCCTCCTCGTGGGACTCTTCGCGCCTTTTTCCCACCAGGCCGAGAAACATGAGGGGCGCCCTCACGGCGTCCGCAATGAAACGCCGCGGTTTCCTCAGAATATCGTAACGGCTGAAGTGCTTTCGAATCTGCCTGTGTATGTACTGCCGGCTTTCCAGGCTCATGCGCTCCTGCTGCTGCTGTTGCTGAGCCAGCCGCGCGCATGCCCCCTGAAAGGAGGCGTGAAGGCTCTGAAGCCATTGCTGCGAAGCCTCCTTTTCCGCCTGCAGACACTCCTGCAGGCGCCTCCATTCAGCCCTTATCACCTCCTTGTCCCGCTTGCGGGCCTCCCCGCGAATCTTCTGCAGCTTTCGGCCGGAAAACAACTGTGTCAGCCGGTCATAAAAAAAGGCAAACTGGGGCGTCTCCCTCAACCGGTGACCGGGATCTCCGGAAAGATAGGGCAGCAAAAGCACCTGATCTTCCCTGCAGGAAATGCCCTGGCTTTCAAAAGCGTCGGCCGCCTCCTTCCAGTCGAACTCCGGTTGAGCCTTGTTCAACACCAGGAAGTGTTTCTTTCCCTCCCCATGATACTTCTTGAAATAGCGGAAAGGCACTTCATCCGCATACTTCTCCTGGCTGGAGACGAAAAGCACCACATCGGAGAGGCGCATGAGCTCTTCCACGATCTGTCGGTTTTTCACTTCCAGGCTGTCCAGGTCAGGAGTATCCACCAGCACGAGAGGGGCAAGGGAATCTTCTGCATGCTCCACAAGCACCATGAGCCCTTCGCCGCCCAGGGTGCCGGTGATGGACTGGTGCAAAAGGGTCCCCCTTGCGATGCGTTCAATGCGCACTTCCCGGAGAGGAAAGCCCTCTTCAACGGCGGAGTTTTCGTGGGCAAAGGCAATGGGGCCACTGGTTTTGGGTCTTTCAATCCCCGCCTGGCTCAGGGTGTCGCCACACAGGGCATTGAAAATCGTCGATTTGCCCGTTCCCGTTCCTCCAATGAGCATGAGCCACAGGAGACCCGTTTTTTGTTTGTACTCATGGGCCTCCAGTCTCTGGGGAATGGAGCGCTTCAGGCGAAAGACATCCCTCGCTTCGTGTGACAGGCCGGGGCATTGCACTTTCTGCCAAACCGATTCACGGTCTTCTTTCCATTGCCCCATCTGTCTCTTCCTCAATGCGGGAGTCAGTACATCGCCTCTTCAAGCTCGTTGGCACCGGTGAGATTAAAAGGCAACGCTTTGAAAAGCGGTTGATAAACATAAAGCAGCAAATCTCCACGGGATGTCCTCAGGAGCCACTTGCCCAGGAGGAATCCAGGATATCTTTTGTGTTGTTCAATGTCATGGACGGGCAGAAACTGTCGCTGAATGCGAAACCATCTTTTGAAGAGGAAATGCACCCCGCGATTGGTGACCACCACGTGAATGGCGGAAAATTTGGGAATGCCCGTCACCCGCACTGCATGGGCGCGGCCCGCCCAAAGAATTCTCTCGTCTTTTTCCCGCACTTGATCGAACACGCGATCCAGTGCATAGGGAAGATGGCGCGACGTGGTCCAGGCCATCTCCCTCACGAAAAGACAGCGGATGCGAAACCATATGGCTCCAAAGAGCATCCGGATGGTCCTGAAAATGAGCGGCATGCAACAGAAGATGAGGAACAGGCACAAGAGGGTGATGAAAAAGGCCGCTACGGGATGAGCCATCGTCAGGTAAACAAAGCCGATGGCTCCCACATCCTCCAGGAGGCTCACCAAAATGTTGGAGAAGGGTTCCGGGCTGGTGTTGATGATCAGCCGGGTGCCCGCTTTGGCCACATGGGCCACGGAAGCCATGCTTGCCCCCAGCATGAACACGACCACCTCCATGACGGGTGTGGCTTCACCCACCTGAATGAGGGCCAGCATGGCTCCCCCGAGAGGGCGGATGAAGGTGTGAAGGGAGTCCCACAGGGTGTCCAGGCCCGGAATCTTGTCCATGAAGAACTCGAGTCCGTAGAGCGCAACGGCCACAAGGATCACCAGGTCATTGCCCAACACCTGGAACTCCGGAGGCAATCCCTCGATGAGACCGTACCTGGTGCAAAGACCCGTGACAGCCAACGTCGCATAGAGATTGATTCCCGATATGAAGGACAAGCCCAGTATTGATCCAAGTTGCGCAATGATTTCCATAGAGTACCCTCATCTTGGCGAACAACTCATTATTTTAGAGAATTTTCCTCCCATTTACAAGGGAAGCACCGGGTTTCCCTTCACCGGGTGATGCCACCACCCCCTCTGTTTTCCTGAAAAATGTCAGTTTGACACATTTCATCACTCTATAATATAGGATATGGTTTGTACTTGGAATTTCAGGTCTCCCGGCGGTCACCGCACGGAAGACCCGATGCTTTGCGCTCAGGCTTCTCGCAGCCCATCAGTTATCATGGAAAAGAGAACGTGTCCAAGGTTCTGATCTCAGACATAAAACCCGGCCAGGATGTGAACACGAGCTTCGTGGTGCAGGAGAAGGAACTCAGGAAGACCCGGAACGGCAAACCCTTTCTCTCCCTGAAGCTGGTGGACAAGTCCGGCGTCATGGTGGGCCGCATATGGAGCGGAGCCGAGGAAATGGCCGGGTCCATTCCCTGCCAGGGGGTTGTGGCTGTGCAGGGACGTGCGGAACTCTTTCGCGATGAACTGCAGCTGCACGTTCAGACCATCCATTCCCTTTCCCTGCAGGACATCGAGCCTCAGGACTTCATGCCCGCCTCCCCCCATGACACGGGCGTGCTGTTTCAGGAACTCAGACAAATCCTGAAAACGTTCAAGCGAAAGCCCCTTCAACTGCTCGTGAAGCACATGCTCGCAGACCTTCAGCTCATGGAAAAATTCCGGAGGGCTCCCGCCGCCAAGGCCATGCACCATGCCTACCTGGGAGGGCTTCTGGAGCACACCCTTGGGGTCTGCAGGGTCGTTTCAACCATGGCGGACCATTACTCGTTCCTGGACCGGGAGATGCTCCTGGCGGGGGCATTCCTTCACGACATGGGCAAGGTGGACGAATTTTCCTACGAGCTGTTCATCGATTATTCCCATGCGGGCCGGCTCGTGGGACACATGGTTCTCGGCGTTCAGATTCTGGAAGAAAAAATAAGGAACATCAAAAACTTTCCCCAGCAGGATGCTCTGCTCCTCAAGCACCTGGTGCTCAGCCATCATGGGGAAACGGCCCTGGGAGCCGTGAAGCTTCCCATGACGCGGGAAGCCCTGGTCCTTCATTTCGCCGATGACCTGGATGCCAAGATGAACAGCGTCTCCCGCATACTGGATGACGACAAAGGGGGCAACGAACACTGGACAAGTTATCAACCCCTCTTCGAACGGTTCTTTCTGAGGGAACTGCCTGCCCACTCCCCTGCCCACTCCCATGTTTCAGCACTCGCAGACACAAAAACGGGCGGTGACAAAGGCGGGGAAAATGCGGTGCAGCTCCACTTGTGGAAAGACATCAAAAACCATTGAAAATCCGGTCCCACACATGAAACGTGGCTCATGTCCATGAAAAACCTGCCCGGACAAGACCGGGCCAAAAGATTTTTACAGCAGCTGCACCGCAGGGACCTGATTCCCCATGCCCTGCTTTTCAGCGGCCTGGCGGGAGTGGGCAAGAAAGCCATGGCCCACCAGTTCGCCAAGCTCCTGAACTGTCTCGATCCCCAGGACCATGACTGCTGCGACCGATGCAATGCCTGCAGAAAGATCGATGCGAACGTCCATCCCGACATGATCCGGGTCCTGCGTGAAGGGGCTTTCATCAGAATCAGCCAGATCCGCGAGTTGCGGCATCAATTGAAATTCGCCCCCTTTGAGGGAATCCGGCGGGTGATCATTCTCGAAGACGCCCACAAACTCAACGAGGAAGCCTCCAACGCCCTTCTCAAAATCCTGGAAGAACCTCCCCGGAACAACATCTTCATCCTCAACACACCGGAACCCCGAATGCTGCTTCAAACCCTCCTCTCCCGCTGTTGCCACGTTCGTTTTCAACCCCTGGAAAGCACCTGGATCCTTGAAAACCTGGTCCAGCGGGAAGGCATTGAACCCTTTTCAGCGCAAAAAGCAGCCCGTTTGTCCCTGGGAAGCAACGACCGTGCGCAGCAGCTTTCCCGGGAAACCCTTTCCCAGTGGCAGGAGTTGACCTCACAGCTGGGAAGCCTCCCCACCCTTTCCATGTCCGGACTTTTCCGCTTTGTCTCCGGCTGGGTCAAAAAGACGGAAGACTTGGAAGAGGACCTTCAGTGCATTAAATTCTGGATGCGGGATATGGTTTTTTCTGTCCTGCTGGCGGACTATGAGCCCATTTTTGAGCTGGATCCTCATATCCTCCATTCGCTGAACAGGTTGCCGGCAGAAGATCTTTTTGAATTGTACGACCACGTGGAAGCAGCGGCGCACCACCTCACCCTCAATGCCAACAAGCAGCTGATGGCGGAGGGGCTGTGCCTCACCATAAGGAACATTGTTCATGGAAAAAGTCATAGGAATCCGATTTCGCAAGTGCGGCAAGGTTTACCACTTTGATCCGGGTGAAGTGCCCGTGAAGCGGGGCGATTTCGTGATGGTGAAAACGGAGCAGGGAGTGGGCCTGGGAGAAGTGGCCGAGGGGCCCTACCCCAGAGACCACCGGGTGCACCCTTCAGAAATCAAGAAAATCAACCGCCTGGCCACCGAGGAAGAGGTCCGGAAGCACCTTCGCAATCTTTCCGTGGAACAGGAAGCCAGAAACTACTGCCTGGAAAGAATCCTGGGGCACAAACTGGACATGAACCTGGTGGACGTGGAGTACTTCTACGATGGAAGCCGCATCATCTTTTACTTCACCTCAGAGGGCCGCGTGGACTTCCGGGAGCTCCTCAAGGACCTCGTTCGAAGGCTCAGGACCCGCGTGGAACTCAGGCAGATCGGCATTCGCAACCAGGCGAAAATGGTGGGGGGACTGGGCAGCTGCGGCCGGGCCCTTTGCTGCTCCAGTTTTCTTCGGAACTTTCACGCCGTCTCCATCAAAATGGCCAAGGAGCAGAACCTCAGCCTCAACCCCACCAAGATTTCCGGTGCCTGCGGGCGGCTCATGTGCTGCCTTCAGTACGAATACGACACCTACAAGGAACTTAAAAAAGACATGCCCAAGCTGGGGAAAAAGATCGAGCTGGCCGAGGGACGGGGCAAAGTCATTCGCCAGAACATTTTCGACCGGACCATCACCGTGCTCCTGGAAGACGGGAAGGAACTGGAAAAGCAGCTGGAACCCAGACCCAGGGAAAAGGAATGAGAGGCCCACACCGCCGCCCTTTCATTTCCGTGTAAATCAACACAGGAAAAGGATGCCCATGGACCGATTCTACATCACCACTCCCATCTACTATGTCAATGCCGAACCCCATATAGGACATGCCTACACCACCATTGCGGCGGATGTCATGAATCGTTTTCAAAGGCTCATGGGCAGCGAAACCTTTTTCCTCACGGGGACCGACGAGCACGGGGACAAGATTGTCCAGGCGGCGGAAGCCGCCGGGGTGGACCCCAAGTCCTACGCGGACAGGATCAGCGCCATGTTCCGGGAAACCTGGCCCAAACTCAACGTGAGCCACGACCGTTTCATCCGCACCACCGACCCGGAACACATGAAAGCGGTCCAGCACATCCTTCAAAAGGTGCACGATTCGGGAGACATCTATTTCAGCACCTACAAGGGCCTTTATTGCGTGGGGTGCGAGCGGTTCTACACGGAAAAGGAGCTGGTGGAGGGAAAATGCCCCGATCACGACAGGGAACCCGTCGAGCGTGAGGAGGCCAACTATTTTTTCCGCATGAGCAGGTACCAGGACTGGCTCCGTGATCACATTCAGTCCCACCCTGACTGCATCCGCCCCGAACGCTACCGCAACGAAGTCCTCTCCTTTCTCAAGGATCCCCTGGAAGACCTCTGCATCTCGAGACCCAAAGAGCGGTTGAGCTGGGGCATTCCTCTCCCCTTCGACGACCGGTATGTGACCTATGTGTGGTTCGACGCCCTCATCAATTACGTCTCGGCACTGGGCTATCCCGACGGCCCGCTCTTTCACCAGTTCTGGCCCGTGGCCCAGCACACCATCGCCAAGGACATTCTCAAGCCTCACGGCATCTACTGGCCCACCATGGCCAGGGCCGCCGGATTCCCTCCCTTTCGGCACCTCAACGTGCACGGTTACTGGAGGACGGAGGAGGGCAAGATGAGCAAGAGCCACGGGACGGTGGTGCGCCCTCTCGACCTGGCGCCCCTCTACGGCGTGGACGCATTCCGTTACTTTCTCATGCGGGAAATGGTCTTCGGCCTCGATGCCAATTTCAGTGAAGAGGCCCTGGTGCAGCGTCTCAACTCGGACCTGGCCAATGACCTGGGCAATCTCTTCAGCCGCACCACGGGCATGACGGACCGCTACTTTCAAGGAAAAATCCCTCCCTTCGGCTCGGAACCGGACGAACAGGACCGGTCGCTCATGGCCCGGATGGAATCCACCCTGGATCAATGGCGCACAGAAATGCCCAGGCTGGCCTTTCACAAGACGCTCATGGCCGTGTGGGAATGCATCAACGCCGCCAACAAGTACGTGGACCAGGCCGCCCCCTGGACCCTGGCCAAGGACCCCGGTCAGCTTCCACGGCTGCAGACGGTCCTGCGCATGCTCCTGGAAATCAACAAGGGGGTGGCGGTGCTCATCAGCCCCTTCATGCCAGAAACCAGCGAAAAAATGCTGCAAAGGCTGGGGATGGATAAAAAGGCGTTGGACCTGCGGCTGGAAGAAGACGGAAAATGGGGCACGCTGGAAGCGGGGAGTCCCGTGCACAAAGGGGAAGCCCTTTTTCCAAGGATTCAGAAAGAGGAACAGAAAAAAGACAAACCTTCCAAAACACCGGCCAAACCCAAACCTTCCGGGAATGCCTTCGAAAAACCTTCAGCGGGGGAGGAGGCTCAAAGCATTTCCCTTGACCTCTTCAAACAGGTGGACCTGCGCACGGGCATCGTGAAAGAGGCGGAAAGAGTTCCCGGGTCGGACAGGCTTCTGCGCCTCCTGGTGGACATGGGAGAGGAAAGACAGGTGGTGGCGGGAATCGCTCAGACCCACAGCCCCGAGGACCTGGTGGGGAGGCAGGTCATTGTGGTGGCCAACCTCAAGCGGGCAAAAATCATGGGCGTGGAATCCCAAGGCATGGTGCTCGCCGTCAGGGACGGGGACACTCTGCAACTGGTCACCACAGAAAGCCCCCTTTCTCCCGGGCTGAAAGTCTCCTGACCCGAAGGGCCGCCCGTCAGGCCGTCCTTTTCCAGCGGCCCCCGAAAAATCCGTCCACGCCATGGTGATGGGGGCGGGTTTTCAGGAAAAACTCCCGCGTGAAGCCGCGGCAGCGATCCTCCAGGAAAGGGGCGGCATCTTCCAGCTGGAAACGGGCGTTTTCCCTGGTGAACCCTTCAACCACCCCTTCGTTTTCCTCCCGAAAGACCGTGCAGGTGGCATAAACCAGCACCCCCCCTTTCCTCACAAATGCGGACGCCCGTTGAAGGAGCTGCTGCTGCAGCTGTGAAAACCGGTAGGGGTCTTTGGGGTGACGTCGCCATTTGATGTCGGGTTTTCTCCGAAGCGCTCCGAAACCGGAACAGGGAGCGTCCAGGAGCACCCGGTCAAAAGTGCCCGTCTCCTCCGGCGTGAGCTCCAGCACGTCCCGGGCAAGAGGGGCAATGATCCTCACCCCTTGCCTTTCCGCGTTTTCCCTGAGGCTCTCCAGCTTCCAGGCCGCATCGTCCACGGCCACAACTTCCCCTTCATTGGCCATGAGCTGAGCCAGGTGCGTGGACTTGCCTCCAAAGCCGGCGCAAAGATCGAGCACGCGTTCGCCGGGCTGGGGAGAAAGGAGGCGGGAAATCATCTGAGAAGCCTCATCCTGAGCCTGTATCCACCCTTTCCTGAAAACCTTGAGCCCCGTCAGATCCTGCCGCAGTCCCCTGATGCGAAGGGCCCCCTTCAGAACGGGAGACAGTTCCCCGTGAACCCCCTCCTGGCCCAGCTCCCTGAGCACCTCCTCCTCCGTCGCGAACAAGGGGTTGACCCTCACCACCAGGGGAGCCACTTCATTGGAGGCGCGGCAGAAGGCCAGCGTTTCCTCCCAGCCAACCTCCTGAAGGGACCGCCGGGTGAACCACAGGGGATGGGAAGTGGTCACCGAAAGGTATTCGGCGGGATGGGATTCCCGAGAGGGCCAATCCCAGCGCCCTTCCCTTCGAAGAGCTTCCCGAAGGATTCCGTTCACAAACCCCGCCAGGTGTTTGGGAAATGATGCCTTGGCGGTTTTGACCGCTTCATTGACGGCAGCGTGGGGTGGAACCCTGTCCAGAAAAAAGATCTGGTAGAGGGCTATTCGGAGAAGAACGCGTATGCCGGGAGCGATCTTTCCGGGACGGGTCCGGCTCAATGCATCCATGTGCCAGTCCAGCCGGCCCTGCCATCGCAGCACGCCGTAGACCAGTTCCGTGAGCAGCGCCCTTTCCCGTTCTTCCAGGAGGGAGTGGCGGGCCAGCAGGGCCCGGATCATGCGGTCCGGATGGGTGGCTTTCTGCTCCAGGTGAAGCAAGGTCTGGTAGGCCAGGGCCCGTGCATTGATCATGAGCGC
>PXBG01000008.1 GCA_003566995.1 Syntrophobacteraceae bacterium
CCTGTCATACGAGGTGGTCATTGAAAGTTATGTCAGTGGAAAGGAATACGGAGTTACAGCCCTTCTTTATCAGGGCCAGTTTTACGTTTTCGTGGTCGGACAGGCCATTAAGGATGTCCGGTTGCAGGAAATACCGGTGGGTGAAATAATCGGCCCCGGTTTATTGCCGTTTGAAACCGTGCGGGTGATGAAGGAGCTTTTACTTTCTGCCTGCCAGGCATTTTTTCTCGAAAACGCCACTCTCAACGTGGATATGATCGTTGATTCATCAGGGACAGTGCACCTGGTGGAAATGGATTTTGCTTTCGCGGATGCATTCGATCTGCTGGCCACCGCCTGTAATTATGATTTAAGGGAAAATGCACTGCGCGTGATGCTAAATCAAGAACCTGACCATCTCGGTTTGTTAAAAAAAGGGGCCGCGAAACGCTACTTTATTCATCCTTCGCCGGAGTTTGTGCAGGTGGAAGGTTATGAACACGCTTGCGCGGTTCCCGGGGTAGTCCGTCTTGATCTTGAAGAAGAACTGCGGCTTAAACTGGATATGCCCGGGAATCCAGCTTACATGCGCGGGCATGTCCTGGCTCAGGGAAAAAGCGCTCGGAATGCTGAAAATATTGTTGCCGGGGCAATGAATCACCTTCGGTTTATCTATCCCGCTGTAATGCTGATCGGGATGGGCGATAATACTTTACCGGTAATTCATAAAGCCAGGCAGGCCGGGCTTTATGTGGTCTGTGCCAATCGCAATCCGGCGGCCAGGGTTTTTGCTTATTCTGATGTTTCTTTGGTCATTGATGGCAAAGATATCGAAAGTCACCTCGCTTTTATCCTTGCCGATGAACGGGCGAAGGGCATTATTGATGTTTATGCCGGAAGCGATCTTTTCCTGACCATGGCCAACGTTTTACAAGCCGTCGGAAAGAATAAATTAACGATCGGTGCTGCTTTTGCGGCCCAGAATAAGGCCGTATGCAAGCTTTTATGGCAGCAGGCAGGGGTGAGGTCTCCTTCAGCCTGGACGGTTCGATGTCGCGAAGACACCAAAGAATTTATAGATAAAATCCCTTTTCCCTGCGTGGTTAAACCCGTCGATGCGAATTCATCCCGCGGCATTCGCCAGTGTGCTTGCCTGGAGGAAGTCGAATCTGCCGTTGAAACTGCCCTGCGCTGGTCGGGTATTGGAAAAGCCTTGATTGAACCTTTTGTTTTCGGACGTTTATTGGATGTGAACGGTTTTTTTGACGGCGATGCTTTTTACCGGGCCGGTATTGTTGAGCGCTGGTCTGAGGGGCCGCCATTTTTTGCGGTGAATAGAGCTGAATGCCCGGCTAACCTAAGCCCAAGAGAAGAAGAGGCCGTCTATGCACTTTTTAAGCAGGCAACCCTGGCGGTGGGTATAAAAAGCGGTCCGGTTAAGGCAGATATAATTCTTACGGAACATGGCCCGTGTATTTTAGAGGTGGCGCCGCGTTTTCACGGCATTGTTGCTACCCTTTACTTAATTCCTTTAGCCCTGGGGATCGATGGCTACAATATTTATTTCGAGCGAGTAAAGACCGGAAAATTACCTTCCGGCGCTTTCGAGACAGGTGCAAGCCAGGTGGCGGTGGCAAAAACAATTCGGGCCCCGGGAGGCAGAATAAAATCCATCGACCGGCTCGAGGAAGCGCAAAACATAGCCGGGGTCGAAAACGTATTTTGGCAAAAAGGCGTGGGCGATGTGGTAAAATCGTGTGCAGAAAGTAACGAAGATATTGCCGGTTATGCGATCGTAAAGGCTGCCGACAGGATCGCAGCCGACACCGCACTTGCGGATTTCTTTTCTTTACTGGATATAAAAGTTGAACCCGGTATCTAGGCGTTTTAAATATCTACAAGTTTAAATGTGCCAGGCAGATCAACAATTATCAAGGAAGAGCCGGCTTTTAGGCAGTAAAAAATTATCTTTAACTCCAGGAGTTTTTTCGCAGCACGGTAATGGGAGGTAAAGTTGAAGAATATTATAAGGAAAATTAACCCCAAATCAAAAAGAAAAAAGAAACGCAGTATAATCAAACCGATTAACTGGGCCCAAGCAAGGGCTTTAGCGTTAAACAAACCGCCTGGGATAAAGCACCTTGAAGTTACGACTAAAATTGGTTGCTCAAACAGGTGCAATTATTGTCCGCAAGAAACACTGGTGCGGGAATATAAAAAGAGAAACAATGAAATATATATGCCTATCGATACTTTTAAAAAGTGTCTAAATAAAGTCGATAATGCTGTTAAAGTTGGTTTTACCGGGATGTGCGAACCGTTTTTGAATGATAATTGCATGGAAATGATCGAGATAGCAGCTCAAAAAGGGCACCCGGTATATATTTCTACGACTCTTAAAGGTTTAAAAACAGAATGGATTAACCGGCTGGAGCAAATTAAATTTGCTCCTTTTTTAGTTCATCTGCCCGGTGATACAGAAAATAACATTGTAAAAGAAGAAGATTACAGTGAAAAGCTTTCAGCGATTATTAAAAGCAATATTTCCCATAAAAAGTACCATTTCCACGGAACATGCTTACATCCTGCGGCAAAGATTGCCGCTGACTTGGCTCATGAAACCAAGCTTAATTCCAGGGCAAGTAACTTAAAGAGCATAAAAACAGCAAAAAATAAAGGTCCCGTGGTATGCAAAAGAAGTTTTGCCCATCCAGTCTTATTGCCGAATGGTGACCTAATTTTATGCTGCATGGATTACAGCCTTGACGCAATCATCGGTAACTTGATTTCAGAAAGCGTTGAAGAAATATATAAATGTGATAAATTTATTGATCTCATGAATGCAACCATGAACGATGAAGGAAGCATTTGTCACCAGTGTGATGCTTACGGGAATAAAGTAAAAAACATTAATATTCAATTGAAAATTGAAAAATAAAGCATTCACGCCGAAGCCGAAAAAGGAGATGGATAGTGATGGTCGAGCCTGAATCCAGCCAAAACAAACGATTACAGGGTAAAGCGGCGGTAATTACCGGTTCTTCCCGGGGAATCGGCCGGGAGATTGCGCTGGCCTTTGCCCGGCAGGGGGCGGGGGTGGTGATTAACTATGTCAACAATAAAGAGGCAGCGGAAGAAACCGCCACTAGTATTCGTGAAGCAGGCGCAGATGCGCTGGTGATCAAAGCTGATGTTTCCAAGCGAAGCGAAATCAAAGCGCTTTTTACAAACACGTTTTCATATTTCGGCAAAATCGACATTTTGGTCAACAATGCCGGCATCAATAAGCGGGGTTTCTTCGAAGAGACTAGCGATGAAGACTGGGATATGATCATGGAGATTAACTTAA
>PXBG01000106.1 GCA_003566995.1 Syntrophobacteraceae bacterium
CTGGCCGCCGTGCTCGCCATGCGCCCGCAGGTGCTCATCCTCGATGAACCCACGGCGAACCTGGATCCCAGCGGTGAGGAAACCCTCTGCCACATCCTGCAGGGGCTTCCCGTGACCAAAATCCTCATCAGCCACGACATGGACATCGTTTCCCTTCTGTGCGAACGGACGGTGGTGCTGCACCGGGGCCGCATCATTCGGGATTACGCCACCAGCCGGTTCATGGAGGACGAACACCTCCTGTCCATCCACGGCCTTGACCACACCTTCAAAAACGCCTGCTGCCGGGAGATCATGGAGCTGCAGTCCCGTGTTCTCCATGAAGGGCCCGCCCCCTTGCGGTGAGAGACGAAAGGGGTTCCTTTGCCAAAGAGCTTTTCCCCGGAAGAACTTCTGGAAAAACTGAAATCCCTTGAAGAGGAAAAGAACCGGCGAAAAGATGCGGAGAGGTTCGCCCAGGCCGTTCTCAACTCCCTCTCCGCCCACATCGCCATCCTGGACGGGGAGGGGGTCATCATCGAGACCAACCGGGCGTGGAAGGAATTTGCCCGGGCCAATGAAATCCGCATGCGCCCGGACACCCTCTCCGTGAACTACATTCAGCTGTGCGAGTCGGCCGTGGGGGACTGGGCGCAGCAGGCCCTGGAAGTGGCCCGGGGCATTCGGGCGGTCATCGGGGGAGAGGTGGAGGAATTCGTCATCGATTATCCCTGCCACTCCCCCCATGAAAAGCGGTGGTTTTACATGAGGGCGACCCGCCTGGCCGGTTCGGAAGGCACGCGGGTGGTGGTGAGCCATGAAAACATCACGGCCCTCAAGGAGGCGGAGGAGGCCCTTCGGGGGAGGGAATGGGAGCTGGAGCAGCAGTCGCGCAACCTGGAAGAGGCCAACACGGCCCTCAAGGTGCTCCTGGCCCGCCGGGAGAAGGACAGGGAAGAACTGGAGGAGAAGGTCCTCACCAACGTGAGGAATTTCACCTTCCCCTACCTGGAAAAACTGAAGGAAGCCCGCCTGGACCCCCAGCACCGGGCCTACCTGGACATCATGGAGTCCCACCTCAGGGAGATCATCTCCCCCTTTCTGCACCGCCTGACCACGGGGCATTTTCACCTCACCCCCCAGGAACTGCAGGTGGCCGCGCTGGTCAAGGACGGGCGCACCACCAAGGAGATCGCCCGCGCCCTGGGAGTCTCGGAAAACGCCGTGGATTTTCACCGCAAGAACATTCGCCGCAAGCTCGGGCTGAACCACGTGAAAGCCAACCTGAGGTCCCACCTCCTCTCCCTCTCCCACCCGTAGATCGAAGCTACCCTAAAGCTACAGGTTTTCTCCCGTTGATTTCCTGCGCGGGCGTGTCATGTTTTGAGAAACAGGGAGTTTCATTCCGTGGACAAACATTTGGAACAGGGAGGAAAATCATGTTGTGCAGCCTTTCCACCAAGCTTGGAAACGAGGAGCTGAAGGCCATCGAGGCGCTGGAGCAGGAAGTGGGCAACACCCTGCTGGCTTTTTCCTGCCATCCCGTCGATCCCGCCCCGATCAGCACGGACCAGCTGGCCAAAATTCAGGAACTGGAAAAGAAACTGAACATTTCCCTGGTGGCCGTGAATGCCTGACGGGTCCCTGCGGGAACAGGGACGCAAGGACTTTTCTCTCCAACGGGGGGGCGGCCTGGAAAGAATGTTTCCTGCCGCCCCCTCTTTTTTTATTTATGAAGGCCCCGCGAAAGTCCTCTCCCCCGGGGCCCCTTTTCCCCTCTCCCCTTGCCCTGCCCGCTTTGCATCCATAAAAAACGGCCCCTTCCCCCATGTTTGCCGGGACCGTCCCTGAACCCGGAAGTTCCGCCGGCCCCCAGGGAGAAGGAAGGTGCAGGGGTCTGCCCTGTTGCCCGCAGGAGAAGTGAGTGTTCATAAAAAAGTTAGGATCCTCTAAAACTATTTCTTGACAAACAGAAACTTGTCGGTCATTTTCTCCGAAACATTGAATGTTTTTTTTGACGGGTTCCAAGAGGTATGTCTTACGGTCTTTGGCCCATGAGGAGCGCAAAGAAAGTGAAGGCGTAACTTGAGGCGTTTTTAAAGCTCTCCGGTTGCGTCTTTTTTTTATTACGAAAGGATTTGTTTCATGTGTTTTCCCTTTTACTCCTTCAAAGGACACCCGGCGGGGCCAGGCGATGACCGAGCCGCCGGCAGCCCCCCTGTTTTACCCGTGGCTTCCCCCGGGACTTCCCTCGAAGCTGGCGCCCGCAGAACCTCCCCGTGGCTCGTGTGTCCCGGGGGTGTGAGGGCCGGCAGCCCTCCTCCTTCAGGGGACCGTGTGCTTTTCCCCTTCCCGGGCCCCGTGAAAACAGTTGCCCGGAAGATGCTGAAGAGGCGGCCTTTCCCCCCGCCCGCCCGCGAAGAATGAAGAAAAACTGACAAATTTTGTGGCTGCGGCAGACTCTGAGGGTGAGTTGCTGCTCCATTAGAAACCCTCAAGATTCAACTCAATGGAGCGAATTATGTTGAAAGCACAGTTCAGGAAAGCAAGGAAAGGGCAGCAGGGCTTCACCCTTCTGGAAGTCCTCATCGTGGTCGGGATCATGGGCCTTCTCGCCGCCATGGTCTGGCCCATGAAGGGGACGGCCTGGAGGAGATGGGCGATTCCCGGAACTGGGAAAAGGCTGCGGAAGAAGGGATGGAGCTTCGCACCGTGCAGCGCAGGCCCCTGCAGGCCTTCCATGCTCCATGGAGGGAAGAGCTCATGAAAATGGAGGAGGGAGATGTGAGCCCCGTGCTCAGGGATGAAGACCAGTGGGTGAGGCTTCGCCTGGACGGGGTTGAAAGGGAACGGCTTCAGGATTTCGAGGCACGGAAGGAATACATTCGCAACGACGTGATCTTTTCCAGGTACCGCGCCCTCTGGCAGGAAGCCTATTCCAGCCTCCGGGACAAGCACGGGGTGGCCATCGACGAGCCGGTTGCCGAATCCTTCGCGGCGGATTTCGTGAATCCCCTGCAGGAGGAGGGAGAGGACGATGAGCCCTCATGATGCGAAAGGGACCCGGGCATGGATGCAAAAAACCATCACGCCATTTTGGGTTTCCCTTCCTGTTCCCTGCGCCTTCCCCTGATTCCCGCCATGACTCTCGTGATTCCAAGGACTGGAAGAGGATGGGCTCACTCACCAGTCCTCGCAGCGCCCGGGTTTCCCGTGCATTGGCCCCGGAGGGGTCCATGTGGTTGACTTAACGGATTGTGTGTTGCCCACTCCCGTGGCCACCACGAAAGCGGGGGTCTGGAAGGCCTTGAAAAGACTGGATTCCCGCCTTCGCGGGAATGACGCAAGGTTGGTGTTGCACCGGTTGAGACAGGAACCCGGGCCGCTCACCCGACTCGGCCATTTCGGAATGAGCTAAGGTTGGTGTTGCACCGGTTGCGACAGCTTAAGTCAACAGCATTGGCCCCGGAGGGGTTGGCTGTTCAAAAGGGAAAGGGCTGGGAGGGGGAGGGAGAAAACCCCCTGACGCCCCCTTTGGCCATTGCGGCTTTCAGGTCGTTCACTCCGTAGGGTTTTTGCAGAAAAGCTTCCGGCATTTGAAGGGAATCCTTTCCTTTCAGTTCCTCCTGGTCGTGCCCGCTGCAGAGGATCACGGGAAGCCGGGGTTTTTCCTTTTTGAGGGCGGCCAGCACTTCCCAGCCACTCATGCCCGGCATGGAAACGTCCAGGAGAATGCAGTCCAGGGAATCCTTGAGTTCATGGAAAATTTCCAGGGCTTCCATGCCGTCCTTGGCGGTGGCCACCTTGCAGCCCAGGTGCTCGAACATGGCCTGAGCGAGGTTTTGAATGACGGGATCGTCGTCCACGACCATGACCAGGGCTCCCCCCGTGGAGGGGGTCTCGGCCTTCGGCGGGTCCGGGGACGTTTCCGGCGAAGGCTTGTGCGGGGACCCGGAGCTCACCGGAAGGAAAATGCGGAAAGTCGTGCCCCGCTCAGGCTGGCTTTCCAGGGAAATACCACCCCCATGAGCCTTCACGATTCCCAGGGCCACGGAAGTCCCCAGCCCCCTTCCTGTGAACCGGGTGGAGAAAAAGGGGTCGAAGACCTTTTCCACCACTTCAGGGGTCATGCCGCACCCCGTGTCCCCAATGGAAAGGCACGCATATGGGCGGTTTTCCGGTTTCCACTCGGCGGGGTGCACGGGAAACGCCCCGATCTCGCCGGGTGAGACCATTTCCACGGACACGGTTATGCGGCCCTCCATGTTTTCCATGGCTTCCCGGGCATTCATCACCAGGTTGCACAGCACCTGTTCCATTTGCACCGGGCTGGCATGGATGTGAGGGCCTTCGGGGAGAAGGCGGCTTTCCAGTTTCACCCTTTCCGGCAGTGAATCACTCACTGCCGAGAGGGCCTCCCGGCACAAAGCCGAAAGGTCCACCAGGGTTTTTTCATTGTTGTCCTGCCCCAGGTAAGTGAGCATGAGGGTGCTCACGTCCGATGCCCGGCGGCAGGCGGTCATGGCTCCCTCCAGGTTCTCCCTGAGAGGGGACTTTTGGGGCAGCTCCATCATGGCCAGCTCCAGGTTGCCCATGACCACTCCCAAAAGGTTGTTGAAGTGGTGCGCGATGGCCCCTGCCATGCGGTTGAGGCTCTCGGCCTTCCTGGATTGAAGCAGCTCTCTCTGCAGATTCCTGTTTTCTTCCTCTGCCCGCTTCTTCGCGGAGATGTCCGCATGGGTGCCGATGGCGCGAAGGGGTGCGCCGTTTTCCGAGCGGCGGATGACCTTGCCCCGGTCGAGGATCCACTTGTAGGAGCCGTCTTTGCACCGGAGCCGGTGTTCACTGGTGTAATGGGCAGTCCTGCCTTCCAGGTGATCTTTCACCGCTGCCAGCGTCCCTTGCGCATCGTCGGGATGAATGCGGCCGGCCCATTCCTGAACCTCGCCCCTGATCTCGTGTTCCTGAAAGCCCAGCATGGCTTTCCACTGCCGCGAAAAGAAGACTTCATTGGTTTGCGGGTTCCAGTCCCACACGCCGTCTCCGGCTCCTTCCAGGGCATAGTGCCACCTTTGTTCACTGATCTTCAGGGCATCATGCCCCCTTTTGAGGTCGCTGATGTCCGTCAGAACCCCCATGGTTCCCTGAAATTCGCCCGTTTCCCACGAATACCTGGGGCTTCCGCTGGCGAGAACGGGGAGCCTCGAGCCGTCAGGCCGCCTCAAAACCGTTTCGTAACGGTCGCTTTCCCCTTTCCCGCGCCGGGCATCCGCTGCCCTGGCCTTGTCCCGCTCCTCCTCGGCCACAAAAGCGAGCCACACCTTTCCCGTGATTTCTTCCGGTGAGGCCTCGAGCATCTCCGCCACGGCGGGATTGATAAAAACGACTTTCCCTTCCACATCTGTGAGCACGATGCCTTCGGTCATGTTCTGAACGATGTGTTCATTGAAATCCTTGAGCCGCTGCAGCTCGCTGCTCGTGTGGCTGTGCCGGGCAATCTCCTGTTCCAGGCTCTCCATGGTCTGTTGCAGCCGCCGGGCCATGAGATTGAAGGTCTGCGTCAGCTGGCTCAGCTCTTTGATGCCCCTTTCAGGGGTTATGGAGTGGATCCTTTCACCTTTGGAAAGTGACAGGGCCGCGCTGTTGAGACGGGCCACGGGAAGGGTGATCTTCCTGGAGGCGAGGGTTCCCACGAGGGCGGTCAGGGAAATTCCCGCGAGGATGAGCACGAGCATTGTCCCTGTTCCGTAGGGGCTCTGTTCCGCCAGGGGGGCTTCAGGAATGACCAGGCCGACGATCCAGTCCATTCCGTGCGCGTCCTGCAAGGGCTGTGCTTCAACGTGGTATTTTTCCCCGTCCGCCTGGAATGTCACCGGTGCTTGACGGTCAAGGACCGAAAGGTCCCCATGTTCCCGGGTCAGGGCGGTCAGGGAGCTGCGGAGAACTCGGTCCCCGCTCTCCCGGACGTGCAGGCGCCGGGGTGCCGTGTCGTGAGTGCCGGGCGAAAAGATCCGCTCCCCCGTGGAAGAAGCGACCAGTTGTCCCGAACGCTCCACAATGAAGACAAACCCCCTTTCGGGCATGCGCAGATTGCTCAGAAAGCGGCTGATGTGGGAGAGAAGGATGTCAACGGACGCGACGCCCAGGAGTTCCCCCTGTTCGTCGTATACGGGGCGGCTTGCGGCGATGGCCAGGTCCTTCCCTGCGAGAGGGATGTGAATTTCGCTCCAGGCGGGCACTCCCCTTCTCACCGCTTCTGTGTACCAGGGACGGGTTCGGGCATCGTGGCGGGAATGGGTCTCCAGGGCCCGGGAGCGATTCCCCTTTTCATCGGTGGCGAACCTGGTGGAAGGCCCGCCGGCAAAATCCTCCGAGGCGATGATGTGCGTGGACTCATCGCCGGGATTCCGGATGCATTTCACCAGGCCTCCCTTCGCATTGACAAAGTGGATGCCGGTGACGGAGGGAAAGGCCTGAAGCTGGTGAAAGAAACGGCGCTCCAGTTCCCGGAGGTTCCGGGCGGGAAGGGCGCCCCGGCTCAGGGCCCGGGCGTTGAACTCATTGAGCTGGTGGGGGGTTTTCAGAAAATTTTCCAGGTGCATGCTCACCTGGTTCGCCGTTTCCCGGAGAAGGCGGTGGTTCGCCTCGGCCGTCACTTCCTGGCCGCTTCGATGAGTGGCCGCACCCAGCAAAAGGGCGGCTGCGGTGAGAAGGACGATGAAGGGGGCCACCAACGCTGCACGGAGGGGAATCCCGTTTGACTCTTTCTGCATGGTTCGGTCCCGGTCATTATGGGGTGCTCATGAGGCCATTGCCGTACGAAAACCGCACCATTTCAGAAATCATCCGTTTAATCAAGGGGGAATGAATCAGGATCCGCCTTGAAGCACCTCGTGAACTTTCGTGGTCAGGGCATTGAGGGTGAAGGGCTTCTGAATGAAATGCACCTCTTTTTCAAGAACACCGTGATGCGCGATCACGTCCGCCGTATAACCGGACATGAAGAGCACCTTCAGGCCCGGCTGGAGCCTCGAGGCGGCCGAGAACAGTTCCCGTCCGTTCATGTCGGGCATGATGACATCGGTGAGGAGCAGGTCGATGGGACCCCCGTGTTTCTGAAGGACCCTGAGAGCCTCCCTGCCGTTGGCGGCAGCCATGACTTCATACCCCTGGCGCTCGAGCATGACACGCGTCAGGTCCCTCACCTGGTCGTTGTCTTCCGCGAGGAGAATGGTCTCCGTGCCCCCATGCTCCAGGGGGACCCTTTGAGGTTCATGAGGAAAAGTCTCCACGGCGGCCATTGCGGGCAGGTGGATGTGGAAGGCTGTCCCCCGGCCTTCCTGGCTTTCTGCGCCAATGGTTCCTCCGTGCTGTTTGACGATGCCGTAGACCGTGGCGAGTCCGAGTCCCGTGCCTTTGCCGGGTTCTTTGGTGGTGAAAAAGGGTTCGAAGAGGTGTTCGCGGACTTTTGCACCGATGCCGCAGCCCGTGTCTTGGACGGTGAGGCGAACGCAGGGGATGCCTTCAAGGTGCGCAGGCAGATCCAGCTTGTCATCGTCTCGGTCAACCAGGGACGTTTCCAGCAGGAGGCTTCCCCCTTCGGGCATGGCATCCTGGGCGTTGACGGCCAGATTCATGAGCACCTGCTCGATCTGTCCCACATCGCCCTGAATGGAGGGCAGAGAAGGGGAAAGGTGAAGCTCCATGGAGATGTTCTCGCGGATCGTGCGTCTTAGCAGGACCGCGAAACTTTCCAGGACCCTGTTGAGGTCAACGGGCTTCATTTCCAGTGTCTGCTTGCGGCTGAAGGCGAGAAGCTGGCGCACCAGGTCCCTGGCGCGCATGCCCGCGCTGACCATTTGCTCCAGTTTGCCCCTGCGGTTGTCTTCCGGGTTGAAATCGGCCAGGAGCAATTCGCCATAACCGAGGATGGGCGAGAGGAGGTTGTTGAGGTCGTGGGCTATTCCCCCGGCCAGCTGACCCACCGATTCCATCTTCTGTGCTTGAAAAAACTGGGCCTGGAGCTTTTCTTTTTCTTTTTCAGCTATTTTGCGTTCGGTGATGTCCGCAAGAGACACGAGAGCCTGCCTTCGGCCGTTGAGAGTGACCGGTTCCACGCTGAAAGTGATCCAGAAACATTCCCGGCCGTTGGATCTTCGGGGCACTTCCATGTCCTGGTTGTGCACGCCGGGTCCTCCCTTCAGCACGTCTTTGATGGCATTATTGAGGGAGCAGGTGCTGCAAAGGGGGCCGTACCCGCAGCCCCTGGGATCGTCAAGGCGGTTGGCGCATTTCATAAAAACACCGCACCGTTTTCCCTCCAGTGACTCGTCATTTCCCTGCAGGATGAGCCCCGCAGCTCCATTGGCGTCGGTGACTTCCAGATCCTCGCCGATCACCACAAGCCCCACGGGCGAAGCGTGCATGATGGCCCGCAGATTGTCCCTTTCCAGGTGCAGGGCTGCTTCGGCCCTTCGCTGCATGATGGCGATGGAGAGGCTTCCGGCGAGGCGTTCCAGGAGTTTCAGGTTCTCCTCTGTGAAGCGGTCCCTGCGGCGGTCGCTCAACTGGAGGAGTCCCAGCGTTTCATTGCCCGATCGCAGAGGGATCAGGGCCACGGATTCGTAACCGCCCCTGAAGCAGCGGTTTCCGGTCCCCCCTCGCCTGCCGCCCTTTCCTGTGGCCGGCGGAAGCTTTGTGGCGGAGTTGGTCCAGAAGCCTCCGTTGGGCGTGAAGAATGGGCTGGATGGATCCCCCCTCCCCTCAAGCACATGGGCGCAGAGGCAATGGGGAATTTGATGTTTCAGGGAATCTTGCCCGGCCATTTCATGAGAATGCTTCTGGCACAATGTGTTTTCACCCTGAATGAACTCATGGGTGAAACCCCGTGTTACAAAGTACGGAAAGTCCTCTTCCTCCTTCAGCCGAATGCCCACCGCTTCCACGTCAAACCAGTTGCCAAGAAAGCCCGTGACGATCCGCATCAGTTCGTGGAGGTCGTTGTTGGCGTTGAGCAGCCTGAGCAGATGGACAACGGCCTCGCGTTCATCCTCCATGCGCTTGCGTTCCGTGATGTCCTGGTTGACGACCACGGCCGCTTCCACATTTCCTTCCGCATCTTTGACGGGAGCGGTGTAGTTGAGAATGATCCGTTTCTGTCCATCGAGAGCTTCGATTTCCAGCAACTCATCCATCACGGTCACGCCTTTGTTCACCGTGTGAGCAAGGGCCCAGTCTTGAGGGGCCACTTCCTTTCCCGAAGGAAGGCGGCGGGCCCTGAAAACCCCATAGTCCTTCTGGGAAACAAGAGGTTTGGCGCCCCAGATTTTCATCCCCGCAGGGTTTCCCTCCATCAGCTTTCCGTTGCGGTCGGCGATCCACAAGCCGATGGGAAGGATGTCGAAAATTTTTCTCAGGAGGCTTTCGCTTTTCCGCAGGGCTTCCTCCGCCTGTTTGCTCTCGGTGATGTCCGTGACGGTGAGGAGCAGGCAGGTGGAGTCCCCCCCATTGCTGAAAAAGTGGTTTCGCAGGGGGGAGGCTTCCATGCGGGCGCTCATGGGCTTGCCACGGGCTGTGAGGATTTCCGATTGGAGGGTTTTGCCCGCAGGGTTTCTGAATATGGCTTTGTAGCGGGCAAGAAAGGGATTTCGATCCGCCTCCGCGATCAGACGGGAGAACCCCTTCCCTTTGATGGAAGCGGCGTCATGGCCTGTCATGCGGCAGAAGGTCTCGTTGACCTCGAGGATGACACTCCCCTCATCCAGGACCAGGTACCCCATGGGAGCCTGGTGAAACAGCTGAAGAAAGAGGTCCCGGGAAAGGGTCAGGTCTTCCTGGGTCCGCCGCAGCTCCTCGTTTTGAAGCTCCAGTTCAATCTGGTGCACCCGAAGTTCATGGATGAGCCTGGCGGCTTCTTCTTCCGAAAGACTTCCGCTGGCGGATGGATTTTCCTTCACCAGGCCTTCCGCCTGCTGGCGAAGGCTGTCTTGACTGCTTTTATGGGTCATGGCTTGAAACGCCTTGTGGAAAAGGAACGTGCACGGGGTTCGCGATTCAAACGCGGAACGGCGGCAGGGCCCGGACAGCAGGGAAGGCAAAATGATGGGCAGGGGCGGTGGTGCATGAGAAAGTCTCTCCTTGTCCCGGGGTTTTTTACTGAGTTTATCATTCACTCTTCAGAGTGTTGAGGTGTGATGTCCATGAAGGCGCCGATGACTTTGGAGATTTTGCCCTCTTTCCCGGTCATCGCATATGCCAGGGTGCGAACTCTTTTGCGCTGTCCCTTGAAGTCCGTGAAGGGAAACCGGAGGTCGTAAGGCTCACCCCAGCGGCAACAGCGCTCAAAGGCCGCCATGGCCCTGGCTCTGTCCCCGGGGTCGTAGCACTCCAGGCTCCGCCCCAAGAGTTCACCCGGGTTCATTCCCGAATGATCGGGATCCAGGCCGTGGATGCGGTAGACTTCTTCGGTCCAGAACATGGGGCCTTGGGGCACCTGCCACTCCCAGCCCCCGGTGCGGCTCAACCGCTGAGTGGACTTGAGGAGGTCGGTCATGTGCCGAAGGGCCTCTTCAGCCTGTTTTCGCCGGGTGATGTCGATGGCCAGTTCAAACCGGACGTCACGGCCGTCGGGCCACTGGATCACCCGGTCTATGATCTGGTAGTGGGATTGGGTGACGGGATTGTAATACTCCCATTCGTAGGGCTCGTGGTTCATTTCCTTGATGATGTCATTGGTGCAGAACTGGCAAGGTTCTGCAGCCCCCTGCATTTCCTGGTAGCACACTTTTCCCGCCAGTTCGCTGCCAAAGGCCTTTTGCGCCGCTTTGTTGGCATAAAGGATTTCACAGGTGTCCATGTCGATGACGC
This sequence comes from Syntrophobacteraceae bacterium, assembly GCA_003566995.1. Lineage (GTDB taxonomy): Bacteria > Desulfobacterota > Syntrophobacteria > Syntrophobacterales > Syntrophobacteraceae > SLCH01. The sequence continues at coordinate 10,846 of PXBG01000106.1, forward strand.
AGATGATGTGGTTGACGCTTTCAAATATGGACACCAGCTGGGCCCGCTCCCTGGCGAGCCGCTCTTCGCTTTGTCTGCGCGCATGGATGTCCAGGAAGGTGAGGACCACGCCCGAGGCAGCAGGGCCTCCGATGCGATAGGGAAGAACGCGCATGAGGTGCCAGGTCCCCTCGGTGGTTTGCACTTCCATCTCCTGTGAGTGCCCTGATTTTTCTACCTGCTCCACGATTTCGAGGACGTTTGCTTCCTGAAGGTTGTGGGTCAGGTGAGCGAGGGGACGTCCCACATCATTGGGAAGGATGCGAAAAATGCGTTCCACTTCCGGAGTGAATTTTCGAATGTCCAGGTTTTCGTCCAGAAACAGGGTTCCGATGCGAGTGGCCGCCATGAGGTTTTCCAGGTCATTGGTCATCTCCGTCAGTTCCAGAATTTTGGTCTGGTATTCGGCATTGACCGTGTGCAGTTCCTCGTTGACCGACTGGAGTTCTTCATTGGTGCTCTGCAGCTCTTCGTTGCTCGCCAGGAGCTCTTCATTGGTGGCCTGGAGTTCTTCGTTGGAGGTCTCCAGTTCTTCAATGGTCGCCTGAAGGTTTTCCTTGGTGAACTGGAGTTCCTGCTCCAGATCCTCGATGCGTTGCTCCGCCTCCCGTGTGATGTCCAGGGGTTGACCCTCGCCCGGTGCTGCTTCCCGTTTGGGGGTCATGGCTTCCTGAAAAAAAATGCCCGCAAGGGGTTCCTGGCCTTTGCGGCCCGGTAAAAGACGGAGGCGCATCTGCACATGGCGCATGCCATTCCCGCGGGGCAGGCGGATGTTGGTGTATTTCACTTCCGCGCCTTTCTGAAACACTTTCTGAAGCCCCGTGGCCAGGGGAATGGCCAGTTCCTTCACAGCCATTCGGCAGATGTCGTTGGAAAGCTTTCCCGATGGCAGGCGCAGGATCCCTTCAGCGTCTCCCACGAGATGGAGCAACTCCATGCTTTGATTCACCACCGCCACCACGGGCACACAGTCCTCTGCCAAAGATTGCAGAAGCCTTTCCTGCAGCCGTTCCTCTTCCCGCATTCCCATGACCTGTTGTCCCTGTGAAAAGCGGAAAGGGCTGCGCCGGGGCACAGAGTCAGGGGGGGTGTCGAATCGCAGGCCGTCCATGGAGGGCCGCTTTTTTCCCCGGGACCGGTAGATTTTGAGCTTATGATGGAGAGGTTCGAAATACTCTCCCATTTCCCCCGGCGTCTCGCTGGTCCCCAGGAGAAGGATGCCCTGGGGTTTGAGGGAAAAGTTGATGTGCTCCATCACTTTCTGCTGCAAAACGGGTTGAAGGTAAATGAGCAGGTTGCGGCAGCTGAGCACATCGATGTTGGTGAAGGGAGGGTCCTTGATGAGGTTGTGCTGGGCAAAGACCACCATTTCGCGAATATTGCGCTGGACCTGGTACCGCTCGTCCCCGTTGCGCGTGAAATACTTGCTCAGAAACCCATGGGGCAGGTCGGCGGCGATGCTTTCCGGGTAAATGCCCGTTCCGGCCCGGAGGATGGCTTCCCGGTCGATGTCCGTGGCAAAAATTTTGACGTTCATGGGCCGCTTGAGGCGCTCCATGCATTCCTGGGCGAGTATGGCCAGGGTGTAGGCTTCCTCGCCGGTGGAACATCCGGCAACCCATAAGCGCGCCTCCTTTGACTCCAGGTCATGGAGCAGGGCGGGCAGCAGGCTCTCTCCCAGTTCCTGGAATACATCGCGATCCCTGAAGAAACTGGTGACCCCGATGAGCAGTTCCCGGTAGAGGGTCGTCACCTCTCCCGGGCGGGTTTCCAGGACCCGCACGTAGTCCCGTAAATCCGCTGACTGGTTGACGGTCATGCGGCGTTCTATGCGGCGGAGCACGGTGCTTGGCTTGTAGAGGGTGAAATCCACTTTCACCTGCTCCCGCAAAAGAGAAAATATACGTGTGAGGCCGTCTTCATCGGATAAAAGGGCTTGAGGGGGGTTGCCCACCGTGGCAAAAGGGTGCCTGGTGAAGGCAAGGAGCTTGCGGGGCATTTCTTCGGGCGACAGAACCATGTCCACCAGTCCTGTGGCTATGGCGGCCCGGGGCATGCCGTCGAATTTGGCCGACTCTTCGCTCTGCACCATGATCATGCCCCCCGCCTCCTTCACAGAACGGAGGCCCCGCACGCCATCGCTGCCCGTTCCTGAAAGAATGACGGCGATGGTTTTGTCCCCCTGGTCTTCGGCCAGAGAACTGAGGAAAATGTCGATGGGCAGATTGACGCCGCGGTGGTGATCCAACTCGCGCAGGATGAGTTTTCCATGGAAGATGGTCAGCTGTTTTCCCGGGGGAATGAGATAGACCGTGTCCCGTTCCACCCGCATTCCCTCTTCGGCGCGGCGCACTGCCATGGCAGTGCGCTTGGAAAGCAGCTCCACCATGAGGCTTTTGTAATCGGGGGAGAGGTGCTGAATCACGATGAAGGCGAGGCCACTGTCGGGAGCCATGTGCGTGAAAAACCCGTCCAGAGCTTCCAGCCCTCCTGCCGAAGCGCCAATGCCCACGTAATAATGGGGCTCGGAAGGGGGCGGCGAAGGCTTTTCCTGGTGCGCTATCATTGCTGGAGTTCCTTGGAATGAGTCAAAATGGGCTGGTTCCATTCGTTCCGGGAAACTTCGGAGTGCCTTTTACACATGGACGATCGTTTTTTTCAGGTTTCCAGCCTTGAGAGGGGCGCCTCAGCCACCATATGCACATCATGAGATTTTAGCCGCAGTATTGGAGGGTCACAAGGTTTTTGGCACTGCCTTTCGTTTTTTGTCAAGTTGAAAAGGGTGTTCCGGCCACATGGAGTTTTCCCTGGACACAGGGTTGAATTGCAAGGGAAATTTCATCTGAATGTTTTTGAAAAGTCAGGAGTGCTGTCGCTGATTCATCAAAGAGGCCATTCTGACAAACGATTTCTTCGTTGATGCTCATGGCCGATTCCGATATTTATTCACCATCAACATTTCCAGGGCCGGCGGAATTTTTTTTGAGGCTGAGCCCCCCAAGGAACTGAAAACATGGCCAGAGTCCTGATCATAGATGACGAGGATTCCGTCTGCAAACTGCTCATGAGCATGATTCGCTCCCTGGGGCACGAAGCGGCCGTGGCCCTCACGCTCACCGAGGGGGTCAGGGAGGCTCTCGGCTCTCCCTGGGACATGGTGTTTCTGGATGTTCACCTGCCCGACGGAAGCGGGCTCAACGTGCTTTCCCACATCAGGCGGGGGCCCGGGGCTCCTGAGGTGGTGATCCTCACGGGGGTTGGCACCGGGGAAGGGGCCGAGATGGCCATTCGGGGCGGTGCCTGGGACTATATTCTGAAGCCTTTTTCCCGGGCGGAAATCGAACTGTCCCTGCGGCGCGTTCTTCAGTACC
>PXBG01000120.1 GCA_003566995.1 Syntrophobacteraceae bacterium
GGGATGCCCTCGAGAACAAGGACTCGGCCATGCCCTCGGGTGCCGGAGTCGGTGCGGCTCAGTTTGTGGCCAACCAGGGCGCCCAGGTGGTCATCACGGGTGTTGTGGGTCCCAAGGCGTCCCAGGTACTCCAGGCCGGAAACATCCGGGTGGTCACGGTGGAGGGTGGAACCGTGGGTGAAGCTGTGAAATCCTTCAAAAACGGAACCCTGCAGCCCGCGCAGGAAACCACTTCAACTCCCCAGGCTGGCTGGGGGCAGGGTGGAGGGGGTCGTGGCATGGGAAGACGACAGGGCGGTGGCATGGGCCGCGGTATGGGCCGTGGCAAAGGCGGCGGCATGGGAGGAGGAGGAGGAAGAAGAAAAACCCCCTGAAGACGCCGGGCAGCGCGGTTTATTGCACAACTCCTTTTTTCGGGCTCGCGGGGAGAAAAAGGGCGAGAGAGAGCGGTTCAATCCTTAAAGAAGGCCACCCCTGAGCAGGCGGCTGTCCCCGAAGTTCCGGGTGCTCTCTCCCGCACTGAAAAACGCACTGGTTCCATTGGAAAAGAAAAATGAAGGAGACTCCATTGCTCAAAAAAAGGTGGCTTCAGCAAGAAACCGATGGAGCCCCTTTTTCTAACTCTTGAGTTTTTTGGCAATGTTTGCCACATATTCCCCCTGAAATCGAGCGCCCGCCAATTCATTTTCGCTGGGCAGCCTGCTGCCGTCACCGCCTGCGATGGTCGAGGCCCCGTAAGGGGAGCAGCCCGTTATTTCATCGGAACGCATTTGCCCCTGAAAGGTGTATGGCAGCCCGGCCACGATCATTCCCTGATGCAGCAAAGTCACATGAAAAGTGAGCAGGGTGGACTCCTGGCCTCCGTGCTGCGTGTTGGAGCTCGTGATGACGCTCCCCACTTTTCCCACCAGTGAGCCCTTCAGCCACAACTCTCCCGTGCTGTCGAGGAACTGGCGCATCTGACCACACATGTTGCCAAAACGCGTCGGAGTGCCAAAAATGATGGCGTCTGCTTCGACCATTTCCTGGAGCGTGCACACGGGGACCCCCTCCTGCTGCTTCTGAGCATCCACCGCTCCCATGAGCTCCAGCACGTTGTCAGGGAGAGTCTCGGGAACGCGACGCAGCACAACTTCAACGTCCTGCACCGACTTCACCCCTTCGGCAACCGCTCCCATCATCTTGTGCACATGACCATACATGGAATAGTAAACAAGCAGGACTTTCACCTTCATGAGAATCTCCTTTTTTTTGAGGTTCCTGAAGCAACAAAGGACCGTTGGCACAAACAGGACGGCGGCAAAACAAACCGTCGGCAGACTCGGGCATTCATGCATTTGTATCTATTCAATACTCACAACTTCCTTCCGTCAATGTTTAATTGCACGCCCCCAGGAGCACAGCCCCACCAGAGACCCCTCCCCAGCTTCCTTCGGTGCCATTGGCTTAACCCCAGGCTCCCCATTTGAATGGACTGATTTGCGTCATTCCTGCGCAGGCCGGCATCCAGCCTTTCCAAGACCATCAATGCCCCGACTTCACGGGTGTGACGGGTCAGGGAGCGCAAAATCCTTTGAGGGCAGCAGCATGGCCCCCTTCCCCAATCCTTTCGGGAATGGAATACTTGTTCCTGAACCATGCTCCTCACCACGGAAAAAGGTGTAAAAACCCAGGCTGGAAAGGGGAACCTGAAAAATGATCCTGGACGCTCATCCATGCTGAACAAAATTCCTCGCCACCTTTTCGCCGTTCTGATGCTGGGCATGGTTTCCCAAATCGGGCAGGTCCTGCTCCTTCGGGAACTGCTGATGGTCTTCCACGGAAATGAACTTTCCATAGGAATCATTCTGTCCGCCTGGCTGCTGTGGGTGGGCGTGGGCAGCCGTCTGGGCGCACATCTCCTCGAGCGGGTCGACCGTCCGGTTTTTCTCCTGGCTTTCAGCGCCCTGGGAGTCCTGTTCGCCTTTCCGGCAACCATTCTTTGCATTCGCTCCCTGCGAAGCTTTTTCCATGTTCTTCCAGGGGCCTACCTCTCTTTGTGGGAAATGGCCGTGTCCAGTTTTTTGCTCATGGCCCCCGTCTGTTTTCTCCTGGGCACTCAGTTTGTCTTTCTTTCCCGGCTATGGCGAATGGAGGACAAAGGGGAAGACACTTCAGGAGCCGGCAAGACCTATGTGGGGGAGGCGGCGGGAAGCATGATGGGCGGAATTTTCTTCACCTTCATCCTGGTCCACTTCCTCAACTCCTTCCAGTCCGCAGCACTGGTGGCTTTAACAATGCTTTTCACCATCCTCATGATCAGCCACAGGGGCCAGCTGAAAAAACGCAAAATCACAGCTTTGGCCTCACTGACTCTGGTGACTCTGGGGGCCGGCGGCTTCTTCTTTCTGGAACGTCTGGACGGTTGGGCTCACGAGCTTCTGTGGCGCCATTTCTCCCCTCACCACGAACTGGTGGGAATCTACCCCTCCAAGCACGGAAACATTGCCGTGCTGCAAAGAGAAGATCAATTCAGCTTTTTTCAAAGCGGCCATTTGATCTTCAGCACGGCCGGGCCTGAAACAACCATCCCCGGACTGGAAGAACAGGAGGCCGTGACCTTCGCTCACTTTTCCATGGTTCAGCACAAATACCCCGAACAGGTTCTGCTCATCGGAGGCGGTCTGCGGGGCATGCTTGGGGAGATCGCCAAGCACCCCGTCCTGAGAGTGGACTACCTTGAACTGGACGAAGTCCTCACGGAGGCAGCCCGCCCTTTTGTCACTCCCCGCACATTCGAAGCACTGGAGGACCCCAGAATCAGCCTGATTCACACGGATGCGCGCCTCTTCGTGAAAGAGACAAAAAACAAGTACGACATGATCATCGTGGACGCACCCGATCCTGCCACGGCGGTCCTCAATCGCCATTACACCCTCGAATTCTTCCGGGAAGCGAGAAGTCGCCTCAATCCCGGCGGCGTACTGGTCCTGGGAGCCACATCCACCCCGGACCTGAGAGGCACGGCGGTGGCCAACCGAAACGCCACCCTCTACCATACCCTCTCCAGCGTCTTTGCTCATGTTTATGCCGCAGGCGAAAGATTCCTCTTCTATTTTGCCTCCGACGACCCCCATCAGATCTCCCTGGATGTGGCCACCCTCAGGGCCCGCTACCGTGAACGGCAGATCGAGGCAGAAGGTTTTTCCGAACTCCATTACCACGTGCTCCTTCAGGACCAGCAGCTGAGGAGAGTGAACTGGATTCTCACAAACCACGGACGAACCTCCGATGCTCACCTCAAAGGACCGGGAGCACCCCCCATATCACCCGGCCCCCTCAAAGCTCAAAGGGAATGGGCGCAGGCCTTGCCCCCCGTTGACAGCAGATATTTCATCAACTCAGACTTCAAGCCCATTGGCTACTTTTACACCCTCATGTTCTGGGACCAGCTGACCCGCGACAGGCAAAGGGACACCCTCAAAGGACTGCTCCATATTCAACCGTGGTGGCTTGTCCCTCTCATGCTGATTCCCCTGACCCTGGTGCTGGTGCTTGGTCACCCTTCCATCCGCCCGGGACAAAGAACCGGCGTTTCCTTTGCCGTCCTCTTCACCGTGTTCACAACGGGCCTTTCCACCATGACCATGCAGGTGGCCCTCCTCTTTTCCTTTCAGAGCATATATGGTTTCATATATGAAATGGTGGGGCTGATTGTCGCCCTTTTCATGTTCGGGCTGGCACTGGGGGCATTTTTCACTCAAAGGCATGTGGCGGACAAAACAAACCTGAGGACCCTGGCCCTTGTGCAGCTCCTCATGGCCCTTTTGGCATGCCTGATGGCCTTCATACTTCCCTGGGCAGGGGCCATACCCTCGGCAGCAGTGGTCCTCACCCTGTTTTCAACCCTCACTTTTGCAGCGGGGCTGATCAACGGCATGGATTTTCCACTGGCAACGGCCTGCTCCATGGCTCAGACGGGAAAAGCGGAACAGTCCGCAGGCAAGATCTACGGCATGGAGCTCATGGGGGCCTGTGTGGGTGCGGCGGCGGCCAGCGCCGTCGTGGCACCGGTCCTGGGCATTGCTGCGTGCTTCTATCTTGCGGCGGCGGCCAATGGCACAGCTTTTCTCACCCTGTTGATTTCCAGGAGTTCTCATGTGTGAAAAACACGAAAAAAATGGTCAGATCACCCGAAAACAGTTTCTCACTCGGGTGACGGGAGGCGCCTGCGCCCTGGGTCTGACGGGTGTTGCGGGATGGAGCGGGAAAGGGAAAGCCCTCGCTGAAACACCACCTCAGGCGGCTCAAATGGGCTTCACGAGGCCTCAAAGGGCGCAGTGGTTCGCTCCCGCGGCCAACGGCAAAATACAATGCGAACTTTGTCCCAACGGGTGCACCCTGGACAGAGGCGAAAGATCCCTCTGCCGGGTGCGGGAAAACAGGAATGGCCAAGGTTACACCCTGGCCCACAGCAATCCCGTGCTCATTCAAGAGGATCCCGTGGAACGCAAGCCCTTTTTTCATGTGGTGCCCGGAAGCCGGGCCCTGTCCATTTCCACGGCGGGGTGCAACCTGCAGTGCAAATTCTGCGAGGTCTGGGACATGGCCCTCGTGGGTCCGGAAGAGGTGCATGCCTATGACATGCCACCGGAAGGGGTCCTTTCACACGCTCAGGCCGCAGGGGTTCGCTCGATCAGCTACGCCTTTGGAGAGCCCGTTGTGTTTTATGAATACATGGAAGAGGTGGCGCACCTGGCCAGAGAAGCGGGAATGCTGAACCTGATTCACACAGCCGGCTACATTCAGCCTGAACCTCTCAAGGACCTTTGCAAAATCCTTGACGCAACCAACGTGGACCTGAAGAGCTTTGACCCCGCATTCTACCGGGACGTGGTGGGCGGCGAGCTGGAACCGGTGCTCCATTCCCTGAAGACATTCAGAGAAGCGGGAGTACATGTGGAAATCACCAACGTCGTGATCCCCACTCTCAATGACGACATGGACACCATTCACCGCATGTGCCGGTGGATCGTGAAAGAACTGGGGCCTGACGTGCCTCTTCACTTCGCGCGCTTTTATCCCCTCTACAGGTTGTCCGGACTCCCCCGCACCCCCGTTTCCACCCTGAACAGGGCCCGGGAAACAGCTCTCAACAGTGGCCTTCGGTTTGTCTACGTGGCGAAGGTGACCGGCCATGAAGGAGAAAACACCTTCTGCTCTCATTGCGCCAGGAAGGTCATTCACCGTGTGGGGTTTTTCATAGACCGCGTGGAACTGCATAAGGGCGCGTGCGGGCATTGTGGCGGGACGATACCGGGCATATGGGTTTAACGGGGGGCCGCTGGTGTTCGCCTGCACACACCGGGCTCCCCTCATGCAACGGCAAAGGGGGAATCCTGGGGGCAGGGAGGCATCCTCGCGGGGCATGCTGTTGACTCAGGCTTTTTCATCCTGAGCAAAATCCCCTTCACGCCATTTCCGTGGAGGGGTGAATCCAGTCTTTTCAAGATCTTCCAGACCCCCGCCTTCGCTGGGGTGACGGAACAGGGCAACACACAATCCCTTGAGCCAACAGCATTGAACCTCCCAGTGGTGAAAGCCGCCCATTTTCCCGTGATTCAGGAGGCTCTGCGCCGATGAATTTCCAGGTGGGAGAGGGACCTTTTGTCCAGATTTCTCAGACCGGCCTTCTTGGCCCATTCCATGGCCTCCACGTACTCCCGGGATGTGATGGCCCTGGCAATCTCTTCGTAATCGAAGGCCATGTGCTCCACTCGGTATTGGGGCATGATGTTGACATAGGTGTCCCGGGAGAGGTTTCGGGCCACCCAGTCTACGAATTCCCTGGTTCCCGCCACATGGTTGGGCATGACGAGGTGGCGGACCATCAGTCCACGCCGGGCAATGCCGCGATCGTCCACGACCAGTTCACCCACCTGCCGATGCATCTCCACAATGGCCTGCTGAGCCATTTCCGGGTAATCCCCCACACCCTGGACCACATAGCGGGCGGATTCTTCCCTGCCCATGAACTTGAGATCGGGGAGATAGATGTCCACAATACCGTCCAGAAGCCGAATGTTTTCAACGGTTTCATAACCGCCGGTGTTGTAGCACAAGGGCAGGTTCAGTCCCTTTTTCAGGGCGATTCTCATGGCACTGAGGATGTGGGGCATGACATGGGTGGGAGTGACCAGGTTGATGTTGTGACAACCTCTTCTCTGCAAATTGAGCATCATGTCCGCCAGAGATTCGTCATCCACTTCTCTTCCACGTCCGAGATGGGCAATGGGCCAGTTCTGGCAGAAAACACAGCGAAGGTTGCAGTTGGAAAAGAAAATGGTGCCTGAGCCTCCCCGGCCCACAAGGGGCAGCTCCTCGCCGAAATGAGGCGAATGGCTGTAAACAACGGCCCTGCCCGGAGCGCTGCAGAAGCCTTTTTCACCGTCCAATCGGTTGGCTCCACAGCGGTGAGGACAAAGATCACATTTTTCCAACTTTTTGTAGGCTTGTGCAATCCTTTCCACCAGGTCTCCCCGGGCCTCCAGCCGCGCATAGGCCGGACCAGGTGCTCCCGATTCCCCTTCATGCTCCAAAGCGTTGGCACAGCCCTTCGTCAGCAGGGAACCCGCTGAAAAACAGAGACCCTTAATGAAATTCCTGCGTGCTGTTTTCATGGGATGCCTCCACGCATCTAAAAATGTTCATTAAGCTTATCCGTTTTTTGCTCATAGACAACCATTGCCTCTGTTCACACGCCTTCGAAGGGCCTTGAAGGGTCAACCGAAAGGCGCTCACAACCTGGCGGAACGGGGGCCCACGAAAAACCAAAGCACCAATCCCAAAAGGGGGAGGAGCAGAATGAGCACGATCCAAAAAACCTTCATCCCTGTTGTCGCCCTGCTCTGAAAGATCTGAATGATGGCCCAGACACTTGCAACCAGGACAACCAGCCCCAGCAGCCCACCGATTTCCACACCCATTTTTTCACTCCTTCATTGAAATGTTGATGACCATGGCACTCTTGTCATAAAAGGCAAATCGCTGCAAGACCTCAACACAATTGCCCCATATTAACCCCAGGTGGACGAAACTCATGAGGAAAAACCCTGCAAAAATGAAAAACCCTGAAGGCAGGCTGCTTGATGTTCTCTGAATGCCCTGTCGCTTGAATGCCCTTGACAGCACCCCCCTCACCTGCTACCGGGAAAAAATTAAAAGGATCCTGCAAAGCACCATCAAACCTTGTGAGAGTCGAAACCCATCAAGGCTTCAAGATGACCCAAAAACTTCCACCTCAATGCAGGCCGCGAACCCTGGTGTGTCTCGCTGCATTCATATGCTGCATTTTTTTCCCTCAAATCCCCGCCTCCTCTGCGGAACGCCCTGCGAAAACCGTGGGCATCGCCGTCATTCAAGACGGTCAATCCTGGCTGTATGACAACCTCAGAGCCCAAGTGGAGGAAGAGCTGACGACCCTCCTCGGTAAAACGCATCAGTTGCGCTGGATTCGTCATCCTCAGTTCAATGCCCGCTGGAACATGGAGGCCCTGCCCCTTGCGCTGCAAAAAGCCCTGGAACATCCTCAGGTCGACATTGTTCTTTCTCTGGGAGTGCTCACCACGACTCTGGCCGCCCGCGACCACATCACCCTGACCAAGCCGGTGGTTGGGGGCCCCGTTCCCGAAACCGCCTCCCTGGACCTCCCCTGTTGGGACAGAGGTTACTCCACCCGAAAAAATCTCACCTTTGTGCTCAACCCTGAGCGCATACAAGATGATGTCCGGGCATTCCGTGACCTGGTGTCATTCCGTCGCCTGCACGTGCTGGTGCACGAGCCATTCCTTCACGGACTGGCGGGAATACAGGATTTTTCACACAAGCTGGCCCACCGGAAAAACCTGGAAATTCATCTCGTTCCCATGGGCTCCCATGCCTCAACCGTTCTTGATTCCTTGCCTTCCTCAACGGAAGCCGTCTACATCACCCCCATGATGACCATGAGCAGCCCCGAGCAGCAATGGCTTGTGGATGGACTCAAGGACAGAGGAATACCCACCTTTTCATACCGGGGCCTTCCGGACGTGAAGCTGGGCGTGCTGGCCGGTCTGGCTCCCGGAGACAAGGTTCGGTTCGCAAGACGCATCGCCCTCAATGTTCAGCAGATTCTTCTGGGACAGGAAACCACACGGCTGCCCGTGCTGCTCCATGAAGAAGACTCTCTGGTGATCAACGCCCGAACGGCTCAGCACACGGGGTTTTCGCCGGCTTTTGCCCAATGGATGGAGGCGGCGTGGGTGGATGAACCCGATCCCTCCCATGTGCCCCCTTTGACTCTCGAACGCGCCATGCTTTTGGCGGCAGAACGAAATGTGGCATTGGACATTGAACGCTCACGGGGAGATGTGGCCGCTCAGGAGCATTCCAAAGCGCGATCGCGCCTGCTGCCCCAGGTCACCGGGGAAGCTCTTTACCAGCGCATGGACAAGGACCGTGCCCAGACCTCCCTGGGACTCCTTCCTCAGGAACGCACCACCCTGGGATTCAGTCTTCGGCAGATGATCTTTGACGATGCCATCATCAGCGGATGGAGAGCCACAGACAGGCTTGCCAAGGCCCAGGAACTGGAAACAGAGTCACGCCGCCTGGATGTTTTGGCTGAAGCGGGGCAACGCTACCTCCAACTCCTTTCCGCCCGGGCCCTGCTGCGCATCGAAAGAGAAATCCTCGAACTCACCCGGACCCACCTGCGCATGGCTCAAACGAGACGGCAGATCGGCATTTCTGGTCCTGAAGACGTTTACCGGTGGGAATCCGAAACGGCCAGGCGCAAGAGCTCTCTTTTTTCCGCCCAGGCGAGGGCTGAACAGGCGAGAGTTGCCCTCAATCAAACCCTGAACGTGAACCAGAGCACTGTTTGGGACCTTCAGGACATTTCACTGGAAGAGGGCGAGTTCTATTTTCTGGACAATGAACTCCCTCGAATGTTGCGCACCGTGAGACACTGGGAAAGGCTGCAGGAATTTTTTTCGGACCTGGCCCTGGAACAGGCCCCCGAGATCGAAGCACTGGAAAAGCTGGCTGAAGCTCAAGGCATCGAACTGGATCGACTGAGGCGCCGTTTCACCACTCCCACGGTGCACGCCCGGTTCACCTATGAAAGGGAACTGGACGCCAGACGCCCTGGAGCAGAGCGCCTGCCCTTTCCCACTCCTGAACCGGACAGGAATGACTGGACTCTGGGGGTGTCCGTGAGCCTTCCTCTATTTGAAGGAGGAGGCCGTGTGCATGATCTTCGCAAATCCCGCGCGGAATTGCGCGGACTGGAGCGCACAAGAGATGAAGCCGCACAACTGATCACCCAACGCATCAAAACAGTGCTCTTCGCGCTGCAGAGTTCCCATCCCAACATTCACCTGACCCGCAAGGCTGCCCGCCTGGCTCACGAAACCCTGGAGGTCATTCAGGACCGGTACGCACGGGGAACCGTCAGCATCATCGACCTGCTGGACGCTCAAAATCAGGTGGCCGTCCAGGACCAGGCTGCCGCCCTTGCCGTTTACGACTACCTGCAGGACATCATTGAGTGCCAGCGGGCCCTGGCCTGGTTTGAAGTGGACAAAAGCCAGGAGGAGAAAGCGGTTTTTCTGCAATCCCTGCAATGGCGCCTGATGAAGGGAGGAAACCCGCCTTCCCGATGATTCGCCTGCTGGTGAGACCACTGCCCTTTGTTCAGGAGCAACCCTGGAAAGACTATCACTGGTTGTTCACACAAATCCCCATTTCCCTGACCGGGTTCGAGGAGGATTGCTTCTTGCTCCATTTTCGACGATTTTTGTCCCTCTTTGCCCTTTTGGTTCTTCTGGGCGGTTGCGGAAAGGCCGAAACACCCTACGAACCCGGACCACGGCCTGTGAAGACCATCATTGTGGACGAACCCCGAAGCACGGTCACGCGGAGTTTCTCCGGAATGGCACGGGCGTCCCGTGACACCACCCTCAGCTTTCGTGTTTCCGGCTCCCTGGAGGAACTCCCGGTCAGGGTTGGCCGGCGGGTGCACACGGGCGCTCTCATTGCCCGCCTGGATCCCAGGGATTTTGAACTCAAGGTGAAGGAACTGGAAGCGCGGACGGCTCAGGCCCGTGCCGCCTTCAACCGGGCCCGGGCTGATTACGAAAGGGTTCGAGGCCTGTATGAAGTGGGCAATGTGAGCAGAAGCGAACTGGATCAGGCCCAGGCAGGTTTCGAATCTGGCCGGGCTCAACTGGAAGCCGCTTTGAAAAGTCTGGACCTGGTGCGCCAGCAGCTTTCCTACACCAGGCTCACAGCTCCCCTTTCGGGAAGTGTCTCCGCCCTTCCCGTGGAAAACCATCAAACCGTCCAGGCCGGCCAACCCATTGCCATCCTGAGCACAGACGACGACCTGGAATTTGAGGTGGGCCTCCCTGACCACCTGATCCACCAAATTCACATGGGCGATGCGGCCCGGGTGGTTTTTGACATCCTGCCCCATCAGGAATATTCAGCTCTGGTGAGCGAAGTGAGCATCTCTCCCGGCCCCATGAGCACTTTTCCTGTGAAACTGAGTCTGGAGGCGCCACCCCCTAGCATTCGCCCGGGCATGATCGGCACGGCTCATTTTGAACTGGAACAAAACGGTGACAGGGCATTTGTTCTCGTTCCCTCCGAGTCGGTTTTTGGACTCCCTTCCGGCCATCAGGCCGTCTGGATCGTCGATCCGGAATCAAAAACCGTTCACCAGCGCCGGGTGAGCGTGGGGCGCATCCTTCCCGAGGGACTGCAGATTCTCCGTGGCCTTGAAGAGGGAGAACAGGTGGTCGTCCGGGGGGTACACCGTCTCGAAGAGGGTCAGGAGGTCCGCCTGCAGAGGGGTTCCAAAGCCAACTCCCAAACTTTCAGCAAGCCAGCCAAACCATGAACATCGCCGCCTGGTGCATTGAAAACAATCGAACGTCACTGGTCATACTTTTCCTTTTGGTTTTCCTGGGAATGAGCACTTATTTGCACATCCCCAGGCTGGAAGACCCCGAATTCACCGTGCGCACCGCTCTGGTGATCACTCCTTTTCCGGGAGCCTCCCCCCAGCGGGTGGAAGAACTGGTCACGGACAAGCTGGAAGAGCACATCCGGGAAATATCCGAAGTGGATCACATCACTTCCCAATCCATGTCCGGCCTGTCCATCATCGAAGTGAACATTCAGCAGCAGTACAAAAACCTGGATCCCATATGGCAAAACCTGCGCAACAAGGTCAGCGATGCCGCCCATGACCTTCCCGAGGGAGTCTACCCCCCCATTGTCAACGATGAATTCGGCGACGTCTTCGGCATCCTCATCGCTCTCACGGGGGAGGGCTACACTTACCGGGAAATGGAAGACGAAGCGGACCACATTCGCGACCAGTTGCTGCGCCTGGAGGATGTGGCCAAGGTAGAGATTCATGGAATCCAGGAAGAGCGCATCTTCGTGGAGTTTTCCAACGCGCGGCTGGCGGAGTTCGGCTTCAGCCCCGCGCATCTCATGAAGATGCTGAGGGCCCAAAATGCCATTCAGCCGAGCGGCGTGGCACTGGTGGGGACGGAGCGAATCGTCATTGAACCAACGGGCGAATTCACGTCTCTTCAGGACCTGGCCGAAACCACTTTCCGCCTTCCGGGCCGTCCCGAGAGCATCTCTCTGAGAGACATCGCCACCCTCGCCCGCGATTATGAAGATCCTCCTGCCACCCTGGTGCGATACAATGGAGAACGTTCCCTGGTCCTGGCTGTGAGCATGGCGCAGGGAGGCAGAATCACGGACCTGGGTGACCGCATCCGGAAGCAGATGCAAATCCTGCAGCAAAGCCTTCCGGTGGGACTGGAACTGAACATCCTCGTTTTCCAGCCCGACTTCGTCCGCACGGCCATTGATGATTTCATGGTCAATCTCGTTCTGGCCTTTGTCTTTGTGGTGGGAGCCATGTTTCTGTTCACGGGCCTGCGAACGGGCATCGTGGCAGGCCTTGTCATTCCCATGTCCATCCTCACCTGCATCGCTCTCATGCCCCTTTTCCAAGTGGATCTGCAACGGGTCTCCATAGCCTCTTTCATCATTGCCCTGGGCCTGCTGGTGGCCAATGGCGTTGTGGTCAGCGAAAACATACTCGTTCGCCTCAACCGCGGCGAGAATCGCCAGGACGCGGCCACCCGGTCCGTGCGCGAACTGTGGTTTCCCCTGCTGACCTCCTCCCTGACCACCATTTTCGCTTTCATGCCCATTCCCCTGGCCCAGTCGGAAACAGGGGAATACACCATGTCCCTGTTCATCGTGGTCAGCCTGACCCTTCTTCTGTCCTGGATCTTCTCCCTGACCATGGTCCCTCTTCTCAGCTACTACTTTCAAAGGCCACGGCGCGGTGAAAAGGGAGATTTCGAGGGGGGGCTGTACCAGAGATTTCGCCGTCTTCTTCTCTTCTTTCTCCGCTGGCGCATTTGCTTTCTCCTGGGCGCAGCCGTCATCACCCTCGCCGGAGTGGGAGCCTTCCGCCTGGTGCCCACCATTTTCTTCCCTCCCAACGACCGGGAGATGTTCACCATCGACTTCTGGGAACCCTTTGGCACGGACATTCGAGTCACCGCCGATCGTTTGAGTTCCCTGGAGGAATACCTGATGGCCCGGGAGGAAGTGGTCTCCACCGGATCTTTCATCGGTTCGGGAGGACCACGATGGTATTTGTCTCTGAGTCCCGAGCAGGCCAACCCCAATTATGCTTTCATGATCGTCAACACGGAAAAACTGGAGGACGTCAGCCCCCTCATCCACAAGACGAGGGCCTATCTCCATGAACATTTCCCCGACACACGACACACGGTGGCACGACTGGAACTGGGGCCGCCGGTGGGAGCTCCCGTCCAGATTCGCATTTCCGGGCCGGAAATGGACACCCTCTATGCCCTGCGGGATCAGATCACCCAAAACATCGCCTCCGTCGAAGGAATCACCAGCATTTACGACGACTGGGGTGAGTGGACCAAGAAAATGGTCGTGGATGTGAACCAGGAACAGGCCAAGCGTGCGGGACTGACCACCCAGGACATCGCACTCTCCCTGCAAACCCAGATTTCGGGACTCCCCGCGACCCAGTTCCGCGAGGGCGACCGGTTGGTGCCCATCGTGCTCCGCGCCCAGGAAACCTACCGGGAAGACCTGGGAAACATCGAAGGACTCAACGTTTATGCTTTCAGAGAGGGGCACAACGTGCCCCTGCTGCAAGTGGCCTCCGCCAGGTTGACCTGGCAGCCCAGTGACATCCGCCGCAGGGATCAGACCCGGACCATGACCGTGAAGGTGGAAATTTCAGGGCGCTATGCCGCCCATGTCCTGGCTGATGTTCAGACCAAAGTGGATGATCTTCTCCAGGGTCCTCAGTGGCCCGACCAGTATTTCATCGAATACGGCGGGGAAGTGGAAGAGAGCACCCAGGCCAACGAGTCGATCATGGCCGGAATTCCGCTGGCCATGGGCTTGCTGGCCCTGGTGCTCATCATTCAGTTCAACTCCCTGCGGCGTTTTCTCATCATCGTGCTCACCATACCCCCCATGACAGTGGGCATCACCGCCGGGTTGCTCATCACCAGGGAGCCATTCGGGTTCATGGCCATGCTGGGCATGATCAGCCTGGTGGGCATCATCGTGAACAACGCCATCCTCATCCTGGACCGCATAGAAATCGAGAGAACCTCAGGAAAAGGGGAGCGGGAAATGCTGGTGGACGCCGTGCTGGAAAGGCTGCGGGCCATTTTGCTCACCGCAGCCACCACCATCATGGGTTTGGTGCCTTTGGCCGTACTCGGAGGCGACATGTGGCGGCCCATGGCCAGCGTGCTCATTTTCGGCCTGGCTTTTTCCTCCCTTTTCACGCTTTTTCTCTGCCCCGTGCTCTATTCCACCTTCTTCGGAATACGCTTTCACAAACAGGGTGCAGCGACAGCCACAGAAAAAGACGTGGGTTGATTCAATGCCAGGTTCCTTGCCTCTTTCCCGGCATGGAAAAACCCAGGACAAGGCCAATCGGGGCCTATTTTTTTCACCCCCATGCGGCCGGCGAGGCACTTCCACAAGGTATCGTCACCAAAGAAGAATCCGTAAAATATTGACAAGTTAACATCTTCGTATAATATTAGAACTGTTGTGTTCAAGCGTTGTGGGGCGTGAATTTGCACATCTTTTGATGAAAATATCCGGAGGAACTTAATCGATGAAAAGGATTTTCTTGTTTCTGGCGACCAACATCGCGGTTCTTGCTGTGCTGTTCTTTGTCCTGAGTCTTCTGGGAGTCAGTGGAATACTCGATGAAGAACGAGTGGGCATAGACTACGGCAACCTGCTCATCTTTGCAGCTGTGTTCGGTTTTGGTGGATCTTTCATATCTTTGGCCATATCCAAGTGGATGGCCAAGCGCTTGACGGGTGCGAAGGTCATCGCCACGCCCCGGAATGAAGTGGAAAACTGGCTTATGCAGACCGTCAGGCAGCAGGCGTCCAAAGCAGGAATCGGCATGCCCGAAGTGGCCATTTTCGACTCGGCGACCCCCAATGCATTCGCTACGGGCATGAGCAGAAACAATGCCCTGGTGGCCGTGAGCACAGGTCTTTTGAGGACCATGAACCAGGATGAGGTGGAAGCGGTTCTGGGCCATGAAGTGAGCCATGTGGCCAATGGAGATATGGTGACGCTGACCCTCATTCAGGGGGTGGTGAACACTTTTGTCATCTTCCTTTCCAGGCTCGTGGGTCATTTTGTGGATCGGGTGATTCTCAAGAATGAAGAGGGACATGGGATCGGTTTTTTTGTGACCACCATCGTCACCCAGATCGTCTTTGGAATCATGGCAAGTGTGATCGTCATGTGGTTCAGCAGGCAACGCGAGTTCAGGGCTGATTACGGTGGAGCGCACCTGGCCAGCAACGAAAAGATGATTTCCGCGCTGGAAAAGCTCAAGAGAGGCATCCAGGAACCCCTGCCCGACCAGATGGCTTCTTTTGGCATCAATGGAAAAACCGAAAAGTTCGAATGGAAGAGGCTCTTCATGAGCCACCCTCCTCTCGATGAGCGGATTGCAGCCCTGAAAAGGTACCAGATCAGTTAGGGAGTATAGAAACATTAACCTTATCAGCGGTGTCAGACCCGGCAGTGGTGATTCCACTGCCGGGTCTTTTTTTTGTTGGCGCAACCTTCGTCTCCCGCATGCCCACAATTAGCAGGCTCAAGACAGCCAGCCTTATTTTTTGACCAAAGGGAGTGATGGAATTTTTTCTTTAAAAATCAAAGGAGTGTTCAGTTCTACGTGAGCAGATCCCCCACTGTGAAACTCAGAGCCGGCACCCATGGCAGCTGAGGGGGAAGGGGGTTCGCCTGCTCACAGGCTGCCAAGGCGGTGTTCAGCGCCGCGAGTAGATCATCATATGCTTTCTTGGCCCTGTTATACGCCGGCAGGGTCACCGTGTCATAGGTGAGACGCGCGGTGTCATACGCCACCCATGCCGCGTCAAACCCCACCCGCGGACGGGGATGTCTGGGGCGCACAGGGGGATTTGGTCGAACGGGAAAGGGAGGCAGCACATGGGTGAGTCGGGCATTGGCCCTGCACGCCTCGCGCACGGCCCCATATGGGTCACCAATGGCACCCCAGGTGGGAAATTGGAGTGTGACGCGGCCACCACTGTCCACCGGCACATCAAAAGAGGTGCTGGCTTGCGCCCAGGGTTGCCCATTGGGACGTTTAGCTGTGGAGCGAATCTCCAGACCTCCTGTCAGCCGGTTGACCAGGGTCTCACCGCTCAAACGATAGCTGAACTCGGGCGCCGTGACACGAAATTGCGCAAAAGGGAAACCGGGCACTGTCTGCCACCCTTTTCCACTCTGCTTTGCGCTGCCGCCGACCTCCGGTGGCATGCTCAGTTCAAGGGCGCGCGCGGGAAAGACAACCCCTGCCGCAGGCCAGCCGGGAAAAGTCCCCTTGAGACGCCCTCTGGGCAGCGACAATGTGAGAACGGGGGGAACCTGCAAAAGCGCCATCGTCAAAGCCAGATCCGTGTCAGGTTCATAAGTCAGTCCATTGCCGGTGATACGGCCAGCCCATGTGAAGCGTGCGCGGCCCGACGAATCGATGACGGCACCTGCCCGTGCCGTACCCGCGAAGTGGATGCCCACATTGCGCAATACCAGAGACAGGGTCCCCGCCGCGTTGCGCTCCAGCAAGAGTTGTGTCTGGCCGCGGGCACTGCTGATGCGGCGCAAGGGGCCTGAAAGGGGCAGGAACGCCACCTGATTTCCCTGCAGCAGGATCACCTCAAAAGGTCCATCGGTCATCACTAGATTCATGGACTGATTCACATGCCAGTTGCGGTCACTGCGCCGCAGTGCCCGAACACTTCCCCTGAGAGACAAAGTGCTGCCGGAACCCTTCAGTTCCATCTGCACTTCCGCGGGCTGGACCTCCAGCAGGCTGGGCAGCAATGGCACCCATCCCTTGGTCCACGCGCTCATCTTCATCTGGTTGCGCGCAGGCTCCATTGACAGGGACAGCTTTTGAACTTCAGCGATGAGATTGCCAAGAATGCGCACTGCCAGCGCGTTTTTGGCCGTCAACGTCACGGGTCCTCCCTTCCAGGAATAGGTGAAATCCCAAAGGCCGGCCCTGAATTCCCCCAGCCCGGATATGCCCATCCAGCCGCTCCCGAAGTTGACCACGGCTCGAAGCTGTGAAGGCAAAATCTCAAAATCCGCCGTGAACGCTGGCAGTCCGCTCAACTGAACCCGGGCGCCAGTCAGCCGGACCGAGGCCACTGCGGGTTGACGGCGCTGAGGTGGAGTGTGCCGCACGTCCAGAATCCCTGACGACGTGAACTGGGGCAGCGTCAGGCCATGCTGTCCCGTGTATGCAAAGCTACCATCGGAACGCATCACCAAACGGCCTTGAGCACGGCCATCCAGAGTGATACCGGGCAGGATCGTCACCGTGGAACCGTGCCTGAAGTCGAGCTCAAACTCTGCGGACGCAAGTCCCTTTCCACGGAGGTTCACACGCACCGTTCCCGGCAGTGTGAAGAGGGGGGTGCCCGATGCATCGAAGGGATTGTTCAGTGCAAGATTAACGATGCTCAGCCCTGCTTCCCAGGATCCGCTGAGGTCAAAAGTGAAGGGGGCATCCACCGTTTTGCCGTGGATGCGCACGGAACTGCCCCCTCCCAGTGCCGGCACGGTCAGGCGCGCCGGATCGATGCGCAGACTCCCGCTCACAGCGTCCACTCGTATGTGCAGCGAACGTCTTCCAGCCAGCGGCTCAATGCGGAAAGAACCCAGATCGATAAATTCCACTTCTCCGATCAGTTGAGCGGCCAACGGATCAGTGCCGAGCACCAGCCGGGCAGAATTCAGGGCAAGACCGGGAGCCGCCCCCCTCCCCACGTGCATGTCGGCGCTCATTCGCGGCAACTGCATTCTCTCTGGATCTTTGAAAGTCAACGCAAAAAGGGCCTCGTGAATCTTTCCTTTGAAAGGCCCTGCGCCGAAGGTGAGATTCCAGATTCGAAGAACCAGTCCGCCAAAATTGCGTGCGGCGGCCAGGGGGTCGTCACTGCTGAACGCGGGATCATAGGCATAAAGCAGGGAATAAGCGTGCAACTCCGCAGAAACATTGCCCTCCAGCTGCAACACGTTCCGGAGTTCCGGCGGCAGCCTCAGGTCCTGAACAGCCGCCACCAGAGAAATTTTGGGCAGGTGTGAGTTCAAGTCCCCAGCCAGCTGCATGGCAATGGCATGGACATCGGCATCAGGATTGCTCAGGGCTGAGGCGATTCTGCCAAAATGGGTTTCTATGGGTTCTGGAGGACACTGTCGAATGGAAAACTCCAGGGCCGCCTCTCCCACCAGGTCACGCAGCCAGGAGCCGCGGGGAACACGGGCGCGGGCGCGAAGGAAACCCTCCCGGCCGGTCTCCGGTGGCACCACTTCCAGATCTGCAGACCCAACGGGAATACCCAGAATCGTCACGGGGCGATGGGGCGAACCCAGGGAGCCTCGAAAGAAAGATTCCTGGACGGAATAGAATTCGCCCCGATCCACACTGTCCAGGTCAAAGGGATAGCCCTGCATGAGAGCAACCAGGTCCCGAGGTGTGTGGACCTCCGCAAAAGCCCCGGCGGGCGGGTTGGGCGCAGGCATGTAGAAACCCATCTGTCCCAAGGTTTCCGCGGTGGTCAGGCCTTCCAGCAGTGTCTGTGCTGCATGCACCTTGTCCATCAGCCCACCCGTCAGCAATTGGTTGAACTCGGCCACAGGAGGTGGCTGCGTGAAGAGCTGAGGGAGGGCAATCCGGCCCGCACCGAGAATGCCCCCATGGGGAAAATAATCTTCCCGAAGGGAAAGGTTGCCGATGGCAGCGCCGTTGCGCAGTCCCGGCAGTGCCTTGAGCTCCTCCGCTGTGCCTCGCCAGAAGATATTTCCCAATTGATCCGAAAGCACCGCTGCCAGCAGAACTTCCAGGCGCGAGGGCAGATTTCCGGGACGATCTTCGGGTCGCAACCAGTGAATTTCACGGTGTGAGGGATGATTCAACAGGTCCGGCATGATCAAGCGCGCTTCGGCATCCACCATGCGAAAGCCCATGGGTGCGATTGCGTATTCGATGGTCGCCACCGCTTCGCTCATGGCATGAGCCAGGCCTTCCTCTGCCACCTGCAGCATTTTGGCGGGGGAATTGAGGTCGCCGCCGATGCCCGCTTCAATGAAAGGCCGCGGATCGGGCAGCACAAGGCGCAATGCCAGCTTCATGGCATCAAAGGCGGGCAGCACACCGCCAAAGAGTTTGCCGAAAAGGGCCATGGGTGAAAAACGAAAGCTTGCCGCAAATTCTGTTTTGGTCACGTTGGCACTGACTCCAACCAGCTCGCCATCCAGCGGCAGTCCCAAGAGCTTGGGCTGGGCACTGCCGCAGAGGAGCATTTGCGGGTTGAAATTCGTCCAGAGCCGGTCGAAGAGAGCGACCAGAAAACCACGCAGGTCTGGCCGCATGGGCTGCTGCATCAAGAGGGCGACGAGCGCCAGGGTCTGCTGGGGTTCCAGAACAGCCAGTGTGGCAAGGGGATCCCTGCCATGAGAATTGAACAAATCATCATCCATCACTTGCAGAACGCCGGCCAGAAGGTCCTGGCCCAGTTCTTCGGACAGGGCGATCGCATGGGCAGCAAAGGTGGTGATGTCAAAACCCGCCCGGAAGGTCATGCGCAATTTGCCCAGATCGAGGGGGCCCAGGGCAAAGGACAAATCCCCGCACAGGGCCGGATCGAATGCGCCCGCATCATTGTTGGCGGTGAGGAAACCGCGCAGGGTTCCCATGGGAATTCCCACGAGGTTGATGGACCCAACGATGCCGGCCGACTGGATCGTCGGGCTGAACACAACGCCCCCTGTCACCGACAGGAACGCCGACACACCCACATAGGACAGGGTTCCTGTCAGTTTCAAGGTCGTATTGGGTGCGCGAATTCCCTTGTAGGCAGCGTTGACCAGGGCGTCGTAGACACTGCCGCTTCCCTGCAGGGCCCCTGTCGCCGACGCGGCCACCGCTTCCTGCAGTGGTGTCCGCAAAAGATCCAACTGTTCCGTCGTGAAGGGCAGCATCGCACCAAGGGACCCGATGACCGCTTCTCCCACCTGGGTGGCGACGGCATCGGGTGTCATCCCCTGAAGGGCCTCCTTTGAAATCCCCGCCGCGTCAAGAACCCTGTCCACCGAGGCCTGATCCAGTGCGCTGAATTTAAAGATGACGCGGTGGGCGTACTGTTCCTCATCGGGGTGAGGCTGGTACAAAATGCCAACGGACGGTGGGGGGCAGGGTTCCTGCGGACATTGGAACTCCAGGGGCGCATCCGTCGGTGGATCGGCGGCATGGGCAATGGGTCCCTGTACTGCGGGATCGGGAGCGTCCGCGGCTGGAGGCCGCGGCTGGCTGTTCACTTTGCCATCGGCGTCCAGTTGAACGTAAGCGCGCAGGTCATCGGGATCGGCATTGCCCCCCGTGAAAGAAACACCACCCGATGCCCCCGTGAGGAGAAAGCCCGTCTGACCCAGCGGAATGCCTGCCGGGCCCATGCTGGCTTCCAATGCAGCGCCCAGGGGCATGAAGAGGCCATCCACAACGCCAAAGGCCACCAAGGCTTCCACGCCGGCACCGCTCACCTTGCCTCCCAACCGGCCTGCCAGGACCAGCGCATCGGGAATCTGCGTGAGGCCCCCAACGGCAAGCCCTCCACCCAGGGAAAATCCCTCCACAAGCTCCAGTCCCGTCACCTGAAGCATGAGTGCATCCACAGCCGGCTGCGGCATGCCATTGGCGTCGAAGCGGATGGTGAGGTCACGTACGGATCCCGTGAGAACATTTTGAATATTGACTTCCGCATCAACGACCATGGTGACGTGCTGAGGAAGAAACTTCTGCGGCAGCTCGATGGTGGGGTCAAATTGAAGCCGCAGGTTGGTGACATTGACGGGGAGGTATCCCCCCGCCAGTTCCAGGTTTCCGCTTCCGCCGCTCACCCCGTCCAAGTCGAAGCGAGGCAGCGGATTTCCTTCAAAGATAAAACGTGCATTCTGCAGTCCTCCCCTGGGACCATCGGGCAGCGTGACATCGCCCGAGAGCCGTATGATGAACGGATTGGCGGGCGCAGGCTTCAGCATATGGGAAATGCCCTCTGCGCTCAGCTCCCCATTGTCGATGAGCAGGCCATTGAGTCCGCCAAGCTGGAAGCTTCCTGAGACGGTCAGGGCATGGACGGCGATTTCAGGAAACGAGTCCCCCACTTTATAATTCATGCTGCCCGAAGCTTTCATGGCAACCTGACCACCCCCTTCCAGGAGGAGCATGCTGGCCGGCACGGACAGCCGCATGGCCGTGTCCACCCGGAAACGCACCGCCCCATCGTCATGAGTGACCGTCAGCCCGGTGACGGGATGATCGCTTCCCATGCCGCCCAGCAAAGTGAAAGTGAAGCCCCCACCCAGGGGAATGCCGGGCAGATCCTGCGCAAGATGGATGACGCCGGCCGGCAACCCTGTCATGTCAAAAGTCATGTCCTGGAAACCGATATGGGCGTGACCGGCTCCGGGCAGAGGAAGGCTGGCCGTTCCCCTGACCCCGTGGAGGACGGGAAGATCCTTGCCATGGAACCGCAGCTTTGCCTCATTCACCTGCAACGCAGGCCCTTCCCCATTGGAGATGGCGCCACCGTCAAGGCGCACCCCAAAATTTGCGAATACAAATTCTCCCTCCAGTTGAAGCCCCGAGGTGCTCACCTGTAGGCGCAAAGGGTTTTCGTCGCTGAGAGAAATGCTGAGAGGAAGCCCTGAAGGGTCGTTGGGGCCTGGGCTGAAAACGGGGGGAAGGCGCAGCACACCACCCGTGGCCACCAGAACAAATCCTGCGGGATGGAAGTTCCACTGAGCGGTCAACTGGGTGACCGCCAGCTGAAAATGGTCAGGATGCGGCTGCGCAGGATCGATCGTGTCCAGAGGGAAAAAACCCGCAGCTGCCTGTTCCAGCATCAACTCCCCGGTGGCCGTCACGCCGCCGTTGACCCTTCGGGTGTTCACGCGCAAACGAGCCCTCATGTGCAGGAGAAAAGCCAGGTGGAACAAATTGACGTTGTCAAGCTCCAAAGCACTGTCGATGCGAATGCTTGTGGGGTCCGTCACGTCATCGAAGATCAGATCGACGTTGATGCTCACAGAGCCTTCGCCTGCAGTGGCGCCCAATGTCAGTGCTCCTCCAAGGGAAGCTTTGAAGATCTGTCTGGATGTATCCAGGGACAATGACACCTGTGCATCGGTCAAAGTGATGTGCCCCGGCAGTGTCAGGGACTGACCGGAAATGGCACCAGAGGCGCTGAAGCTTTCCACCAACCATTGGCCCTGAGAGGCACGCAATGACAGGGAACCACTGACGGCCACGGTTTGAGTGCCGTCCGTCTCTCCCGCCCGCGGCACCTTGAAGAGCGCATTGACACCAAACGTCGCACTGCCCGAACCTTGCGCCTGCAACTCCAGCACGGGTTCGTTGTCTGCGGGAAAGAGCCAGATGCCGTTCCCCAGGTAAACTTCCCCCGTGGACAGAATGCTGAACCTGCCGTTGTCATGGTCATACCGGGCATCCACTGCGATGATGCTGTCGCCCAAAAGCAGTGTGCCGGCCACCTTCAAATCCAAAGAAGTTCCCAAACCCGCATCCGCCGAAAAGGACACTCCCGCAAGGGTCATCTCCACAGCGCCTATTTTCAGCCCTGCCGGTCCGCTCAAAGTCACCTCGGACTCCGTCTGCAGGGTTGCCGCATCGAGAGTGATGACCGGCGTTCCACCCAGTTTGTGTGTCACACGACCGCACACGGCGCCGCTCAGCTTTCCTGTTTCCGTGGAAAGAAGCGTCTCGGGCAGACTGAGGCGCAATCCTCCCGCGGCAATCAAACGGAGGTCTCCATGATCCGCCTTGACTGAAAAAGAGGTGGCAGGGCAGTCTTGCGCATCTGCTCCACCCATCAACGACAGCTCCAGAACGTTCGAAGTGATGATGGGATAATGGGAGCCGGCCACACTGTCCGCTGGTGCCCAGCTCAGGTGCCAGGATCCCGGCCCGATGGTCAGGGTCGCTGGAACAGGGGATGGCCATTGCATCATGACAGGACCGCCAGCATGAATGGGTGCTGGAAGCCAGGAAGCCTGGGCAAGGATGCCCTGAGGATCCAGGGTTACAGTGAGGTCTTCGAGGCCATATGTCCCCCCGGCAGCCATCATTTCCCGCAAACGATCATCGAGAAAACCACCCAGTGCGGAGGCAAAATCCTTCGCCGTCAAGGGAGTTTCAATCCTCAACCCACGCAGCAGCTGGCTCAGGGCGTTGGCTGCAACATTCCACAAGTCGTCTAAATGCAAGACGTAGCGCGGCACGGCGAAGCGAAGCAGCTCGTTGTCCGCTCCATAAATTGCCGGCGACGTCTCAAAGCGGATGATGGACAACAGACGGCCGAGCTGAAACAGCAGGGATGCATGCCGGAACAGCCATCGCAGAACAAGATAGTCGCGCAGGTCTCTGCTGAACTCCCTGGCGACCTCGGGGGCGGCATTGGGCGACACCGTGGAGAACAGGGGTGTCTCAAGGATTTCCAGACGATCCAGCAGATTTCGAAGGGCGGCATGCGCTGCATCCGCTGCAGCGTTCTCATCGGGTTCCTCAGCGGCTGCCGCAATGGCATCCACATCCTTTTGAAGCTCGCCCAGGAGCGCCGTCAGGTTGTTCAGAGAACCATCCACAACGCCCTCGAGATTCCATCCCATCTGGGCGCAAAGTGCGTAGAAGGCGCGAGGCTTGTCCACCACATCCGTCAATGGCCTGAGAAAATCCTGTGTTTTTCCGAGAAGGTGTCGCAAGAATCGTCGATGCTCCGGTGTCATTGGGTCACCTCCGGGCGTTCGTCCGCGCTTGGCGGTGTGTAGGGCACCCTGTGCCGCGTGGTCATGAGAATGTCAGACAAACCGCCGTCCGGGGAGTGCGCATACCAGAAGAGCTGTTGAGTCACGTGGGTGGCGGAACCTGTCTCATTCAACTCAAAATGAATGCGGGCAATATTGGAATAGCCCACTATTTCGCGCGCGTCGTCGAGGATGTGCGCCCGTGTCTCTCCATCGATGGGAGGCAAATCCTCGTTGAGCGAAGCCAGTTCCCCTTCCCGTTCGGACAAAACACGATCATCGCGGGCAAAGGTGACGCCATAGCGCCACTGGGAACCCATTCCCGTGTCCGCCAGGGCCTTGACAACGGCAAAGGCAGGGTCGCTGATCCAACCGCTGCTGGGGATGACCGCGGGCTGTGACAGCCGATCGTAGATGATGAGGTTGAAGTAGATCTGCGCCAGATCGGGCGATGCGATCAGGTTTCTCAAATTGGTGGGCGGTTCGAAAGTCACCTGCCCAATGTCTGTGAGCATGGCTGATTTCAAGTCCTGCGCAAGGGATGCCTGCAGACCATCACTGAACCCCAGCCATCCAATGGCAGGAAACACGTTGCCCACCTGGCCAAGGAGCCGCGTCATCTTGTCCTCGTTTTTGAGGGAGCTGGCACAAAATTGGACGATGCGCGCAGGAGCCTGCCCATGGTCATCGCGGAAATAGGCGACGGAGTTGGAAAAAGCGTAGTGCACATCTCCGGACAACAGGATGACGCGTCCAAAAGCCGCCAGCTCACTCAGGAAAGCCTCAAAAAGGGGACGGTTTCCAATCCATGCCTCACTGTCAGCCGCTTCGGGACCTTTGTAATGGGCGTAGAGCTTCTGCACCGCTTCTTCAAGCAGCGGCACACCGATGAAGGGAGCGGGAGAAACGACCACCGTTTCGAAACCATCCTCCGGGGCGTAGCGACCCAGTTGCCAATGCTGGGCGTCCGCAGTGAGCAGCCCGCTGTTCCCTTTTGGCTCCTTCGAGTAGGCCCGCCATGTGCGCGTGTCCAGCACGATGATCTGATGGGCATCCCATGCAATACGGTAATGCCAGGCCAGACGGACATTGGGGCAAGGGCTGCCCGATGGCTGAATGCCGAGGTGGCAGTCCAGATCATCGGGCTGATCGTGCAGGGGCGTTTTGCCACTGGCCCCATCAAACCGTACGCGCTGCAACAGCTCCAACCCTGCCCCGGCGGCATATTGCTCCGGTTGATTGCCCCAGTCCTGAAAAATGGCATACGCGATGAGGGCATTGCGCATGAGGCGCCGGCCCGCAGAATTGTTGCGCACGGTGAGGTCCCACTGACTGTGCAGATACCAGTCATCGGTGACTTCATGATCGTCAAAGATCATGTAGCTGGGCACATTGGCCAGGGCCCGGCGCACATGGCGCAGGGTACGGGCATAGTTGAGCACGTTTGACCTTTCGAGGCCCGCCGTCTGATAGTATTGGCCCCAGTCCTCCAGTGGCAGGGCATCTTCCGGGGTGGACAAAGTGTACTCCGAGGGAAAGGGCGGTGAACCGGAAGTCAAATCCCCGTTTGTCCGCGGCCACAGCACGTCGGACCAGGCCATGAGGTACATGAGATAATACTCGCCCAAAAACATGAGATGGCCCTCATCATGGTCGCTGGTGTAGCCGGGCTGCAGCATGATCCAGGATTTGCGTGCACTGCCCGGCCGAACGGCCGGGTCGTCAAAGGACACCTGTCCCGGGCCCGCTCCAAGGTCGAATGGAATGCGTTCGGGCTCATTCCAGGCGAGCAGCATGTGCGCCGTGGCGCGAATGGTATGCAGAAGGCACAAGGACACGTCGTCCACATAGACCTGGTCGCCTGTGAGAAGCAGCTGGTGAGGCCTGCGCAATGGATGGCGGTCCGCTGCAAGCATGCGGTCGAGGACGGCCAGCATGTCATGCCCTCCCCCATGGGGTTTTCGACAGGAACCATGCACCAGGTTGAGATCTCCCAGATGAATCGCAGGCAGGGCAAAAGTCGGGAGGAGTCCAGTTTCGTAGCCGAGGGGAAAATCATTATGGAGCAGGCCATGGTCCGCGAGGGTGGTCAGAGACTGGTCCACATCGGCAGGATCTTTATCCACCGGCTGCTGGAAGGTGAGATTGTAGCCATAGAGCTCGTCTGGAGCGAGACCAGTGGCGGCTCCATCGGTGGTGGCGGTCACCACGGCCACATGCACGTAGCGCCCCAATGCCACCGTTTGCGCCTGCCCCTCAAACTTGATGGGGGCCAGCGCGGTGTCACCGTCGTGAATGGTCAGCGACACGACCCGGGAGTGCTTCAGGGCAACGAAGACGCTGACGCTGCGGGACTCAACGCGCCTGAGCATGGGGCCCGAGAGGATAAGAGGAATCTCGTTGAGTGGAACCGTTATGGACACAACTCCTCCGATGCTTTTAGAAGATTGCCGTATGTGGAAAAATGGAAACCACAGGATCTGCCCGATGGCCCTTCCCGAGGAATAAAAATAGGTGGCCCTATTTCTCGGTGGACCCTATTTCTCATTGTTGTTGACTCAAGCTTCTTCAACCCCAATAAAAGGCCCTTTACGTCTTTGCCGGTAAGGCGGGAATCCAGTCTTGCCAGGATCTCCTGGCCCCCCTGCCTTCGTGAAGGTGACGGGACAGGGCCATCCGCAATCCCTTAATTCAACCGCATTGAAGCTGTTACTCCATCGGGAACGAGGGCTGGAAATCAGATGGGATGTGGATCACAATGAGAAAGAGGTAGGAAATGCAGAGAGTTGCTTAAAATTTTCGCACTGAATGTTTCTTCCCCGGCCATCGGCGATGGCTCCATCTTGACGGGGTCAAAGGCCATCCCGTGTCAGCAGAGAACTGCCACGATCACTTTGCCGGGGGGCCTGGAAAAGAATTCTTTGCGCATTTTGCCTGTTTTTATGCCCAGGGCGGCACTGATGGGCTGCACAATGGAACCGATCTTGGCCAGTGACACGCCCGCAAGGGGAACAAAGGCCCTGTCGCACAGCTCAAGAAAAGCATCGGCGGACATCTTTTTACCGGACCTTGCAGCGTGTTGAGCAATGAGTTCGCGCACCCTTGAGTTCCCCAGAAGAACCTCGTAACGAATTTCCTCACTCCAGTCCCGAGGAGAATCTCCCTGTATTTCCTGGGAGACCATAAGCTTGGCCCCGCACTGAGAACAATAGGCCCCTTGAGCTTTCGCACCGCACTGGTGACAGTACATTTCAGGTCCTCCTGTATTTGGACAAATGGGGGCGGCCCATGAGCGGCATCCATGCGGGCAAGGGGAGCCACGAAGATGGAGAGGCCGGGACACCCGGGGAAATTTCCCCCTGGGATTTTTCTGCTGATATTGAAAGCGAAAAATCTGGCGGTGCGTACGTGTGGCAATTTCTTTTCCCGCAGGCGTTTTGATCACCACCCGATCGCCATCCAGATTGGTGGCCGTGATGTAGAGATCCAGGGAGGCTTGCAGGAAACGCTTCTCCGCGGGTGTGGAGCGGCGTGCCATGAGGATCAAATATTTGACGCCGGAAAAATTCGTGAGCCACACCGCTCTCGTAGACGGCCAAGGCCACCCCACCGAAAAAAGCCAGGGCAAGGCGCTTCTCCTTCGGCTGAAAGAGACGACCCCCTTCTTCAAGAGCAATGAATGTTTGAGTCTTCCAGAGGTTTTTTCTTGTGTTCAGGAGGCAAAAGGAAACCCAGCCCTTGTATCAGGGCGCACCCTGTGCCAGCAGCACATCCGCGATATCAGACCACGTTCTGAAGGAATGAAAAGCCTCGCTCTTCTCTTCCAACAGTTGGGCCAGCCTTCCCCTGGCGAAACGCCACTGGGGCGAAATGAGCAGAGCGGCTTCGAGATCGGGCGGGCCATCACCGGCAAAAGCCACCCGATCCGATCGTCCAAGAGCATGGCGCACAACGGCCGGTTTGTCGATTCCCTTTGCACGGTGTACGAAAGGGGAATTTTCAGGCAAGGTCATCTTGAGTCCTCCCTCGGGCGAGAATTCTCCAGGACTGGCATGCACTTCGAGATCCACCCCTGCCCGTCCGAGGAGCCGATTGATGTACCACTCGCATCCGGCCGAGGCCACGATGACCTCCCATCCCCTGTGCCGCAGGCGCTCCACGGACCGGTGAAGCAGCGGGTCCAGTTCCATGCGGGTGAGCAGCGCCTCCAGCTCAGGCCCCGAGGCACGCATGGAGCCAAAGATCCCCGACAATGTTTCGAAGAGTGTCAGCTTCCCGGCCATGTAGTCCTGCCAGAAATCCCGTTTAGCGGAAGAGGGGAGCTCGCGAAGAACCAGTTCATAAAAATCGAAGCGGGTCATTGTGCCATCAAAGTCGGAGACCAGGATCGATTCATGTTGTCCTTGAGCGGGGTCTCTCGATGAGTTCACTGGAATTCGCATATTATACCCACCATTCTAAAAAAATGTTTTCAGTTGAAATGCACTGAGCCAGGCTTTGTCAAAAATGCTGTTTGTGTGTTTGCTCCATATGAATCGTCAACCTTGTGCTGGATCAGGTGACCATGAACCCGATTGACTTGTCTGTCCGATTGTTGTGAAACCGATGGATCAGCGGTGCCGGCATGGGCATATGGGCGAATGCGCTTCCCAATCCCACCAGACTGCAAAGGAGAGCGATGGCCGGCAAACCTTGACCGGCGCTTATGAAAAGCATGCTGACGCCGACGAGCAGAAGTGCTCCGTCAATGGTGGCTCGGAGAGGAGAGCCATGTGTCAGGAAGGGAGAAAAAAACATGGCGACCAGGCAACTTGTGAGTCTGCTGTGAATCTTTGCGCTACCGTTGACACTCTGGGCAATGGTAAGAAGTGCGACCCGATATTTTCTCCACGATCAGATCTTCACCACAGGCAGGACAAGCACCGCCCTTTTTACGATGGGCGATCAGATAGTTGCGGGGCATCTGATTCGGGTCAGCCTGATTTTCTATGGATTTCTTCAGGACCTTTTTCATCGCATGGTAAAGTTCTTTTATGGACTGCTCGCTGAGTTGTCCCGCTTTTGTTCTTGGGTTCAGCCTGGCCTGAAAGAGTATTTCATCTGAATATATATTGCCGATTCCAGCGATGCACTTCTGATTCATCAGTGCAGACTTCAGAGTGCTTTTGGTCCCTGTGAGTGCATGTTTGAATTCCTCCAGAGTGAAGTTTCTGTCAAGAGGATCAGCTCCGAGGCCTCGATCTTTCACAAAAAGGGATGGATCCTCGATGAGTGCCAGTTTTCCAAGTTTTCTCGGCATGACGAAAGCAAGATGATAGCTATTGTCGAAGGTGAAAAGAACGCGGCTGTATTTGGGTTTGCTGTGGCTGTCCTTGAAGTATTCCAATAAACCAGTCATCCCAAAATGAAAAACCACACAACCGTCTTCACTGAGTCTCACAAAAAGATATTTTCCATGTCTGTCGGTGGATTCGAATTTTCTCATTTCCACATGCTTCCGAAACTCGCGGCGGGAAATGTTTTCCAAAATATCCGCTGAAAATATCTCCACTTTTTCAATGGTCTGATGCAGGGAGGTACTGTTCACGTAATGACGATACACTTCCACATCAGGCAGTTCAGGCATTGTCCACCCCTTCCCCACATTCCCTCGGCCACATTTCACTCACCAGTTCTTTCACCTTTAAAGCATTCTGAGCGGCATATCCAGCTTCATCATTATCAAAGTAGCAAAAGACCTCTTTTCCTTCTTCTGCCCACGACACGCAAGCCTTCGCCCATTCCGAGAGAGCCTTCTCATCGTACGAACCCCGGTACGCATGGTCCGGACCATGAAGACGAACATAGACAAAAGAGGCGGTCAGGGAATGTGGAGACTGCACTCCTTCATAACTGTAGATACAGAATGCAGCACCTTTTCTTCTCAAGGCCTCTTCGGTCTTTTCATCGAACCAGCTCGGGTCCCTGAATTCGAATGCATATCGGTATTCGTTGGGAAGGGCAGCCAGAAAACTGTTCAGACGTTTGAGGTCCATATTCCATTTGGGAGGCAGCTGAAAAAGGACAGGGCCGAGCCTGTCTTCAAGGGTGCTCATTGTGTTCAGAAAAGTGGCCACGGGTTCGTCCGGATCTTTCAGCTTTTTCATATGAGTGATATACCGGCTCGCCTTGACTGAAAACACAAACCCGTCGGGCACGTTCTCCTTCCATTCCTTTAAGACCTCCTTCTCAGGAAGACGATAAAAACTATTATTGACTTCCACCGTCCGGAAATGCGTCGTGTAATGATCGAGAAGTTGTTTGTCAGGCAGATTTTCCGGATAGAACGGGCCTTTCCAGTGCTCATAGTGCCATCCCGAAGTCCCTACATGAATTGTGTTTCGTTTCATCATGGCTGACCACATCCGTGCACCAGTTTACTGTCCAGGCAAACCATGCAGCATACCAAATGTCCACCCATTCGCACCAGCTGCACGATACAGATCTTTGCAGAATGCCCTCTTCCAGCTTTTCCTTTATTCTATTCATGCTTCATTGGTTCACCGGGCCTCATCATGGAGGTCCGCCGCCATATGGACGCAGGATGGATCTGACCCGCTCTCAAAGACCACGTTCGTTGCAGCCCTTGTTATTTTTCGGGGCAGATCCATGATGCCTTGGGTTTGCCTTCACTCTGTTCATGACCCACTGGGGTTCACAATGCAACCTCCATGGGAAACTCCGTCATTCGCCGGTGCATGGGACACGCTGCACCTTCAAAATCAGCTCCCTTTCACCCCTTTGACGATACGGTCCCCAATTTCCTTGTCGATGTTGCGCCAGTAATCGAACGCACGCTCAAGAACGGGTTCTGAAACGCTTTTCTTGAGGTGTCCCACCACGTTTGACACCAAGCGGTCACGCTGCGCATCGTTCATGACCTTGCGCACCAGGGTGCCTGGCTGGCCGAAGTCATCGTCGTCCTTGCGGAGGGTGTAGGCGGACCGTATGAACTCGCCGCTGGCGCTCCATACGGCTTCCTCGGGATAGCGCTCGCTGTCTGCCTTGGGGCCGCCCTTGGAGTTGGGCGCGTACACAGGATCGGAGACATTTTCAATTCGCATGGTCCCGCCCTTGCTGTAGCTGTACACCGGGCATTTTGGCCGATTCACGGGAATCTGCTTGTAGTTGACCCCCAGGCGTGCACGGTGGGCGTCGGCGTAGGAAAGAAGCCGGGCCAGCAGCATCTTGTCCGGGCTCGGACCGATTCCGGGGACAAAGCTGTTCGGTTCAAACGCCGCCTGCTCGATTTCCGTGTGAAAGTCGGACGGATTCCGGTTCAAAGTCAGGCGTCCCACTTCGTGCAATGGGTAATCACCGTGAGGCCAGACCTTGGTCAGGTCAAAGGGATTGAACCGGTAGGTCTTTGCTTCCTCGAAGGGCATGATTTGAACCTTCAGGGTCCAGCTCGGATACTCTCCCCGCTGAATGGCCTCGGACAGGTCGCGCCGGTGGTAGTCGGCGTCCTGGCCGGCGATGCGATCGGCCTCCTCATCGGTGAGAAAATCGATTCCCTGGTCGGTTTTGAAGTGGTATTTCACCCAGAAACGCTCGCCCTTGGCATTGACCCACATGTAGGTGTGG
This sequence comes from Syntrophobacteraceae bacterium, assembly GCA_003566995.1. Classification (GTDB taxonomy): domain Bacteria; phylum Desulfobacterota; class Syntrophobacteria; order Syntrophobacterales; family Syntrophobacteraceae; genus SLCH01. Next base: position 31,126 of record PXBG01000120.1, read on the forward strand.
CTTGTGTACCCGTTCATGTTCCGGTAGCTCTTGGGAACCCCCCGATCACTCATCAGAATGGTGACCTGATGAGCCGATTCAGGCGAGAGGGTCCAGAAGTCCCACTGCATGTCGTGGTCCCGCAGGCCGCTGTCCGCCCGGCGTTTCTGGGAATGGATGAAGTGCTGGAATTTCATGGGGTCGCGCACAAAAAACACGGGTGTGTTGTTGCCCACCATGTCGTAGTTGCCCTCGGAGGTGTAGAACTTCAGGGCAAAGCCGCGCACGTCCCTCCAGGTGTCAGGGCTGCCGGCCTCTCCCGCCACTGTGGAAAACCGTGCAAGAACTTCGGTCTTTGCGCCCGGCTGGAACAGTCCTGCCTTGGTGTAGGCACTCACGTCGGATGTGACCTCAAAATGCCCAAAAGCACCGGAACCCTTGGCATGGGGCTGGCGGTCCGGAATCATTTCCCGGTTGAAGTTCGCCATCTGCTCCATGAGGTAATGATCCTGCATCAGAACTGGACCATCGGGACCCACCGTGAGCGAAAATTCATCGCTGGGGACAGGAGCACCGGCATCGTTAGTTGTGGGTTTGCGGTCGTCATTTGTCATGGCAGAGACCTCCTTATGTTTTACTGGTTGCAAAAAATTTGGAGGAAAACCCTCCTTTTCACGATCCGGCAGATGAGGCCATCGAAAACAGAAATAGACCTCTCTGCTCTTCTCCTCACACCCCCTCGGGCATATGAAACACTCGACATGCTGGTTCTGCGGAGATTGTCCCGATGATGCACCGTCTGGCCGTTGCAAAGACTATGAATTCGAACGTTACTGTTGTTTATATTCTTCTATTTGATCACAAATCGCCCTTTCGGGCAACCTTCCCGGCCCCCTGATGCATCAGCACAATTCCTATTTTTCGGGCCACTTCAGCTGTTGGTGGTCGAAAAATCCCCGTGCATGAAGCCATTGAGCCTAATGGAATGGACCGCGAAGACGGGAATCCTGTCCTTTCAGGATTCTCTGGGCACCCGTCTTCACGAAGTGACAGGGCAGGAAAACACGCAACCCCTTGAATCAACACTGTTGGGATCCGTCAAAGCAACCTTGAAATATCCGTTTCACCAAAGCCATCCACCACCAGGTCAGCCTCGAAAAGCTTGCTGCGGTCGTAAGTGGTGCTGATACCGATGGAGCGCATCCCTGCCCTTCGGGCCGCCTCGATGCCAAGGGGGGCATCCTCGATCACCACGCAGGACCCGGGACGGGAACACAGCTGCCGGGCGGCGAAAAGGAACAGGTGGGGGTCTGGCTTGGAGCGAAAGCCGACCTGGTCCAGGGTGAAAATGCGCCCGTCATACAACCGGGAGAGGCCCAACCGGCGATCCACCACGGAGAGCAAATCCCGGTCCATTGCGGTGGCCACACAAGTTTTATACTGATCGCGCACCCTTTCAAAAAATACCCTGAAGCCTTTGATGAAGCGCACCTCCGTGGCCATGAGGTTTCGCACGATGCTGGCCCGCTCCGCGGCAAGCACCTGGGGATCGCCGGCAAACCCGTAAGCCCGCTGCATCACCTCCACCCCCTCGGCCAGAGTGCGGCCCGTGAGCAGGGGCTTGATGCGCTCGCGGTCATAAATGAAGCCCCGGCGCCCCAGGAACTCCTCCTGTCCCCTGTCCCAGATGTCTTCGGTGTCGATCACGACCCCTTCAGCGTCGAAAATGATGGTGTCGATCATGTGTTTTTCCCCTCATTCAACTTCACCGCACCGAAGAAGTGTTTCCCCGGTGCTTCCGCAGGGTGCATGGTGACTCCCCATTCCCCTTGGCTTTGACTTGGCGATCAGGTTTTTCAGAATCCCTTTCCGGATCTCCAGCAGTCCCTGGAAAAAACTCATAGGACTTTCCGAAGTGAAATGATCCAGTAGGACGTGGATTGTGGTGGCCTGGGCTCCCCAAAGTTCTTGCGGCTTTCACCACAGATTTGATAATCTGTAGCCAACAAATGACATGATCCTATCTCTTCCACAGCTTCTCTGACCAAATTTCACAACGCCGACTCCGAAATTTTGCACACATGTAAATATAAGGGCTTTAAGGCAAGGGCCACGGCAGCATCTTTATGGCAGAATCTTTTTTGGCAAGGCGGAAACCTGCTGTTATCAGGCAGTGCACTCAAATCAACAAAGCAGCCTGTGGTGAAGCAGTGGCAAACCTTCTGGAGTAAAGGATCGGGGCGATGCGGAGACTTTGTCGAACATTGATGGTCATCTTGTTTTCCAGCGTGCTGTTGACAGGTTGCTACTCCTTCATCGGAAGTGACGGGGGACCCCCTTTCTACAGCGGTGACGAAACCCATTATTTCGAAAAACTGGTCCACAACAGCCTGCATCAGAACAACAGGGACTTCACGTATCAACTGGCTGAGGATGGCCACCTGCGTGTGGTTGACGCCGACCCTCAAGTGAAACACGATGTTTTGCAACTGCCCCTTCTTCTGCGATTCGTGTGGTTCTCCGATGTGCAGCTCAGGCAGCGGGAAATCAAGCTGTTTTCCAGGAGGGCCAGCCAGGCCCTGGCTGATGTGATTCCGTCCTTTGAACGTCATTTTGTTCAGGAGGATTTTGACTGGGCTGTCTACCTCGCCCATATCAAGGCCGTTAACATTTTGAACGAGGACCATCCCCTGGATTTCATGATCCACACGGGAGATGCCATCGATGCGGGCACCATCGAAGAACTTTACCAGTTCATCCACATCAGCGACCAGCTTCGAATCCCGTGGCTGAATGTGGTGGGCAATCATGATGTGTCTATTTTTGGAAATTACAAGGAGCGGCTCGGCTATACCCGCCAGGCGGGGGTCACCTTCTTTCCCGTGGGCAACCTGGCCAATTTCGTGTGGATGCACCGCGGTGAACGGGCCATTTCGGGATTTGGGCACCACCTGCTTCCCGTCCCATCGGAAGGAGGTCATTCCCCATCGGAGAGCTATTACCCCGATAAAAAACTGCCCGCAACCTTTCATCATGGCTTTGACTATGAACCGGGCCAAAGGTGCGGAGCCAAAGAAAGACGGGAGGTGCAGTACGACTCGGTGCCTGGATACTACGCCGTGGATTTGTGCGGCACAGCCGTGCCCATGCGGCTCCTCGCTCTGAACTCCGCCAGGTTGGAGGATTGGGGAGCGGATGGGGAAATCACCCCCGAACAGCGGGAATGGATCAAAAGAACCCTGCAACCGGCCGCGGGAGGAGTCAATCTCGTTTTTGTTCATCACCGGCCGGGGGATTTCGACCCTGAAACCCAAGGGCTCCTTGCAGGACCGGGACATGACCCCATCGTGATGTTCACGGGCCACACTCACAAGCACCACCTGGCATTCCACAGGGGAGAGGGTTCTTCCGGCTATTATGAATTGAACACCGGTTCGGTTCTCGATTTTCCCCAGATCGGGCGCCTCATTGAGCTTCGCGGTGATCCCTCAGGGCAGATCTGGCTGGTGTCGCGGGCCCTCTGGAACACTGCCATGGCCTCATTTCCAGCCTTGCCGCAAGAAACTGGCCTGGACAAGACTCTGGCTGATTGCCGGAATCAACGCAAGGCCAAGCGCGAGGACCTGGTGGAAGCGGCACAGTGCGGCCACTACGGCGCTTACGCAGACTACCGGCAGGGACAGCGGAGGGCCTGGGGACGGCCTCAACCTTTTGCCGAGGCCTGGAAAGAAGTCAACGTCATCTTGCCGGTGGTTCCATGACAAGGCGCCGGGATGCCCCGGCCATTGATTTGGCAGCGGTTTACTCTTGTGAGAAGGGGTGGAGCATTCCTCAATGACGCTTCGCTCCTCGTGGGAACGGAGGAAGATATGCCGGGAATCATCACCAGGGAAGAGTTCGTCAAGCTGGCAAGAACCTACGTTGCCCGCATGTTGGACGGCATCTGCGAAAAGGAAGTGCTGCTGGCCACCGATTGGCAACCCCATACCCTGAGAATCATTGCAAAGCTATCCCGGAAGGATTTTCAAAGGATCAGGTTTTCCGATCTTTATCCAGCGCTGAGAATCATCATCGGCCACTTGGGCACGGTGCATATTGATCCGGAGAAAAATGCGCCCCACAATGCCGAATTCAAGCTCTACGACCCCTACTTCGCCACCCTCGATTTTCAGGCCATTCCTGAAGGAGCATCAACGGCACCCTGAATCCCCGCTGCCATGGGCTGGAACGTCCCCTGGCGCCTCAACGCCACACTTTATGATTTTACCTGATGATTTTACCTGGCGATCTTCAGGTCACCCAGTGACTCACCGCACCATGCGCAGAGGAAGGCTTTCCGCCAGGAGAAATCCCCGGCGGGTGGGAATCAGCCGGCCGTCTCTTCGAAGGGCGAGACCGGATTCTTCCAGCTCTGCGGCGCAGGACTCCATGTGAGGGGCACCCTCCAGCAAGCGGAGGTTTATGCCTCTTTTGGTCCGAAAACCAAAATAAAGGGTCTCCAGGAGCAGCTGATCCTCCGTGAGGCATTCTTCCCCTTCCAGGGGGAGCTTCCCCTGGCTCATAAGGGCACGGTAGTGCTGGAGGGAGCGAACGTTCCACCACCTTTTTCCCTGGAAGAAAGAGTGGGCTCCCGGACCGATTCCGAGATAGTCCACGTGTTTCCAGTACTTGGAGTTGTGGCGGGAAATGAGGGCTTCCGACCGGGCGAAGTTGGATATTTCGTAGTGGATGTAGCCCCGCTTTTCCAAAAACCGGGATGTGGTGAGAAAAAAACGCCTTCCGGTTTCTTCGTCCGGAAGCTTCAGTCTGTTCTGTGCCTTTAACCGGCCCATGGCTGTGCCCTCCTCCACCGTGAGCTCATAGCAGGAGAGGTGTTCCGGCTGAAAATCCAGGGCCCTCTTGAGGGAAAAAAGCCATTGGGACATGGACTGCCCGGGAAGCCCGTACATGAGGTCCACGCTCACATTGTCAAATCCCGCTCCGCGGATTTTTTCCAGGGCGCGTTCCGCTCCTGCGGCCGTGTGACGGCGCCCGAGAAACCTGAGTTCCCCTTCCCGGAAGGATTGCACGCCCAGGCTGATGCGGTTGATTCCCAGTTCCCGGCACACGGCGAGCTTTTCCTGGGTGATGTCGTCGGGATTGGCCTCCAGGGAAATTTCCGGGGAAGGAACAAATGTGAAGCTGGCATGAAGGAGCGAAAAGATTTCGGAGAGCTGTGCCCGGTTGAGCAGGGAGGGGGTGCCCCCCCCCAGGTAAAGGGTGTCGAACGTTTGGAAGAATCCTCGGTAGCATTCCGCCTCCCTTTTGAGGCAATGGACCCACTCCCGGGCCTCTTTCATGGAAGTGACGGAGTAGAAGTCGCAATAGGGGCATTTGGACCTGCAAAAAGGCACATGGAGGTACAAGCCCGAAGACTCCGGGAGGTATCCGGTCAGGCAGGGAGATTTGCTTCCCATGAATTGTGCTCCATGTTCCCCCGGCACCGGACCGTGTCACTCCTCATTGGTGCGAAGAACAGACACGAAGGCACTCTGGGGAATTTCCACAGACCCCACCATCTTCATGCGAAGCTTCCCTTTTTTCTGTTTTTCCAAAAGCTTGCGCTTGCGGGAGATGTCTCCGCCATAGCACTTGGCGGTCACATCCTTTCTAAAGGCGGAAACGGTGGACCGGGAGATGACCTTTCCTCCGATGGCCCCCTGAATGGCCACTTTGAACTGATGGCGGGGGATTTCATCCCTGAGCCGATCGCACACGTGAACGCCCCATTCCCGCGCACGTTCCTTGTGCACGATCATGGAGAGGGCGTCCACCTTCTCCCCGTTGACCAGAAAGTCCAGCTTCACCAGGTCGCTCACCCGGTATTCGGTCACTTCATAATCGAAGGAACCGTAACCCTGTGTGACGGTCTTGAGCCGGTCGTAAAAGTCGTAGATGACTTCCGCCAGGGGCATGTCCAGGGTCACTTCGATGCGTCCCGGTGTGGGGTAGCTCATGCGGGGATTGCTCGCACGCCGCTCCATGCAAAGCTTCATCACGGCTCCCATGTAGCGCTCGGGAATGATGATGGAAGCCCTGATGAAGGGTTCCAGGGCCGTTTTTATCTTCTGCTGGTCGGGATAGTATTGCGGATTGTCCACCACCACCTCACTGTCGTCCTCCAGATTGAAGCGGTACTGAACACTTGGCACGGTCATGATGATGGACTGGTCGTATTCCCGTTCCAAACGCATCTGAACGATTTCCAGGTGCAGGAGTCCCAGAAATCCGCAGCGAAATCCCTGGCCCAGAGCGGCCGATGAATCTTTTTGAAATTCCAGAGAAGCGTCATTGAGTTTGAACTTGGCCAGGGCTTCGGCCAGGGAGAGGTAATCCTCCGAAGTGATGGGGTAAATGGACGAGAAGACGACGGGCTTGGCTTCCTTGAACCCGGGAAGAGGAGTCGCAGCCGGTCTGTTGTCCAGCGTGATGGTGTCCCCAACCCGTGTGTCGCTGACCGTCTTCACCCCCGATATGATGTAGCCCACCTCCCCCGTGGCCAGCTGTTTTCGAGGTTCCCTTCGCAAACGGAACACACCCACTTCTTCCACCTTGTAGGTGGCTTGATTGTGCATGAAGCGAATCACATCCCCAGGCTTCACCGCGCCATCAAAGACACGGCAGCTCACGATGGTCCCCCGGTAGGGATCATAATTGGCATCGAAGATGAGCGCCGCCAGTTCCCCCTTTTCATTCCCGTTCGGGGGGGGGATTTTGGAAATGATGGCCTCAAAGACATCGCCGATGCCAATGCCCTCCTTGGCCGAGCAGAGGATGGCATCGTCCGAGTCCAACCCCAGCTCCGTTTCAATCTGTTCCCTCACCATGTCCAAATCCGCCGAAGGCAGGTCGATCTTGTTGATCACGGGAATGATGACCAGATCCTGCTCCATGGCCGCATAAAGATTGGCCAGCGTCTGAGCCTGCACCCCCTGGGAAGCGTCCACCAGGAGAAGCACTCCCTCGCAGGAGGCCAGAGCCCGTGACACTTCATAGGAAAAATCCACGTGGCCGGGAGTGTCGATGAGATTGAGGTCATATTCCTTGCCGTCTCTGGCCGGAAAGCGCAGAGAAATGGTCTGGCTTTTGATGGTGATGCCCCGTTCCCGTTCGATATCCATGGTGTCGAGCATCTGGTCACGGAACTCTCTTTCTGTCACCATGTGCACGTGTTGAATCATGCGGTCGGCAAGGGTGGACTTTCCGTGATCTATGTGAGCGATGATGCTGAAATTTCTTATCCTTTGCATACGCCTGAACTTCATCCTCCGGGTGGGTTTTGATAAATAGCGAAAACAGCTGTTTAGAATACCCCATTCCAATCGAAGGGTAAACCACTATCCGCCACTATCCGCCTCATGAGCACACCCTGAATCTTTCCTCAAGCTTCATGATTTTTCGGCCGCCCCGTCCAATTCACCATGGACACAGAGGTCCTGTCATAGTAAGAAAGCGGGTCATGGGAAGGACTCGGTGGACTCAAAAGAGCCGCAAAAAACCTTCGTTCAAAAAAGCTGCTGCAGTGATCTTTTCTACTCTCAATGATTTCCTTAAGGAGGAGTTACATGAAAAAAATTGCTCCATTGAGCCTGGCATTCCTGATCATCGTGTTCATGGCTTCATGCAACATGAAGGAAGGCTTGAGCCTCACCGGCAAGTGGCAGAGCATGGACACGGATCAGATCGTCGAATTCACCCGCGATGGAATGATGGTGACCACCATGGACGGCAAAACGAACCAGGTCGGCTACACCCTCGTGAACAACAGCACCATCGAGTTTTTCATGGACGAGGTGAAGCTGGGCACCTTCGATCTTCGCGTGGACCGCAGCGTCCTGACCCTGGTGGATGCTTCGGGAAAAGAGCACAAATATGAAAAAACCTGGTGATCCGGACGAAACGACAAATTTTACCCAGCTGGAAAGTTGACCATGGATTCGCAAGCGTTGCTCAACGACCTGACGGAAGCCCTCATCAGCGGATGGGCTGTTACCCCGACGGGAACCGGTTTTCTCATCACCACCGACTGGACCTGGCCCAATGGGCACGCCATCGAGATTTATGTGCGGAACGTCAGTGAGGGCGATTCACTCTTTCTGGTGACGGACGGGGGCGAACTCTTCAACAATTTTTTTCTTGAGGGTCTTGATTTTACGAGTGAAACCGCCACCATTCACACCGTGAAACAAATGGCCCAAAGCCACGGAACGGAACTCGTGGAATACCAGATCGCCAAAGGAGCCAATGACTCCAATCTGGGACTCAGCATTCGGGAAATGCTCGAAGCCGTCAAGGAGATTTCCTTTTATCTCTGGCAGCGGATGGGAGAAAACACTCTCAAGCATTGAAAGCATTTGCAAAAAACAGCCACCCTTTGCAGGGTGGCTGTTTTTTTTGAATTCACTGGGGCAAAGTGATGTCCAGAATCACCTGACCCTGGTCACTTCGCCGAAACCTCACCAGGCCCTGATGTTTGTGGATCACCATCTTGGCGAGAGGAAGGTCCAGTTGCTTGCTTCGCTCCGACTGAGCGGTGAAGGGATAGAAGAAATGCTCGAGGTCGTCATCGGAGACGGAGGCGCCCTGAAGGACAATCTCCACATGTACGGTGTTTTCACCCGCGTAGCTTCGCACCTGCAGTCTGTTCCCGGGCTGACAGAGGAAAAGCATTCCCTTGAGGATGTTTTCCATGGCCGTTTTGTAAAGGACCGGGTCCAATGAGACAAGAGGAAGGTTCCTGGCCATGCTCGCCTTGAAACTCACCTGATTTTCTTCGAAAACCTCCTCCAATTCCTCCAGAGTTCCAATGATCAGATCATTCACGGACTGTCTCTCGGAGAGAATCTCAAAAGGCTTCAGATAGGCGATGGTTTTCTCGAGAATTTTCTCCAGCCGGGCCACTTCCTGCACGATGATCCGCACCTTCTCCCTGTTGGGGTCCTCCTCTGAAAGACTGTTGAGCAACCTGCGGGCAAAACCTCCCGCAGCCACCAGAGGATTTCGAATTTCGTGAGCCAGGCGGGCAGAGATTTCATTGAGGGTGCGCAGTTCTTCCGTCTGAATGATCTGCTTTTGAAGGCAGTGCCGGTCCGTCACGTCCATGAAGTAACCATCCACCGTTTCCACACTGCCCTTTTCGTCCAAAACGGGAATGGCCCGATCCATGACAAAGACGAACCTTCCCGTGGTGTCCTGAATTCTGTATTCGGCCTTGAATTCGTCACCCCCTTCGAGGCATCGGTCCATGAGAGGCCACACACGGGGCCTGTCCTCCACCCAGACTTTTTCCTTCCAGAAGTGAGGGTTGCTCAGCACATCCCGGAAACTGACACCGAGCACCTCTTCCACATAATGATTGACAAAAATGGTTCGGCCATCCCCCAAAAGCCTGTAAACCACGAGAGGCACATTCTCCACCAGCGTTCTGTGCTTTTCCTCCGACTCGCGCAGCGCCCTGGTGCGAGAATGCACCATGGTCTCAAGATTTTCCGTGTATTCCTGAATTTTTAAACGGGATTTGTACAGGGAGACGAGCATTTCCTCCAGCGCTTCCGCCAACACTCGCAACTCCCCCCGGGGAGAAGTGGTGAGGGGAGTGACCTGTTCTTCCTTGGCGATTTGCCGTGCAAAAGTCACCATTTCGTTGATGGGCCGAGTGAAATAAGCGCTGATGAGATAAATGGCGCCCACAGAAAAGAGCATGCCGATGATGCCCACCGTCCACATGAGATTGCGGTAATAACTCATGACGGCAAGGGTCTGGGATCGCTCCACGCAAAGCTCCACAAGGGCGAGTCTTTTACCCTTGTAGTCCTCGACGGTGCGCACGAGCACAGCGTAAGGGGTGCCATCGATCATCTTGTTCACGATGACCGGATTGCCGTCTTCGTAAACCTGGCGGTAGGCAGGATGGTCGCGAACCACAGGAGAGAGAAAGGTGGTGGCAAAGCTCTCGAACCGCTCCCCCGTTTCATCGGGATTGAGAAGAGAGGCTTCTATGTCGAATTGCTTGTGCAGTTCTTCAAGAAAGATGACGCCGAAATCGAACCCCACTTCCACGGTGCCCACCAGGCGCTCTCCATGAAAGACAGGGGCCACCCCCCGTATGCCATGACCTGTCATTCCCGTCTCCAGGCCATAGGTTTCCCTCTGAAGAAAAACAGTGGTCAGAATGGTCTCCCGGTCTCTCAGGTCATCCCCAAAGGAGTAGAGCCGGTGCAGTCGAAGAAACATGCGGGGTTCAGGAGTGTGAAAATTGAACTGGCTGATTCCATAGGTATTCTTCATGAACAGGTAGGAGGGATAGGAAAGCTCGAGCAACCGAAGGCGATCCCGGTCCGCCAGAGCGGAAGCCACCTCGGGGTTGCGTGCAAAACTGGAGGCCACACTCACGGCCCAACGGCCCTGAAGATCCCGGTTGTGATCCAGAGCGCGCCCATACCCGTAGAGGCGCTGGCGTTCCTCCTCACGGATCACCTCTCTCTGGCTGAGAAGGGCAAGAATCACAAGGAGCAAAGTGCCGGTGAGAGCGAGAAAGAAGAAGGGAATGCTCAGGCGATAGCGAAGGGGCATGTCACGGAGCTTTGTAATCACCATGCCGCTCCTTTGATGAAAAGGGCCGTTCGCTGAAGACTGACGGCCGGTGCCCCCCATTTCTCGGAAAAAATGGCAGTCACCCTGCGCCGCGCGGAAGTGTTTTTATGACAGGAAGCAATGAAAACACCTTTGCAAAAGAGTCAGAAAGAGGACCGGGTCTTTCCAGAGATGATTTCAAAGCAGGCGATTCCCCCTCAATGAGCCGAAACCGCCCGCCCCGTCCAGGAACCCTTTTCCGGTTCAGCACCTCCGGACAAATGCAATCAATTTTCGCCTTCCTGCTGCATATACGCAAGTGCTTTTCGCATTCTTTTCAAAACAATGTTTTTCCCGAGAACCGCCATGACCTCAAAAAGACCCGGGCTGACCGTCCCCCCCGTCAAAGCCACACGAACCGGCTGGGCCACCTTTCCGAATTTCATGTTCAGTTCGGCCACAATCACCCTTTCAAAAATCTTTTCAAGGGCGGGTTCATCGAAATTTTCCGCCTTTTCCAGAGCTTCCACGAGTCTTTGAAAAGGATCGACCATCCCCGGCTTGAGGAATTTTTTTGCTGCGCCCTCATCATAGGTGATTTCGTCCAGCATATAGAAGTTCATGCTCTCAGCCATCTCCACAAGAGTTTTGGAGCGCTGTTGCAATGTGCGCACGGCCCGGGCAATGTAATGGGGGTCTTTGGGGGGGTACCCCAGGGATTCAAGGAAAGGCTTAAGAAGGGGGACAAGCTGCTCCGGGTCCGATTCCTTGATGTAATGGGCGTTGAGCCACAGAAGCTTTTCGGGATTGTACACGCTGGCGGACTTGCCCACGCTTTCAAGGCTGAATTTTTCCACGAGTTCCTGCAGGGTGAAAATTTCCTGGTCCCCGTGAGACCAGCCAAGGCGTACCAGGTAATTGATCAGGCTTTGGGGCAGGTACCCCATTTCCCTGTAGGCCATCACGGAAGTCGCTCCATGGCGCTTGGACATGCGGGCACGATCGGGGCCAAGAATCATGGGCACATGGCCAAAGGAGGGCAAGGGCTCCCCCAGGGCCCGGTAGAGGAGAATCTGCCGTGGCGTGTTGTTCACATGATCATCCCCCCTGATGACATGGGAAATGTTCATGGTGATGTCATCGACCACCACTGCGAAATTATAGGTTGGAATGCCGTCGCTTCTGCGGAGAACCAGGTCGTCGAGTTCTGCGTTGTCAAAAAAAATGGGGCCTTTGATGAGATCGTTCACCACGGTGGTCCCCCCGTGGGGGCAGCGGAAGCGGACCACCCGGTGAGAGCCGGGACCAAAGCCTCGATCCCTGCATCGACCATCATATTTAGGCTTGCGTCCTTCCGCCATGGCAGCTTTTCTGCGGGCATCCAGATCTTCCGGTGAGCAGTCACAGTAATACGCGTGGCCGCTGTTCAGGAGCTTTTGAAGATGGTCTTCGTAAAGATCGAACCTTTCTTTCTGATAATAAGGCCCCGCATCCCAGTCCATTCCCAGCCATTCCATGGCATCCAGTATGGCTTTGACCGACTGATCCGTTGAGCGGACCTGATCCGTGTCTTCAATTCTCAAAATGAAGGAACCACTGTGATGGCGGGCAAAAAGCCAGTTGAACAATGCGGTTCTCGCCCCTCCGATGTGAAGGTATCCCGTAGGGCTTGGGGCAAATCGTGTGATGACCGGTTCCATGATCCAGATTCTCCTGTTGATCGACATAAAAGGCAATGAAAGCACGCGATGGCATAGCACAATCCCATGGCAAACTCAAGGAGGACAAAATGAAGGACAAATGGCCCGGCTCCAGAGAACGCAAAGGGGCGACCGCGCCACTGAAGCATTTTTGGAAAAACGCGTTCCAGAAACGCGGAGGAAGACGGAAGAGAGGAAAAGGAATTTGAAACTTGCAGTTTTTTCAGCCGTCTGACAGTATATGCGACATTTTGAAATGTGCCGGTGAAAAGGTTTGGCTGTTGACCTCAAGGAAAAACATTGATATGGGGCAAGTCCCTTCTGAAATGTTGGGGGTTTGGGGCCTTTGAGCCCCCATTTGAAAGGATGAAAAACGAGGATTTTTCCAATGAAAAAAACTTTATTCCTTTTTCTCTGTTTTTTTATGTCCCTCGCCTTCCTTGGCTGCGGAACCACCCGCGAGGAAACCATGTACAGAGCGGAACCCCCTGTTGCTGTCGACACCAAAGTCCGGGTGACAGACGTGTCCAACAAAACGGGTGAGATTTTCGATGTGGACCTGATCGGAAACCTGTGGGATGCCCTCGATGCATCCCTCTACCAGAGAGGGATGCTCTGGGATGGAAGACCCGGCGGGCAGCCCCTGGAATTGCATGCGGAAATTCTGGAATACCAGAAAGGAAGTTTTTACCTGCGGAACATCATCCCCCCCTGGGGAAGAACCTCCATCAAGGCGCGCTGCACCCTCAAGGACGGCGACCGGGTGGTCGCGTCATCGGAAACCGTCCAAACCATCACTCTGGGGGATGGTTCCTTCACCACCAACGCATGGAGAGAAGTCTTCAAGCATGCCGCTGAAGACCTCGTCACACAGATGATTGCAAAACTTTAGAGACTCCCCGGCCCCGTGGCGAGGCACACACAGTGGCTCATTCAAAAACCCTTGACAGCCTGGCTCGAACTTTTATACTAAATGTTTCGCAAAAATAAACCATCAACAAAGGGGAGCCATGCGCATACGCGTTGACGAGATACCGGAATCGGGGCGGTCTCTTCGCTTTCAGTGGAGCCAGGAAGATTTGTCCCGTTTCCTGCCGCCCGATGATCCTTTTGAAATCAAGCTTGCGCAGCCCATTCATGTGCGCATGGAACTGCAGAAGCGGCCTGATCACGTGGAAGTCACGGGAAAAATCTCCGGGACGGTCCAGGTGATTTGCCATCGGTGCCTCGCCCCGTTTTTGTTCGTTTTAGAGGAAGTCATTGACCTGGTGATGGTTCGAGAGGAAGACGTTCCCGAGCAGGAAGAAACGGAATTGGAGGAAGAAGAGCTTGAGTTCGACTTTTTTGACGGGGAAGTGATCGACTTCGACCACCTCGTTGCGGAACAGGTCTTCCTGGCCCTTCCGGTCAAAACACTCTGCTCGCACAATTGCCGAGGCATCTGTCCGGGCTGCGGCAGGAATCTCAACGAGGAGCAGTGTGCCTGCTCCCAGGAGACCGAATCCTCCCCTTTCAGCAAGCTGGAAGAAGTGAAATCCAAGCTGCCTCCCCAGGGCCGGGAATGAGGGAGAGGGGAAGCATCCCCGCGGACGGATTTTGTGATTATTTTCGTTAAGTGTTCCTGATACTTTCTTTTCAAGGAGATTCAAATGGCAGTCCCCAAACGCAAAGTGTCCAAAGCACGCCGCGACAAGCGGAATGCTCACAGGGCCTTGTCCTTGCCCGCCCTATCCCGTTGTCCTCAGTGCAACGAGCAAAGGTTGCCCCACCGCGTGTGCCCCAGCTGCGGCCACTACAAAGGCCGCACGGTCATGGAGTTTGACGAGGAATAGGGCACCTGCTGGATAAGGGTTGATCTTCGCACCGCCTCCATGCGACCAGAAGGTTCCATGTTGGTTTGAGTCCAGTGTTGTCAGGATGGGGCAGGCCGAAGTGAAGGCGCTTCATGGGCGCACCCGAAATGCACCTGAGTTTAGGGGCACGTGCTCACGTGAGACGTCTTGAACAAACGCTTCCCCGTCTATCACCACAGTGCATGGGCTTTGGGTTCGAAAGCGGTGGTTACTGCAGGCCAACCGGCACGCAAAAAAAGAAGGGGGTGTCTGTTCCGAATCGCCCCTTCAAATCCCACGACATGCCACCCATCCTTTCGCACCATAAAAACGTGAGTTCGAAACATCATCCCGAAATGAATCCCGAGTCCCGGAAGGTTCATGGTTGCCTGCGGCCGCCTATGGCCCTGTAGGATCTGCGACGCCGGCAGCATTTTCTGCACCATTGCATGCATGGCTTGACACTGCTTTCGCCCTCAATAGCAGGGCGTCAATACCCGAAAGCTATCCCCACCTTCGAGCTGAACGAAGGCGAATGAGGAGAAATCACTGTGGATTACTTCCTGACCGAAGAACAGAAAATGATTCAGGAGTTGGCGTATCAGATCGCCAGGGAAAAGATCAGGCCCGTCAAAGGGGAGTTGGACGAGGGTGAGGAGTTCCCGTGGGAGATCATGACCGTGCTGGCCCAGTCCGATCTTTTTGGCCTCTACATTCCTGAAGAATACGGAGGAATGGGAGGCGGCATTCTCGAAAACTGCCTGGCCATCGAGCAGCTGGCAAGAGAATGCATCGGCATCGCCACTTCCTTTGCAGCCAGCGGCCTGGGAGCCTACCCCATTCTCCTTCACGGAAGCGAAGAACTGAAACAGGAATACCTTCCTCAAATCGCAAGCGGAAAAAGGCTTGCCGCGTTTGGCCTCACGGAATCGGGAGCGGGCAGCGATGTGTCGGGCATTCAGACCACCGCGGTCAAAGACGGCGACCATTACATTCTCAACGGAACCAAACAGTGGATCACCAACGGGGGAGAGTCGGAAATATATTCCGTCCTGGCCATCACCGACCGCACCAAAGGTCCCCGAGGCGCCACCTTCTTTGTGGTGGAAAAGGACGATCCTGGATTCTCCTTTGGAAAAAAGGAAAAGAAACTGGGCATCCGGGCATCTTCCACACGGGAGTTGGTCTTTCAGGACTGCCGCATTCACAAGGACCGGATGATCGGAAGAGAGGGCACAGGCTTCATCGCCGCCATGAAAACCTTCGACAAGTCCCGCCCCGGCATTGCCGCCCTGGGAGTGGGACTTTCACAGGGCGCACTGGACATTTCCGCCGAATACGCCCGAAAGCGCGTCCAGTTCGGCAAACCCATCATCAGCTTTCAGGCCATTCAGCACAAGCTGGCCGACATGGCCACCAGAACGGAAGCATCCAGAGCCCTCGTCTACGCCACCGCAAGACACATGGACATGGATCCCCCCGATTCGAGCAAGGTCGCGGCCATGTGCAAACTTTTCGCGGGGGATGTGGCCATGCAGGTGTCCACGGAGGCCGTCCAGATCCTTGGAGGATACGGCTACATGCAGGATTATCCCGTGGAAAAGATGATGCGGGATGCCAAAATTCTTCAGATCTATGAAGGGACCAACGAGATACAAAGAAACATCATCGGCCAGGAACTGAACAAGGAATATGGGCGCAAGAAGGACACCTTTTTCTAATTTTCCGCCAGGGAAAAGGATGAGCACATGCACATCGTCGTTTGCATCAAACAGGTCCCCGACACAAAGAATGTCCGCATAGACCCCGACACACACACCCTCGTGCGACAGGGCGTGGAGAGCATCGTCAACCCCTTCGACCTCTTTGCCGTGGAAGCGGCCCTCAAGCTCAAGGATGTGAATGAAGCCAAAATCACGGTGATCACCATGGGGCCTCCCCAGGCCAGTGAAGCCCTTCGTGACGTCATGTCCCGTGGAGTGGATGAAGCCATTCTGCTGAGCGACCGTGCCTTTGCCGGTTCCGACACCTGGGCCACATCCACCACCCTCGCCGCAGCCGTCAGAAAGATGGGCGATGTGGACCTGATCTTGTGCGGCAAACAGGCCATCGATGGAGACACGGCCCAGGTGGGCCCTGAAATGGCCACTCTTCTGGACATTCCCTACGCCACTTTCGTGAAAGCCATCGACATCCCGGACACGAACCACCTGAAGGTCTCCCGTCAGACAGACGAAGGGACCGAAGTGTGGAAAATTCCCAAGCCCTGCCTTCTCACGGTGATCAAAGAGGTGGGTGAACCCAGGCTTCCCTCGTTGCGTCACAAGATGCGCGCCAAAAAAGCCCAAATACCCAGCTGGGGAATAGCAGAGCTGGGGCTGGAGCCGGAAGAGGTTGGACTCAGCGGTTCCTTCACACAGGTGGTCCGGGTCTTCAGTCCGCCCGTTCGCGATGACCGCGTGATCATCGAAGGAACTGTGGCGGAGCAGGCGGAGCAACTCTATAATCTTCTGAAAGAAGCCAAGGTGCCAGGGATATGAAAGCCATCGTCGACCATCAAAAGTGCACGGCCTGCGGCGTTTGCGTAGACGTCTGCCCCTTTGAAGCCATCACCCTCCAAGAGACCATCCTGGAAATATCCGATGAGTGCACCCTCTGTGGCATGTGTGTGGACACCTGCGAATTTGGAGCCCTGTCCATGCCCGAAGTGGGTTCGGGGCCCGATGTGGATCTCTCCGCCCACAGGGGGATCTGGGTTTTCGCCGAATGGCGCGAGGGAACCGTACACAAGGTGAGCCATGAACTGATCAGTGCGGGGCGAAAGCTGGCCGACAAAAAAGGCACCGATCTTTCCGCCGTGCTCCTGGGCCACAACCTGGACCCGGACCTCTTTCAGGAACTGATCGCTCACGGCGCCGACGTTGTTTACGCCGTCGACCACCCCGAACTGGCCCACTTTCGTGATGAAACTTACTCCCAGGCACTTGCAGAACTCGCTCGCAGAAAAAAACCCGAGATCCTTCTGGCAGGGGCCACGAGCATGGGAAGATCTTTCGTTCCCCGCGTGGCGGCTTTGCTGAGAACGGGCCTCACGGCAGACTGTACCGAACTGGACATGAGCGATGAAGGACTCCTCCTGCAGACCCGTCCCGCCTTTGGTGGCAACGTCATGGCCACCATCGTCTGTCCCCATCGCCGTCCCCAGATGGCCACCGTCCGCCCCAAGGTCATGAAAACGGAAAAGGTACCCGGCCATGAGGGAAGAGTGGAGACGGTGGACCTGCCTGAGAGCACGTTCCAGAGCAGGGTCGAGGTGCTGGAGGTTCTTCTTGAAACGGATCAGACAGCCAAGCTCACGGAAGCTGATGTGATCGTTTCGGGGGGTCGGGGGTTGCGCAAGGGAGAAAACTTCACCCTCATCGAAGAAGTGGCAAAACTTTTCAAAGGTGCCGTGGGAGCGTCACGGGGCGCGGTGGAAGAGGGCTGGATGCCACCTTCGCACCAGGTAGGACAGACAGGGCGCACTGTGGCCCCCAATCTCTATGTCGCTGTGGGCCTCGCAGGAGCCATACAGCATGTTGTGGGCATGCAGGGTTCCAAAATCATCGTGGCCGTGAACAAAGACCCGCAAGCTCCCATTTTTGACATCGCCACGTACGGCGTGGTGGCCGATCTCTTTGAATTCGTTCCGGCCCTGGTGAAAAAAATCAAACAGGAACAGGGCCTGGCCTGAACCCCATGTGTCCGAGGGATAGGGGGCACCCCCTGTTTTTCCCCTTGAGCAGGGAGTGCTGAAAGCGCCAAAGGCTTCGGTGCGTTTTTCCCTCACGCCCCCCATCTCTCTTGCACGGATGAGGCAAAGGCGAAGGGAAAACGTTTTTGAAGACGACCCCGGAAATCACATGGAGGGAGTTGATTCTATGAGCGAAAAAAAAGTGGTTGCAGTCACGGGAGCCAGCCGGGGCATCGGAAGAGCCATCGCCGTGGCGCTGGCAGCACCGGGTGTGGATGTGATCATCAACTTCAATTCCAACCCCGATGCCGCCAGGGAGACTGCGGACGCAGTGCAGGCGAAGGGAGGAGCGCCTCACCTTCAGCCCTTCAACATCTCAGACCCGGAAGAGGTCAAAGAAGCCTTCAAAAGCATCAGCAAGAATCATGGACGAGTGGACGTCCTGGTGAACAACGCGGGCATCACTCGCGACAACCTGCTGGCTCTCATGAAACTGCCCGAATGGGATGCGGTCCTGGACACCAACCTCAAGGGCGCTTTTCTCTGTTCTCAAGCGGTGGTGAAAACCATGATGCGCCAGAAGTACGGGCGCATCGTCAACGTCACCTCCGTGGTCGGGGTCACCGGAAACGCGGGGCAGTCCAATTACGCGGCAGCCAAGGCGGGCATCATCGGCTTCACCAGGTCCCTGGCACGTGAACTCATTTCAAGAAACATCACGGTCAATGCCGTGGCCCCAGGTTACATAGAGACGGACATGACTCATGAACTGCCCGAGAAAGCCCGAAAGCTTCTCATAGATCAGATTCCCGCCGGCCGCATCGGGACTCCCCAGGAGGTGGCATCAGCCGTCGCTTATCTGGCCTCCCCTGAAGCGTCTTATATCACCGGCCAGGTCATTCACGTGAACGGGGGAATGTTCATGGGTTGATTCTTTTCCTGCTCCGTTCCAACTGGCCGTCGCCATGGCTGTATCCAACGGGGGGCCGGCTGCCTCCGCATCATCAGTAAGGAATGCTGGGAGAACCATATGGAATCCAAACCACCTCGTCGTGTTGTCGTCACAGGAATAGGCATCCTCTCTCCTGTGGGAATAGGCATGGAAGAAAACTGGTCCAACCTGCTGGCGGGAAAATCCGGCATCGGGCCCATCACCAGCTTCGACCCAACGGATTGCGCCTCAAAAATAGCCGGGGAGGTGAAGAACTTTCACCCCGAAGACTTCATTCCCAAAAAGGACCTTCGCAAGATGGATCCTTTCCTGTGCCTGTCCCTGGGAGCCTCACGCCAGGCTTTCGAAGACAGCGGCCTCAAAATCTCCGATGACCTGTCTCCCCGGGTCGGAGTGTTCATGGGCTGCGGCCTCGGCGGTCTCAACACCATTGAAGACACACACAAAACCCTCCTGTCCAATGGAGCCAAGCGCGTGAGCCCCTTTTTCATTCCCATGCTCATCGGCAACATGGCTCCTGGCCTCATATCCATCCACCACAATGCCCGGGGACCCAATCTGGCCGTACAGACCGCCTGCGCCGCAGGCACGCATGCCGTGGGACAGGCCTTTCACATGATACGAAGCGGAATGGCGGACGCCATGGCAACAGGGGGCGTGGAGTCGGTGGTGACACGTTTGTGCGTGGCGGGATTCAGTGCCATGAGAGCTCTCTCCACGCGAAACCATGAACCCGAGAAGGCCTCAAGGCCCTTTGAAAGAGACCGTGACGGGTTCGTGCTCGGCGAAGGGGCAGCGGTGCTGATCCTCGAATCGCTGGAAATGGCCCTGGAACGAGGTGCAAAAATCTATGCGGAGGTCGTGGGCTTTGGAGCTTCCGGAGACGCCCATCACATGGCCGCCCCCGCCCCCGAGGGAGAAGGCGCCGCCCGATGCATGCTCGCGGCCCTCGAAGATGCGGACATCGCCCCTCATGAGGTCCAATACATCAATGCTCACGGCACATCCACTGACCTCAATGACAAGTATGAAACGCAGGCCATCAAGACGGTTTTCGGAGACCATGCCCACAAGATGGGCGTCAGCTCCACCAAATCCATGACCGGTCATCTCCTGGGCGCTGCGGGAGGCGTGGAAGCAGCCTACACGGTGCTGACCCTCCAAAGCGGAATCATGCCACCCACCACGAATTATGACAATCCCGACCCGGACTGCGATCTGGACTATGTGCCCAACAAGGCCCGAAGCACCCCCATGGAGTTTGCACTCTCCAATTCCTTTGGCTTTGGGGGAACCAACGGGACGCTCGTCTTCAAAAAGTGGTCGGGCAAATAGCTTTCAGGCAATAATGATGGCCCTCATTTTCAAAGTCAGTTCAATTGATTATGATACCCGAAGCAAGGGTTGGCAGCGGGAGAGGATCTGCACGGGACCCGCGGGCATGAAAGAACGCCGTGAAGGCAGAAAGGCTTCAACACACCCTTGAATGCTTTCGGAACGCAGGACTTCGATAACCGTTTTGACAAATAAAAGGTTGGTATGAAGATCATCGTCGGATGCGATCATGGGGGCTATGAACTCAAAGAGAAAATTCTTCCCCGGCTGAGAGCGCTCAATCACGAAGTCCAGGACATTGGAGTCCACAGCACGGAATCGGTGGATTATCCACCCTATGCGGGCCAGGTCGCAAAAGCGGTGGCTGCGGGAAAAGCCGATAGGGGCATACTTCTGTGCGGCAGCGGAATCGGCATGTGCATGGCGGCCAACCGCACTCCCGGTGTGCGAGCCGTACAGGTTTCCGAGCCCTTCGCCGCCAGGATGAGCCGCCGTCACAACGACAGCAATGTTTTGTGCCTTGGAGGACGGTTCATTGGCCTCGACATGGCCATGGAAATTCTTGAAACATGGCTCAGCGAGCCCTTCGAAGGAGGGCGTCACCAGAAACGCGTGCAGATGATCGAAGAGTTCAGTCACCCCAAGGGCGGTGAAAGCACCTGATTCAAAACTTCAACCCCATTCACAGTTGAACCATTCATGAAAGGTTAAGGGAATGTCCCACATCGAGCGCATAGATCCTGAAATTGCCCGACTCATCTCACTGGAAGCGCAGCGCCAGAAAACCAAGCTCGAACTCATTGCTTCGGAAAATTTTGTGAGCGAAGCCGTGCGCGAAGCTCAGGGATCTGTTCTCACCAACAAGTACGCCGAAGGATATCCGGGAAGAAGGTACTATGGCGGATGCGAGTTCGTGGACTCCGTTGAAACCCTTGCTCAGGAGAGGGCCAAAAAGCTTTTTGGAGCAGAGTACGTCAATGTTCAGCCCCATTCCGGATCTCAGGCCAATATGGGAGCCTACTTTGCCGTCCTCAAGCCCGGCGACACCATTCTGGGCATGGACCTGAGCCAGGGAGGGCACCTCACCCACGGCAGCCCCGTGAGTTTTTCCGGAAAACTCTTCAAGGTCATTTCCTACGGACTGCGAAAGGACAATGAAGAAATCGACTACGATCAGCTCCGTGCCCTGGCCGCCGAGCATCGTCCCAAAATGATCGTCGCGGGTGCAAGCGCCTATCCGCGCGTCATTGATTTTGCAAAATTCCGGGAGATTGCCGAGGAGGCGCAGGCCTGCCTCATGGTGGACATGGCTCACATTGCAGGCCTCGTGAGCGCGGGCGTCCACCCGAGTCCCATTCCCCATGCCCACTTTGTCACCTCCACAACCCACAAGACTCTGAGGGGACCCAGGGGCGGCCTCATTCTTGCGCGCCAGGAATTCGCGAAAACCCTGAACAGCCAGATTTTTCCCGGCATTCAGGGAGGCCCCCTCATGCATGTCATTGCCGCCAAAGCCGTCGCTTTTCAGGAGGCTCTTCAGCCCTCTTTCGTGGAATACCAGGAACGGGTGGTCGCCAACAGCCGCACGCTGGCCCGTGAACTCATGAACTACGGCTACCGGCTGGTGTCGGGAGGAACGGACAACCACCTCATGCTGGTGAATCTGACACCTCAGGGGCTCACGGGAAAAATCGCCGAAGAGACACTGGACCAGGCCGGAGTCACCGTGAACAAAAACGCCATCCCTTTTGACACGCAGAAGCCCCAGATCACCAGCGGCATACGAATCGGCACACCCGCCATCACCACCCGGGGCATGAAGCCTGAGGACATGAAGACAGTGGCGAGAATCATCCATGAAGCTCTGCAATCGGTGGGTGACGATAAAAAGCTCAAAAGCCTCAAGGCAGAGGTGTCGGACTTTTGCTCAAATTTTTCCATCTATGAAAACATGGAACAGCAGAGAAAGCGGAGCAAAGGTTCGCAGGCCGGATAGACAATGTCCCGTTCACAAAGAATTGCCCCCATGGACCAGGGCGCCGAGCAAGACCGGAAGCACATGCGCAAAGCTCTTCAGCTGGCCGTCAAAGGTTCAGGCCTCACGAGCCCCAACCCTCTGGTGGGTTCGGTGGTGGTTCACCGGAATGCCGTGGTGGGAAGGGGCTTTCATGAGAGAGTGGGAGGTCCTCACGGGGAAATCAATGCCCTCAGAGACGCAGGCCCTGAAGCCGCCGGTTCCACGCTCTACGTGACCCTGGAACCCTGCAATCATTTCGGCCGCCCCCCCCCCTGCACTCAAGCCATTCTTGAGGCAGGAGTCAGCCGCGTGGTCATTGGCATGATGGATCCCAACCCGAAAGTGGAGGGAGGCGGAGCCTCCTTCCTTGAGCAACAGGGAATTTCCGTCACCCGCCATGTGCTCGAAGAGGAGTGCCGGCAGCAAAATCAGGCTTTCATCAAACACACGATCACAGGAATTCCCCACGTGACCCTGAAAGCGGCCTCCACGCTGGACGGGCGTATCGCCACACGCACGGGAGACTCCCGCTGGATCACCAACGAGGAATCAAGAGGTTTCGTTCACAAGCTTCGCGCAGATCTGGATGCCATCCTGGTTGGAATCGGAACGGTTCTCGCTGACGATCCCCGCTTGACAGCCCGCCTTTCCCCGGCAGTTCCCGTTCGGCAACCCGTTCGTGTTGTGGTGGATTCCCTCTTGAAAATCCCATTTCAGTCCCAACTCATTCAGACGGCCAGGGATGTTCCTGTGTGGATTGCCTGCGGTGAGGAAGCGCCCGGCGACCGGGAGAAACAGCTCATCGACTCAGGAGCCCGGGTGGTGCGCCTCCCACTTCAAAACAGCCGCGTCAGCCTGAAGGCCCTTGTGGAAGAGTTGGGAAAGCAGTCCGTGACCAGCGTCCTTGTGGAGGGAGGTTCACAAATTCTTGGAGCCTTCATCGAGGAGGGGCTTGCGGATGTTTTTCATTTTTTCTTTGCCCCCAAAATCCTGTGCGACCACGAAGGTATTCCCATGATTCGGGGAAAATCCAGAGAAAAAATGGCGGAAGCCATTCCAGCCCATGGCATGCAAGTCCACTGTTTTGGCGAGGACGTGATGCTCTCGGGACGGTTCCAAGAGAAACCGTATTAGGAGAAAATGCTCATGTTCACAGGTCTCATCGAGGGCACCGGAACCCTCCTTCGCATCGATCAAGCGGGAGCCGATGCCCGTATGGTCATCAGGGCCAACTACCCCATGAGTCCCATCGTTCTGGGTGAAAGCATCGCCGTGGATGGCGCATGCCTCACGGTCACCTCCTTTGAGGGAAACGTTTTCTCCGTGGATGCGTCCAGGGAGACCCTCAACCGGACCACCCTGGGGAAAAAGAGGGTGGGCCAGGAGTTCAACCTGGAAAGGGCTCTGCGCCTCGGAGACCGGCTGGGAGGGCACATCGTGAGCGGTCATGTGGACACCATCGGCAAACTCACGGAACGCAAGCGGGACGGAAAATCCTGGCGCCTCACTTTTCGCATTCCCAAGGAGTTTGACCCCTACGTCATCGAAAAGGGATCCATCGCCATCAATGGGATCAGCCTCACGGTCAACGGTTGTGCGGAGGGCACTTTTCACGTGAACATCATTCCTCACACAGCCAGGGAGACGACCATCGATGAGCTGCAGCCGGGGGAGGAGGTCAACATCGAAACGGATCTCATGGGAAAGTATGTGGAAAAGATGCTCCTCGCCTGGAAACCCCAGGGGGGATCTCCCAAAGGGGGAAAAGCCATCGACATGGCCTTTCTTGCAAAACACGGCTTTTCATGACCCATGCATCAGCGCGGCGAGACTCCATGGCCGTGAAGCCCTGAAAAATCATTCGCTTTTTCGTGAACCCTTCTTCGGCAGGGTGAATCACAAACCGAAAACGGTTAAGCTCACTCGCAGACAAAACTCGACTCTGCGGTTCTTTATCCGGGGGCATGAACCCCTTCAATATTTTCAAGTGAGAAGGAGCAATAAAAAATGCCTGTGGCATCCATTCCCGAAGCCCTGGAAGATATTCGAAAAGGCAAGATGGTCATCCTCGTCGATGACGAAGACCGTGAAAACGAAGGCGATCTCTGCATGGCTGCCGAGCTTGTCACCCCTGAGGCCATCAACTTCATGGCCCGGTATGGCCGAGGGCTCATTTGCCTTTCCTTGACCCCCGAATGGGTTGAACGCCTGGAACTTCCCATGATGGTGAGCCACAATCGATCTCCCTACGAGACAGCTTTCACCATTTCCATAGAAGCCCGTGAAGGCGTGTCCACAGGGATCAGTGCAGCGGATCGTGCGCACACCATAATCACCGCCATTGGCGACGACGCGAAACCCATGGACCTGGTCAGTCCAGGCCACATTTTTCCCCTCAAATCCCGAAAAGGAGGCGTCCTGGTGCGCACGGGCCAAACGGAGGGATCCGTGGACATTGCACGCCTGGCAGGACTGAAACCGGCGGGAGTCATCTGCGAAATCATGAAAGACGACGGCACGATGGCCCGCATGCCGGACCTCGTGAGTTTCGCCGAAGAACATGATCTGAAAATCGTGACCGTGGCGGACATCATCAACTACCGCATGCAGCACGAGATTTTTGTCCACCGGGCCGCAACCACCCTTCTTCCCACCTCCTTTGGCAATGATTTTCAGCTCATCGTCTACTCCAACGACATCGACGAATACAGTCACCTTGCCCTCGTGAAGGGAGAGATCACCTCAGAGGACGAAGTGCTGGTGCGTGTTCATTCCGAATGCCTCACGGGAGACGTCTTCGGATCCCTGCGCTGTGACTGCGGCAGTCAGCTTCGAGCAGCCATGGCTCAGATCGATCGGGAAGGCAAGGGAGTGGTCCTGTACATGCGCAACCATGAAGGACGGGGCATTGGAATAGTCAATAAAATCAAGGCTTATGCCCTTCAAGAGCAGGGAATGGACACCGTTGAAGCCAACAAGGCTTTGGGATTCCGGGAAGATCTGCGAGATTATGGCATCGGCGCGCAAATGCTCGTGGACCTGGGAGTGAAAAAAATGCGCCTTCTCACCAACAATCCCAAAAAGATTCGGGGGCTTCAAGGGTACGGCATCACGGTCACCGCCCGCGTGCCCCTGGAAATAGCCCCCAATGAGTGCAACATTGCCTATCTCAAAACCAAATGCGCCAAGATGGGACATGTTATGAGCTGTTTCATGGACAAAAAGGACTGAGCCTATGAAAATCTATGAAGGAAAATTTCTGGCCCAAAACTACCGTTTCGGCATCATTGTGAGTCGTTTCAACGATTTCATTGGGGAACGCCTGGTGGGGGGGGCTCTGGATGCATTGAAGCGTTGCGGGGCTGAAGAAAATGACATCGACATCTTCAAAGTCCCCGGTGCCTTCGAGATTCCCCTCCTTGCCAAGAAAGTGGCCGCCACAAAGCGCTACGACGCGGTCATCTGCCTGGGTGCGGTCATCCGGGGTTCCACACCTCACTTTGATTATGTGGCCAGCGAAGTCAGCAAGGGTATTGCCTCCGCCAGCATGGAAACGGGAATCCCCATCCTCTTTGGCGTGCTCACCACCGACACTCTGGAGCAGGCCATCGAACGGGCAGGTTCCAAAGCAGGGAAC
This sequence comes from Syntrophobacteraceae bacterium, assembly GCA_003566995.1. Lineage (GTDB taxonomy): Bacteria > Desulfobacterota > Syntrophobacteria > Syntrophobacterales > Syntrophobacteraceae > SLCH01. Next base: position 56,922 of record PXBG01000120.1, read on the forward strand.
AAAGGCTGGGAAGCTGCCATGGGAGCCATCGAAATGGTGGGGCTTCTCGAGCAGCTGCCTTCCTGATAGATTTTGGCCAGTTTTTTCAATCGAGCGGAATCATTTCCAATATAAGGGACAGAGGGTGGTCCGGGACCACCCTCTGTTTCCTCGTGGGGAAAAAGAATTGAAGAATAAAGTAGGAATTCGCAGGCGTGCACGCGAAATGGCCATGCAACTCCTTTACCAGATAGAAGTCTCCCACACGCCACCCGAGGACGCCATCCCCCTCTACTATGGCCTCTTTTCCCATGAAGAGCACCTGGACTTTGAAATCCCCATGGCATCCAGGCCCTTTGCGGAAGAGCTGGTGTATGGCGTCGAAACGCACTTGGCAGATATCGACAAAACCCTGGAACGCTCCTCCCGGCACTGGCGCCTGGAGAGAATGACCCTCATCGACAAGAACATATTGCGCATCGCCCTCTACGAGATGTTTTACCTGAAGGAAATCCCACCCAAGGTTTCCATCAACGAGGCCATCGAAGTGGGCAAATCCTTTGGCACGGAAGATTCAAGAGCCTTCATCAACGGCATACTGGACCACATCCTCTCATCCATGCCCGGGAAGGAAAAAGAAGAAAACGCCAGCGCTTCATCCCTTGACAACGATTCTCTTCCCGTGAAATGAAAAGAGCCTCAAAAAACCTGGTGCCATTTCCTGGCCTTTGTCACTCGGGAAACTTGATGGTCACCTTTTGCTCGCCCTCCTCTTCCTTGACCTTGACCAGCACCTCGATGCTGCTGTCTCCAATTCCCAGTGCCAGGGGCAGCTTGCCCTTTTCCCCTTCTATGTGACTGATCTGGCGCACGACGTTGAGAACCTTTTCACCCACTTCCGGGCCGGGGGATGGCAGTTCCGTCTTCTTGTATTTTGCCGTGGCGTGCATGCGACCATCTTCTTTCCTCTCCAGGGAGAGCTTTTCAGCTCCCGAATTGATGCCATGCAGCACTGCCAGGGCAAGCCACTTGAGGGCCCCCTGCTCCATGTCCGATTCTGAGTCGACGGTGGACATCTCTTTCAAATAATCCGTGGTCGCGTAGCAATCACAGAACTCCTGAAGCTTCAAATGCAGACCGCCTTTGTCCCTCATAGCGAATAATTCCTTTCGTTGTGTGTGAATTTTTCAAACAACTCTCAGTGGCCGCAGGGTTTCAGCCTGGAGCGCACATGGCCATTTGAGGGTTTCCCTCAGGAGGGCCTCCATGCAGAGGAACGGTTGAACGGGGAAATAAGGGTGGGGAGAAACGCTGAATACAAAGGGCACGGAAAAGGAAAAAATCATTGGGAGACTGATGCTGAAAAATGCCGGCGCGGATGACCGTTTTCCGGGCCGTCTGCTCCCTGCGAACATGCAGGTTTCATGAGCCGCGGTCGCCGCTGCAAAACAAGGCATCCATGCCTTCGGAAGGACGCTCACCCTCTGCGAACCTGTCATCCCCGCATGGAAATTGCGGGAATGACCGGGAAAAACCATGACTGAGCACACTGCTCACTGAATGCTGCTCATAGGAACCAGCGTCCAATGGCCTGAAATTTCCTGCGCACTTTCCCGGACCCTGAACAGAGAGGTAAAGGGCCCCTTTCATGAAATCCGCCCGGAAAAGGCCTGTGGGACTTCCCCTGGCTTCCACGCCTACTCTTTGTCGGACTTATAACTTTCCTGGTAGACTTGGGGATTGATGTTTTTGGAATCAGGCCCGCCGCAGTCAGGAATGTAGCAAGAGACGTCCACAAATTCACATTTCTCTTTGCAGGCAGGACAAATATCGGGAGGCGTCATCACATCAATAGTATTGCCGCAATTGTTGCACTTCCAAATGGCCATTTTTTCCTCCTTGTCACCGATGAATGCGTCGATGATGGTTTCGATGTTGCGGGAACAGATCCTGTCGAGTTCTCTTCATGTTTTGAATATAGCCGTGTGAAGCACAAAAATCAATAAAGCATGCTCAATCTCGTCAAGGCTCCACCTCCCCTTCTTCCGGCTCCGTCCCCTTTCCACCTCGCAGGTCGATCATTTTTCCGGAACTGAAAGCTTTCCCGCTCCCCCTGCAAAAACATGGTGTATAATGCTCCCTGTTCTTTTGCTTGCAATCCTCCTGAAGGTTGTGCTTTCAATCCCGTGGCAGCGATCCATGACAGAGTTTTTCTGGCTGAAGAATTTTCCCGAATGTATGGCCTGAGCATTTCAAAGGAAACAGGACCTCAACCACCAGGCATGGACACGGAATCACATGGTACAGTGGAACATCATCCTCCTTTCTTTCATGGCCCTCTTTTTGCTCCAGTGGCTTTGTGAGCTTTACATGGGAAGGCTGAACATCAGGCACCTCAAAAGGCACAGGGACCTGATCCCTCACTCTTTCAAGGGTGCCCTGGACGAGGAGGCGCTTGGCCGCATGACCGCCTACACCATCGAAACCCAGCGGCTTTCCGCGTATGCGGGCAGCGTGAGTCAGGCCATCCTTTTCCTGCTCATTTTCACCGGTTTTCTTGGAGGCGTGGCCCGGTTTTCAGCCAGTTTGGAAATGCCCCTCTATTTGGAGGCCCTGGGTTTCTTTTTCATCCCCGGAGCCATTCTCTACGCGGCGAACTTGCCTTTTGATCACCATGACACTTTTGTTGTGGAAGAAAAATACGGGTTCAACCGTTCCACAAAAAAAGTCTGGGTCCTGGACCACCTCAAGTCCCTCCTGGTCAGTTCCATCCTTTTCGCCCTGTTGCTGGGAGTGATTCTTTTCATGATGACCAGTTATCCCTCCACCTGGTGGCTGTGGGCTTTTGGTGCCGTTTCAGCCATACAGATCTCGCTGGTGCTCATTTACCCCGTGGTCATTGCTCCCCTCTTCAACAAATTCGAACCCGTCAGGGACGAAGAACTTCGCCAGAAGATCCTCCGGCTGATGGAAAACAATGGCATCAGGGTGAAAAAAGTCCTTCAGATGGACGCTGGCCTGCGCAGTGGACACACCAATGCCTACTTCACAGGCCTTGGAAAAACCAAGCAGATCGTCCTCTATGACACCCTGCTGGAATCACACACACAAGAGGAGATTCTCGCCGTTCTGGCTCATGAGGCAGGCCACTTCAAAAACAACCATGTGCCCAAGCAGCTCATCCTCGCCCTGGGTTCCATGCTTTTGGTTTTCCTGGGCATTTTTCTTCTTCTCTCCTGGCCTCCCTTTTTGAGCAGCTTTGGCTTTGAAGCATCCCAGGAGTATGCGGGACTTTTACTGGCGGGAATTTTCTGGCAAAAGGCGGCCTACTTTCTACAACCCATGCCCAAGGCTGTTTCCAGGCACTTTGAAAGGGAAGCGGACCGATGCGCGGCGAAACTGATGGGGAGTGCGCAACCCATGATTCAGACCCTCAAAAGGCTCGCTGTGGACAATCTGGCCAACCTGACTCCTCACCCCTGGTATGTGTTTTTCAACTATTCCCACCCCCCCATTGTGGAGCGCATCGAGCACCTGGAAAGCCTCGATTCCCTCTGATTTTCAGAATCCAAGGCCCATTCTCCTCTCACCCCCCTGAAACCCGAAGGACCTTTCACACGGTCGAACCCTCAGGAATTTCAGAAGCATCCCGGCCATCGGCCTGAAGCTCCTTCCATTGGAAGAGATCACGGTGCCGGTTTCCTGTCCCTTTCAGGGCGGACGACCCCTGCACTGCTGGCGGTGTTTCCCCCAATGAGGTGGGCTCAAGCTGTCTCACCCAATGCGAAAGTCCACTCACGGCATTCCCGCGCAGGCGGGAATCCCTTTTTTTGCAGGGCCTTCCGCCTCCCCCGCCTTGGCAGGGATGGCGGAGCAGGACAGCACCATCCCTCAAGTCAACGGCATTTGCGGTGCTCTCCTGGCTGCTGCCGTTTTTTTGAGCCCTAAGGGCTGGATTCTTCTGGTCCCCCGCCCGAAAGCCTCAAACCTTTGCCATCGTGCAAAGACTGCAGGTGATGGTAGACCCCGTTCAGCCTCATGAGATCCTCGTGAGTCCCCTCCTCCACAATCCTGCCTTGATCCAGAACCAGAATACGATCGGCCCTGCGAATGGTGGAGAGGCGATGGGCGATCACCAGGCTTGTTCTGCTGGATAGAGCGGCTTGAATGGCCCTTTCGATGAGCATCTCCGTTTCCGTGTCCACATTGGCCGTGGCTTCATCGAGGACGAGAATGCGGGGGTTTCTCGCGAGCACGCGTGCAAAAGCCAAGAGCTGCTTCTCCCCGGCGGAAAGGTCCATGCCCCCCTCACCCACCCGCGTTTCCAGACCCTCGGGAAGGTGTTTGAGAAGGGAGTTGAGCTGGGAAAGTTCCAGAATGCTCTCCAGATCCAACCCTTCAAGCTTTCCATCGAGGAGGATGTTCTCCCGAATGGTTCCGGGAATGATGAAAACTTCCTGCATGACGAGCCCCACAAGGTCTCTCAGCCAGTGCTCGTCCATGGTTCTCAGATCCACCCCGTCTATGGTGATCCTTCCCTCCCAAGGGTCGTAAAATCGCTCCAAAAGGTTGATGATCGTCGTTTTGCCCGATCCGGTGGCTCCCACTATGGCCAGGGTTTTTCCCGGAGCAACATGAAAGGACACCTGGCGCAAAACGGGATGTTCTTCCGCATACCTGAAGCTCACATTCTCAAAACGGATGTCCCCCCTCACAGGAAAGTCCTTCAGAGGGTGCTCCGCAACGGGAAGCCTGTCCTTGGTTTCAAGGAGTTGAAATATTCTTTCCGCCGAAGCCAGGGCCGACTGAACGATGGAGTATTTTTGGGAAAGCTCGCGCAGAGGCTGAAAAAAGAGCCGTATGTAGGAGATGAACGCCGTGAGTTCCCCCAGTGTCATGTGCTGGCGTATGATTTCTCCACCCCCGTACCAGATGATCAGGGCCATGGCCACGGAACTCATGACTTCAATGACAGGCATGAAAATTCCAAATATTTTTACCTGATACATGGCACTGTCGTAATAGCGGTCATTGAGTTTGCGAAACTCCCGGTGAGCTTCCCGTTCCCTGAGGAATATCTGGATCACGGACATTCCCCATATGGTTTCCTGAACGTAAGAGTTGATCTCCGCAAGGTGCGTCCTGATTCTTCTGAAAGCATCCCTGCTGAGTCTTCCAAAAACCACCGTGATGACAAACAGGATGGGAAAAATGGCGCACAGGACCAGGGACAGACGCCAGTTCATCCAGAACATGATGGCAAGGATTCCCACCAGACGAACCCCGTCGTTGAAAAGGGTGACGATGACGGAGGTGAACATTTCATACATGTTTTGAATGTCATTGGTGAGGCGCGTCACAAGCCGCCCTACGGGCTGATTCTGAAAAAAGGAGAGGTCGAGCTTGACCACGTGCTGAAAGAGTCCCTGGCGCAGAGCGTGCATGATCCTTTGGCCTGTCCATTCGAGGGTCACCACCTGAAAGAAATTGGTGACAAACCCCACAAGGATGACTCCCAGAAAAACAGCCGCAACAAGGGAAAGGCCCTGAAAGCGTTCCGCCACGGAGAGGCTTTCATTGAGGATATGGTCATCCATTCCCACCTGCACCAGTCGTGGAATGGCCAGACTCGTGGCAGTGACGATGAACGACAGAACAATGGCCAGCGACAGGCCTCTCCACTGGGGCAGAATGTAGGGGAAAAGACCTTTCCACAGCTTCATGTCTTTCGCATGGAAGTCTTTTTCTTCCTGGAAACGGGCAGGGTTCCGGCGCATCTTCACACTCCCCCCATGGCGGCAACCATGACTGAGGTCATGTCATCCTCCGGAAGTCTGCTGGCGATGAATGTTGGCATAAAAGCCTCCTCTTTCCAGCAGTTGTTCATGAGACCCCACCTCCACCACTTTCCCTTCTTCCAGAACCATGATCTCGTGTGCGTCCGCAAGAGGAGCGACCCGGTGTGAAACGACAATGCAGGTGCGTCCGGAAAGATAGTTGGCGATGGAGCGAATGATGGCATGTTCCGTTTCCATGTCCACAGCCGACAGGCCGTCATCGATGATGATGATGGGGCGTTCCAGGAGCAGGGCCCTGGCAATGGCAATCCGCTGGCGCTGTCCTCCGGAAAGGTTCACCCCTTTTTCCCCAATGCGCGTGTCATAACCTTCCTGCATGGCCATGATTTCATCGTGGATGGAGGCTGCCCTTGCAACGGCCTCGATCTCCTCCCTGCCCGCATCTTTTTTTCCCATGGCGATGTTGTGAGCGATGGTGCTGGAGAACAGAATGACCTCCTGGGGCACGTAAGCCAGGGCTCCCCGTACGGCGCTCAAAGGCAGATCATTCACGTCCAGGCCGTCCAGATAGAGGGCTCCGTCCTGAACGGGATAGAGCCTTGCGAGGAGATGGCACAAGGTGGTTTTGCCCGACCCCGTTCGCCCCACAACACCCAGGAAAGTCCCCGGAGAGATTTGCAGCGAGATGTCCCTGAGGGCCGGCCTCTTGTGCCCGGGAAACACAAAGGAAAGATTTTCCATTCGAATTTCCCCTCGCAGCCCTGATGGGGGGTAAAATGTGCCAGGCAAGTCCTCGCGTGTTTCCACAATGGGTTTTTCTTCCAGGAGGGTCTGAATGCGGGACAATGAGGTGACGCCGCGCTGAAAAAGGTTTGTGACCCATCCAAGAGCCATCATGGGCCACGTCATGAGGAAGAGGTAGGCGATGAAGGCCACAAAGTCTCCCACGGTGATGGTGCCCAAAATGGTCATGCGCCCTCCGTAGAAGAGGACCAGGAGCATGCTCAGATTGCCTATGAAGCCGGAAATGGGAAAGAGGGTGCCATGAATGCCCGCCAGCCTGAGATTGTCCCTCACATAAGCCTGTCCCAGTTCATCGAACCTGGACTCCTGCGACGACTCCTGGTTGTAAGCCTTGACCAGGCGAATGGACGAGAAGGTGGATCGGACGAACTCGGTCATGTGGGAAAACTGTTCCTGCACCTTTCGAAAACGGCGGTGAAGATGACCGGAAAGAACACGCGTGAGAAGGGCCAGGATGGGCATGGGGGCAATGGCGATGAGGGTGAGGGTGGGACTGATGTAGGCCATGAAAGCTATGGCCGCAAGGCCCATGAAAAGAGCATCCACCATTGCCACAAGCCCCATCCCCGTGGCCAGTTGGACGGAGGAGAGGTCATTGGTGGTGAGCGCCATGACCTCTCCCGGCGTTCTGCGCTGATAAAATGCCCGGTCGAGAGTGAGCAGGTGGCTCACCATGCGGTTTCGCAGATCCGTTTCCATGATGCGGGAAAACCCCAGGAGGAAAACCCGCCAAAAATACCTTAAAAGGGCAATGAAGACCGCTATGAGAACGATCCAGCCGCCGTAAAACAGGAGTGTCTCCGTCGTGGCCGTCCCCGTTTGCAAACTGTCCACGGCATGCTTGATGATGCGGGGAATGATGAGCTGAAGGGTATCCACCACCATGAGACAGAAGAAACCGAGAGCGAGTCTTCGCCAGTGCTTTTTGAAATAGGGAATGGCCAGGTGAAAAGAACGCCACGGACTTTCTTTGTGGGTGCTTTCTTCATGGCCTGCCCGTTCAGGATTTTCTCCCGAGGGGGTTTGGCCTCCTTTGCTGTGACTCACGCCCCTTCCTCATCGTCCAACGCCCGAGCAAACTCAAAACCCGCCCAATAGGCCTCCTTCAGAAACTCTTCGTGCTGGAGCACATCCCCTTCAAAATCCAACCCCCGGTAGAGAAGGCTTCGCCACAACTCTGCGTTCACAGCATCCAGAAAATACCGGACCGTGAGCAGGGCTCCATCGAAAAGCTTTTTGCCACTGGTCGCCCCCACGCTGATGAACAGGCCCTTGCGCCCTGGCTTCTCAACACCGAAACTCGCCCCTTCCAGCCAGTATTTTTTGACCCAGAAAGACTGACAGCGATCCATGAAAATCTTCATGTGGGCACTCACCGTGTAAAAAAAAATGGGAGAAGCCAGCATCAGTCCCCTGGCCTGAAGGATCTGATCATAAAGCGCCTGAAAATCATCCTGCAGAACGCAACGGCCCGTGATTTTGCAGCCGTAAATTTCAAGACAGGGAGACATTTTGAGATCGCGCAGCACCACCTCTTCCACCGTGCCGCCACCGTCCCGCGCACCCTGAACCGCTTGCCGCAGCAGGTGAGACGTGTTTCCCTGCCGACGGGGACTTCCATACACTGCCAAGATTTTTCCCATGATTCCTCAACCTGTGCATTTCAGGACAACAATGACCGTGCAATCTTCAAAACTTTGGTTTCTAATAGTTTTTTCCTGTAGTATGATAGCGGTTTATGTTCATTTTGTACCCCATATGACCATTGCACCCTTCAAGGCTCAGAGGACACTGTGCGAAACCTTTTCTTGAGGTGCAAGGCGTGCAGATGAGGAGAATCGAAGGAGAACTCTCCGCGGGAACACCAATCTATTTCAATGAGAAGGATCAAGAACTGATGGATTACAGAATCATACTACCAGAAAAAGATTTGCCCAAACAGTGGTACAATGTTCTTCCTGATCTGCCGGAACCCCTTCCACCACCTCTGCATCCGGAAACACTCAAGCCCATACAACCCCATGAACTGGCTCCCATTTTTCCTGATGCCCTCATTGAACAAGAAGCTTCTCCCCATGAGTGGATAGATATTCCCGCGCCTGTCTCGGAAGTCTATCGCCTCTTCCGCCCCACCCCCCTCGTGCGTGCTCATCGATTGGAAGCCGCCCTGGGCACGAAAGCGAAAATTTACTACAAAGACGAGTCGGTCTCTCCGGCGGGATCCCATAAACCCAATACGGCCATCCCTCAGGCATACTTCAACAAGGCGGAAGGCGTTCGGCGCATCGCCACGGAAACGGGCGCCGGCCAGTGGGGAACCGCTCTGGCTTTCGCCTGTCAGATGTATGGCATCCAGTGCACCGTGTACATGGTCCGGTGCAGCTATGAACAAAAGCCCTACCGGGGCATCCTGATCAGAGCCTACGGTGCAGAAGTCTTTCCCTCCCCTTCGGAAAGAACCAGTTTCGGCCGGCACCTTCTGGCTTCGGACCCTCAGTGCTCGGGCAGCCTGGGCGTTGCCATATCAGAAGCCATCGAAGATGCCGCCAGCCGGGAAGACACCAAGTACGCCCTGGGGAGTGTCCTCAACCACGTGGTCCTGCACCAGACCATCATGGGACTGGAAACGCAGAAACAGTTGCAGATGGTGGGAGAAAAAGCAGACATGCTCATCGGTTGTGTGGGAGGCGGCAGCAATTTCGCCGGACTTGTTCTCCCCTTCGTGCCCGACAAACTCGCGGGACAGGCCGTGCGATTCCTGGCAGTGGAACCTCACGCCTGCCCGACCCTCACCCGTGGTCATTACCGATATGACTATGGCGACGTGGCACGGCTCACTCCCCTCCTGAAAATGCACACGCTGGGGCATAATTTTTTTCCACCTCCCATTCACGCGGGCGGCTTGAGGTACCATGGAGAAGCTCCCATATTGAGCCACCTGGCGCGGTTGGGCATCGTGGAGGCAAAAGCCTATTATCAAACGGAAGTTTTCGAGGCTGCCAGGCTCTTTCTCAACACGGAAGGCTTTCTCCCCGCCCCGGAAACCTCGCACGCCATCAAAGCCGCCATCGATGCGGCCAGGGAAGCTGAACCGGGATCGGTCATCGTATTTTTGTATTCGGGACATGGTTTTCTTGATCTGGGGGCTTATGAACACTACCTTCGAGGTGAGTTGAAAGACGAAGAATACACGGACGAACAGCTTCAGACGTCCATGCAGTCATGCCCCGAAGTAGGCTTTTGATCCGGGGCCTTTTTGGGCATGATCACGAAAAGCCCATGGAGAACCTGGGGGGGCAGGGGCAGGCCCCCATGAGCTTTGCCTCCAGGCTCCGGATCAGGACTCCACATGCCACCAGCGCGCACATGAACATGCTGTAGGAAAATTGTGCCGGGGAATTCACCCCCGCTGCAAATCCATGAAGAGGCAACGACACTTTCATGCAGAACAAATGGCTCTTGTACCTGGCATTGGGTTTCTTTGTGTTCGGCATCATGGGATGGACCAGAACAGCTTACCACCTCTGGACCAACCCCGATGCCTACAACGAACGGGAAGTGGCTTCGCTGCAGGAACCACAGGGGGAAACGCCTTGGGGTGACAGCAAGGACAAAACCAGCCCGCAAAAGGGCCAGGACACTGGAAAAACTCACGGAAGCTTTTCCCGGGAGGAAAACGAAACCCCGCACCGGAAAGAAGTGGTGAAAAAGGCCGTGGCTCAACTGGCATCCCTCACGCAGGTTTCCCGTGGCGCCATCACCATCGTGGAAGTGAGGGAACGGGTCTGGCCGGACAGCAGCCTGGGCTGCCCCAAACCGGGAATGGCTTACATTCAGATTCCCCACGAGGGGTATTCCATTTTGCTCGAAGCGGAAGGAAGGCTCTACAGGTTTCACTCGGGCACCGAAGGAGAGCCTTTCCTCTGTGACGACCGGTCTGACAAGAACTTTTGAAACAGAGGCAAGAGCCGCCTTCGAAAACGTCCCGGAAAAAATTGGCCAGCAGTCCCGTGGAGCTTGATCTTTCCGCACAGCCCCGATGACCCTGCAGGGGAATTCGTCCATGCTCACGGGACTTTTTTCACCCTTCTGCCGGGAACACACACCCTGTCGTGCAGGGACTTCATGACAGCCACGATTCACTCCGGACCCCCACAGAACAGATTGTTTGCGATCATATGGTTGAAGAATTCAAACTGGAAGACGGCGACTACATCGAACTCTCAAAACTGCTGAAAATCACGGGATTGTGCAACAGCGGAGGCATGGCCAAGGGGATCATCCTGCAGGGGGAGGTGATGGTGGACAACCAGGTGGAGTTGCGAAGAGGCAGAAAAATCCGAAAGGGACAAAAGGTGCAATGGGGCCATAAAACCATCCTGGTGGTGTGACTTTGCCCCCTCCATTAAACCTTCCATGATGTCTCACCCTTCCGTCCTCGCGACACGTTCCGCTTTTCACCATTCCTCCTCTTTTTGGAATCGTTCGCCGTTCAGACCGGGTGAGGTGACTTCCTCGTGAATCTGCGGGCGCATTCATAACGCCCTTTTGCAGTCCATCACAGATTCGTTGCGCCTTCAAAGGTCATTTGACCGGCTTTCTTCCAAAGCACCCGGAGAAAGCATCGTGACCAACCCCGGAGATGTCAGGAATTTTTTCGCACCCTTTCCCCCTGAGGCAGATCCACAGCCGCCACCACGGGAAGATGGTCCGAAGCCACACGGGCAAGCTTGGATTTGTGAACCCTGATGTCCCTGAGTGCTTCCATGGGTTTCACCCAGATCCTGTCCAGAGAAAGGAGGGGCAGGCGGGAAGGAAAGGTTCGGGTGGCGGGAGTTTTTCCCAGGATTCCATGGAGCCGCTTTTGTCCCCGGGCCGTTGGGAACCATTCATTGATGTCCCCCAGAAGGAGGAAAAGGGGTGAGTTCCTTTCCATGATGACATTCGTGAGCCGTGCGATTTGGTACCATCGCTCGTAAAAGGTGAGGCCAAGGTGTGTGACGATCACCCTCACCTCCTCATGGTGCACCGAAAGAAGAGCCTCGATGGCTCCCCTTGGCTCCCGCTGTGAAAAACTCAGGTCGATTTCCTGCTTGTCCAGAACAGGCCACCGGGTGAACAGGGCATTGCCGTAATGACCGTTGGAATACTTTATGGTCGGCCCCGGAATGGCCTCGTAACCGGTTTCCCTGGCCAGATACTCCATTTGCGCTGAATCGTGCGCACCGCTGGAGCGGTTGTCCACCTCCTGCAGACCAATGATGTCCGCTCTCAGTTCACCTATCACCCGACCCACCCTTGCGGGATCAAGCCGCCGGTCCACTCCGACACATTTGTGCACATTGTAGCTCGCTACGGTAAAAGTCGCCAAGAAGACCTCTGGAACTGGTGCAGCATTGCTCAGTGCTCACCCTGCTTTTTCTTGAATTTGTCCGGTTTGGAAAACCACCTTGCCTTGATCAGGTAAAGAGCAGAAACCATAAAAATCAGAATGATGCCGAGGATGGCAAAGCTTTCCCACCCGGGTTCCCTGATGGCAGCCACAAGCTGATGGCCAAAAAGAGTGACCGCGGCGATGCCCGGCCCCATTCCCAGCACAGTGCCCACAATGAAATCTCTGAAGCGGATGTGGCTGGCACCTGCAAACATGTTGATGATGGTGAAGGGTGCAAATGGGATGATGCGAATGGTGACCACGGTGAGCACGCCGTGGTCACCCAGTTTTCGGCTCAGGCGGTGGACGCGCGAACCCGCAAGACGGGACACCGCTTCCCTTCCGAGAGCTCTGCCCATTCCATAGGTGGCCATCGCAGCCAGAACGCATCCGGTCATGGAATAAAAGAAGCCGTTGACAGGTCCGAAAGTGATGGCCGTGGCCATGATCAGAACGGTGACGGGAAGCATGACCAGACTGCCCAAAACGTAGGCTGAAAGGACAATTGCAGGGGCCATTCCACTGTCTTTCACCCCTGCTCCCAAAGCCACCAGGGTGTCGTAGTCCACCCAGTCACTGAGGGGAGTCCAGCGCCAGGCCGCCGCAAGAGCCAGCAATGCCCCCAGAAGGAGAAGGACCCGCCAAAGGCGGTGTTCGCCTTCCTGAGCCACATCTTCGGGCAGAAGTTTACCAGGATCAATGGGTTCCACAGGATCCACGGCAACGGGAATGAACTCGTTTTTCCAGGAGATCTCCTCCCGGGGAAAGGGCAAAAAAGTCCTTCCCGTCCCACTCAGCTTCTCGATGCTCCTGATGAGGGACCCCGTCTCCCTCATGGCGCCCTCCATCTCCCGGGAAGACACACCGAGATGCTCTGCAAGAAGGCGATGCATGAAACGGGAAATTCCCTCTTCGATGCGCTGCTCACCCGAAGACTCCAGAGCGATGTCACACTCCGTGTCAACCCCCATGGACCGGTTTGTGAGGTTGGACGATCCCACCCGGGCAAAAGTTCCGTCCACAATCATCACCTTGGAATGAACATTCAAGACACTTCCCTGGAGACCAGGCACATGGGGATAGTAGATGCGAAGGCGACCGTGCACGTCGGCACGCCTCAGATGCGCCAGCAAGCCCGCTCTGAGTACCCCCAGGGTGGTCTCCTCCAGCCAGTCCGAACTCACACGCAAGACGATCACGATTTCGGGCCCTTCTTTTTTTTCGAGGCTCCCGGCCAGCGCCTTGCCAACGGACATGGAAGTGAGGTACTGATTTTCGATGTAAATGAAACGCTGCGCGGCGGCAATGGTGTCGAGGTAAAGGGCTTCCACCTCCCGAATTCCCTCTCTGCCCTTGTGTGCAGGGTCTGTACGGACCACGGCCACCCGCACGTCTTCCAGGTCGGGCACCATATGTGGAGGCCAAAGGTCCCCTTCGACTCTTTCGGGAACCTCAAGGCTTTTTCCCGTGGCTCTTTGCCAGCGTGTCCTGATCAACTCACCCAAAGCCGAGGCCACCTGCCCCTCCAGAACGATCTGAACGTCATGAAAAGGGCCGTAATGTTCTCCTGAAGGTTCAATCCGGCGTGGATCGTGAGGCTTGTGCTCCGGTGTGTCCCATCTTCTTCTGGTGAGATCGATTCCTCCCACGAAAGCCATTCGATCATCCATGACCACCACTTTCTGGTGGTGAGCCCCCCCAATGGGATGTTCACCATCCATGTGGAAGTGAATCCTCCTGTTCTTCTTCCAGGGAAGCCTGAAGTCAGGAAAAAACTGGCGCTCAAAGGCGTAGATGACGGCAAAGTCCCACTCCAGCAGGTGTGCCTTCAGTTTTTTTTCCTTTTTAACCAGGCGATTGAGAAATTCAAAAAATACGGGAGAGTGGCCTTCCACTTCCCCTTCGCGGAAAAGCCGGATTCGGCTGTCTATGTCCCAGCCCGCTATGAGAATGGATTCCCTTGCATTGAGCGCGGAACGGGCGAAGGCTTCGAAATAGGCTGCGGCATCCACCAGAAAGGCAAGCCTATGGGCCTTTTTTATACACCAGCAGTTTTTCCCTTCTTCGAGGATGTCTTTCATGCATCAACAGTCCGTTGGGAGTTCAGGTTTTCCGGAATAAAAAATCGATCAGGACCTTAAAGGGCACCCCGGTGCAAGGCACGGGAAACAAGGCCCCTTGGTCCAATGAATCCGAAGGGCTCAGCGTTCTTGCTCACCTGGATAGGGATTCTATCACAGAGGATCCTGAACGTGAGCGCATATCTCGCTTTTTTTCGCGGGGCAACATCCCCTGTTCCATAAAAAAAGCCCTTCCGAAGGGCGGAAGGGCTTGTGGACATTCACTTTTTGCTTTTTCAAAAGGAAAACGAATCAGTAACCGTGATGGTTCTCCGGTTCCTGGTGATCCATCGTCCCTCTTTGCGAATCATGGGGTGGCTCCGGGGGTGGCTCGGGCGCCATTCTCTGGTTTTCCCGTTGCTGCCCGGGAACCCCTTCTCTCATGGTGTCTTCCTGCTGTTCATAATGCTGTTCATATCCTGGCGGGGGTTCAGCGGGACTCATGGGAAGCTCCTGCTCCTCTTCGGAAGGACCGCAGCCCACGACCAGTCCGAAAGCCAAAATCATCAGAACAACAGTGAGTCTCTTTTTCTTTGTCTTCATCCCTCAAACCTCTGGGCTTGTTTATTGGATTTCTTCCAGCTTGCTGAAAAACTTATCCCTGAGTTCCGGACTCATCTGGGCAGCTTCCATGACCTGGTTGTAGGTTTGCACATCCAGATCGTTGTCTTCCACGGCCTGTTCCATGGCCGTTGCCGCCTGCATCTGCATTTGCTGGGCTTCATTGGGATCTTCCACACCCGCCAAATTGTTCTGAAGGTCCAAACGTATTTCCTGTATTTCACTGTAGGCCATGGCGGCTTTTTCCAGCTCGCTGTCACTGATGTCCATGTCCGCAGCAGGCTGTTCCATCATCTGCTGCTGCTGACCCTGCTGTCCGTATCCCTCCTGCTGTCCATATCCCTCCTGCGCGTGCACTTTAGCACCCAGGCACAAAAAGAGGGCGCACACCAGGGCAAATCCAATCAAAAGGGGGGACTTTTTTTTCAACTTCATCAAAACCTCCTGAGAATAAGTTATGCCGTCACCTCATCCATTACGTGAAACACGTGACGACGTTGCCCCACCCTGAAGAGCATTTCCCGTGCCAGGAATGAACCTGAATTTTTCTTGAGCACACGCCCGCCCAAAAATCCATGGGAGAAGAGAACCCTGAGAACGAGGCCCAATGAGGGATCGGACTGCCAAAGGGCAGACCTGGAAGCATGCTCCCTGGCCACAACCTTCACCTTCCGTGGCCTTGAAAAGCAGCTCCAGGAGGTGTATACAAATGACACATGTGCAATAAACAGCCTGTGTCGAAAGAGAAAAAATGGACGGTCAAAACACATTTTTATCCAGATTCTTCAGCCTGCGATGGGCATTTGCGATTTCTGTGGTGGTTCCCCTGGCCGCTGCCGCAGCCTTGACGGGATATCTGACCATCCGGTTTCTGGAGGATAAGGTCGAACAACGCATGCAAAAGGACCTGGAACTGGTGGCGAGAGCCATCCAGCTGCCCCTGAGCCACTCTCTGGAACTGAACCGGGAAGGCAGCATCGCTCAGGCCCTGGAGTCGGCTTTTTCCATTGGCAAAGTCTATGGGGTCTATGTTTATGACCAAGAGGGACAGCAAGTGGCCTCCGCAGGAAGGGTCGAGCCGGAACCGGAAAAAGAAAAACTGACCGAACTGGCCGCCTACGGTGAAGAAAGGGGGGAATACGGCCATGTGGCAGGCCGAAAGGTCTATTCCTACTTTGTTCCCCTGACCGATTCGGGAGGGAGGGTCAACGGCTTGCTGCAACTCACCCGCCGTGAAAGCGATTTCCAGGAGGACATTCGGGCCATGCGGGCCAACGGCGCCATCGGACTCGCCGCCGCCATGCTGCTCATGTCGGGACTGGTCTTTTACGGCCACCACCGGGCCATGGGCAGATACTTTTCCAGCCTCATCACGAGCATGTCCAGAGTGGCGGAGGGCGAAAGGAGTCATCGCTTCACACCTCACGGCCCCACGGAAATCGTGTCCATCGGATTGCAGTTCAACCATATGCTCGACCGCATCGAAGCGGCTCAAAAAGAACTGCGCCAACGAAGGGACAGGCAGGAACAGCTCAAAACTCAACTGCGCCAGGCTGAAAAACTCGCAGCCATCGGCCAGCTGGCCGCAGGCGTGGCCCATGAACTGGGGACTCCCCTGGGCGTGGTCAGCGGAAAGGCTCAGCGTGCCCTCCGCAATAAAAATCTGGACCAGGACGTCTCGGGGGCCCTGAAGGATATTCGGGGGGAAGTGCGCCGCATGGAGCACATCATTCGCCAGTTACTGGATTTCAGCCGCCACAACACCCTCCGCAAGAAGCCCGCATCACTGGGCCGGCTTGCTCACGCTTCCCTTTCCGCGGTGGCACAGGAGGCTTTTGAGCACGATGTGCAACTGGAAATGCAGGAGACTGAAAGGGACACCATGGTCCATGTGGACTCGGTGCACATAGTGCAGGCGCTGGTGAACCTCTTGCGCAATGCCATTCAGTCGGCGCCGGCGGGCAAAGTGATCCTCTCATGGGGCCTGGAACCCGGCCAAGCCTGGATGCAGGTGGACGACAACGGCCCGGGAATCCCGGAGGAGATCAGGAACAAGCTTTTCGAGCCTTTTTTCACCACCAAAGAGGTGGGTGCCGGAACTGGTTTGGGGCTGGCCGTTGTGCATGGCATCATCGAGGAGCATGAAGGGGAACTGGAATTTGGGGAAAGCCACCTGGGAGGAGCGTTTTTTCGCTTTCGCCTGCCCGTGCACCAGACCCCCACGGAGGATGAGAAGGCGTGACCCGTCACCAAATGAACGCGAAAATCAGCGGCAGCAAAGTTCTCGTCGTCGAAGATGACCAGGCTTTCGCCAAAATGCTGATCCAGGAAATCCAGGATCATGAGTTCACAACCCGCTGGGCGGGCAGCGGAGAGGAAGCCCTCACCCTCATAAAGGAATGGGCCCCCGATCTTGTGGTCAGCGACCTTCGCCTGCCGGGGATGGATGGCCTGGGACTTCTTGAGAATACCAGAAGGGAACTGGTGAACAGTGGACCAGACTTTTTGATCATCACCGCCTTTGGAAGCATTTCCCGAGCGGTGGAAGCCCTCAAGGCCGGAGCCGAGGATTTCCTGACCAAACCCCTGGATCTGGATCATTTCATGCTCACCGTCACCCGGATTCTCAAGAACAGGTGCCTGCGTCAGGAAATCAACCGCATCAAGGATTTTCTGGACCAGGATGTCTTTCGGGGCATGATCGGTCAAAGCAAGGCCATGCGCACACTCTTTGACCAGATCAGCCGCGTGGCCATGGCTGACGGCCCTGTGCTCATCCTGGGCGAATCGGGGACGGGCAAGGAGTTGGTGGCACGAGCCATCCATGATGAAAACAGGAACCGCAAAGGTTCTTTTCTGGCCGTGAATTGCGCCGGAATTCCTGAGCACCTTCTGGAAAGTGAATTCTTCGGCCACAAGGCCGGTGCATTCAGCGGGGCGGACAAATCCAGGCGCGGCCTTTGTGCAGAAGCGGATGGAGGCACCTTGTTTCTGGATGAAGTCTCGGAAATGCCCCTCTTTCTTCAGGCCAAACTTCTGCGAATGCTTCAGGACGGAAAAATCAGGCCTGTGGGAGCGGATAAGGAAGAGCAGGTCAATGTCCGCACGGTGGCCGCCACACACCAGGATCTGGAAAACGAAGTCAAGCTGGGCAATTTTCGCCAGGACCTTTTCTTTCGCCTGGAAACTTTCACCCTGAGAGTCCCTCCCCTGCGGGAACGGGGCGACGATTTGGAAATCCTGGCTGCTCGTCTGCTGCACCGCTTCAGTTTTCAAACCAACAAGAACATACAGGGTTTTGACGACAGAACCCTTAAAATTCTCAAGCAGTACCCCTTTCCGGGAAATGTTCGCGAATTGAAAAATGCCATTGAGCGGGCCGTGACCTTCTGCGATGGGAGGGTCATTCTGCCGGAACACCTGCCGGCCAGAATCAGGGAAAGCTCGCCACTGAACAACCTTCACAGTGAAAATACCGTTTCCTGCGTGGTGCAGGGCCATGAAAACCTGCCCACTTTGTCCCAGGCCGAAAAGCACTACATCCGGCACGTGCTGCACCGGGTGGGCGGCAACAAACGGCGTGCGGCCGCCGTTCTGGGCATTTGCCGACGGACACTCTACCGCAAGCTCGAGCAGTTTTAACCTGAAATCCCTGAAGCTTGGGGAAACCGCAAGGGGCGCTTCACCACTCAGAAACCCCTTGAAAATTCCCCTGCGGCAAGGGATTCACCATTCTTTCACAAAATCTTCAAGCGAGGAAAAATTTTCATGTCCGAGACAAAAAAAGAACCCAAGATTCGCGTGGATCACTTGACGAAAATCTTCGGTTCTCATTCCCAGGAAGCTCTGGAGATGCTTCAAAATGGGGTCGGCAAAGACGAAATCCTGGAAAAAACAGGCTGTGGCGTGGGCGTGTCCGACGCCAGCTTCACCGTCCATGAGGGAGAAATCGTGGTGGTCATGGGCTTGTCCGGCAGCGGGAAGTCCACCCTGGTCCGCTGCATCAACCGCCTCATCGAACCCACTGCGGGACAGATTTTCATCGACGACCAGGACATCACCTCCCTGACCAGCGATGAACTGCGCCACATTCGTTTGACCAAGCTGGGCATGGTCTTCCAGAACTTTGCCCTCTTTCCCCACCGCACCGTCTGCCAGAATGCGGAATACGGCCTGGAGATTCAGGGCCTGGCTTCCTCAAAACGCCGGGAAAAAGCCATGGTCGCTTTGGAGCAGGTGGGCCTGAAAGGCTGGGAGGATCACTACCCGGTGAATCTTTCGGGGGGCATGCAGCAGCGCGTTGGTCTGGCCAGAGCGCTGGCCCTCGATCCCGACATTCTGCTCATGGACGAAGCCTTCAGCGCCCTGGACCCCCTCATTCGCAGCGACATGCAGGATGAACTGATCAACCTGCAGAATAAAATGCGCAAAACCATTGTGTTCATCAGTCACGACCTGGACGAAGCCCTGAAACTGGGGGACCGGCTTGTGCTCATGAAAGACGGCGCCATCGTGCAAATCGGCACGGCGGAGCAGATCCTCACCAATCCTGCCGATGACTATGTGGCCCGGTTCGTGGAGAATGTGGACATGACCAAAGTCCTCACGGCGGAATCGGTGATGGTCAAGCCCAAGGCCATGGTGATGCTTTCGGCTCACGGCCCCAAATCGGCCCTGCGTTTCATGCAAAAAGAACAGGTTTCCCAGATTTTTGTGTACGACAGGGAGCATAAAGTCATTGGGCTCGTCACTGCCGATGCAGCCTCCGAAGCAGTTCAGCGCCACGAAACGGAACTGCACCACATCATGCAAACAGACTTTGTCAGCGTGGTCCCCGACACTCCGGCCGCAGATCTGATTCCCATCATGGCCAACCTGCCCTACCCTCTTCCCGTGGTGGGCCCCGACGGCAAACTCAAAGGGGTGGTCATTCGAGGATCGCTGCTGGCGGCCCTGGCGGAACGCGGGAGGAAGAACAATGCCTAGAATACCTTTGGGCTCCACCATTGAAGCCATCATCGACTTTCTTGTGACCCATTTTTCCTTTTTGACCATCGCCTTCACCCGGATCATGGAAAACGTGATCCGCTACCTGGAAAACGGGCTCCTGTTTCTTCCGCCATGGCTTTTCATTGTCATCGTGGCCGGAATCACCTTTTGGCTGACCAGAAAATGGGGCATCGCCCTGTTCACCCTGCTGGGCCTTCTGCTCATCTGGAATATGGGTCTGTGGGTTGCCACCATCAGCACCATCACCCTGGTGCTCATCGCCACATTGACCGCTTTGAGCATCGGAGTGCCCATCGGCATTCTGGCGGCCCTGAACAACGGTGTGAACCGCGTGGTCCAACCCATACTGGATGTGATGCAGACCATGCCCGCCTTTGTTTACCTCATTCCGGCCATTCCTTTTTTCGGGCTGGGCAAGGTGGCCGCCATATTCGCCACCGTCATCTTTTCCATGCCCCCGGCCATTCGCCTCACATGCCTGGGCATTCAGCAGGTGCCCCGGGAACTTGTGGAGTGTGCGGATGCATTTGGTTCCAACAAGTGGCAGAAACTTTTCAAACTGCAGCTTCCTCTGGCCACACCCACCATCATGGCCGGTGTGAACCAGACGGTCATGCTGGGCTTGTCCATGGTGGTCATCGCGGCCATGATTGGAGCCCGAGGCCTGGGCGGTGAAGTCTGGCGAGCCATCCAGCGGCTCCAGATGGGCAGCGGGTTTGAAGCAGGCATTGGCATTGTCATTGTGGCCATCATTCTGGACCGCGTGCTCCAGCACGTCGGGACCAAAAAACGTTAACCCTGAATGTTCAAGGAGGTAGAACCATGAAACACGGAAAACTTTTTCAGATTTTTTTGGGGCTCGCAGCTGTCCTGCTCCTCACAGCCGGCACGGTTTCCGCCCAAAACAAAACCGTCCGCCTCGCCTATGTGGAATGGGACTGTGCTGCCGCCAGCACTCATCTGGTTCAGGCAGTGCTGCAGGAGAAAATGGGCTATGACGTGGAAATCCTTCCCGTAGCCGCCGCCGCCATGTGGCAGGCAGTGGGCACGGGAAATGTGGACGGCATGGTCACCGCATGGCTGCCCGTCACCCATGCGGACTATTACGAGAGGGTCAAGGATGACGTGCAAGACCTCGGCCCCATCGTGGGCGGCGCCAGACTTGGCTGGGTGGTGCCTTCCTACGTGACCATCGACTCCATCGCCGAAGTGAATGAGCATGCAGACAAGTTCAACCGCAGAATCATCGGCATCGACCCCGGTGCAGGCCTCATGCGCCTTTCCGAAGAGGCCCTTCAGGAGTACAGGCTGGACCGCATGAATCTCATTGAAGGAAGCGACGCCACCATGACCGCTGCTTTGAGCAACGCCATCGACCGCAACGACTGGATCGTGGTCACTGGCTGGTCCCCCCACTGGAAATTCGGCGTCTGGGACCTCAAATACCTTGAGGACCCCAAGGGCGTTCTCGGGGGCGAGGAACGCATTCACACCGTCGTGCGCAACGGACTTGAGGAAGACATGCCGGAAGTCTACAATTTCCTGAACAACTTCCATTGGAAAGACCCCAATCAGCTTCAGATGGTCATGGCATGGAACCAGGAGCCCGGGTCCGACCGCTATGAAAATGCCAAGCGTTTCATTGAAGAAAACGAAGAGCAGGTGAAAAGCTGGCTGGAATAATGATTGCCGACAGAGTGAAAGGTTTCATGCATTTGAAAAAAAAACAGAAGGAGTTGTCCGATGAAATCCCTCAAGGGAACACAGACGGAAAAGAACATTCTCACGGCTTTCGCCGGTGAGTCTCAGGCGCGCAACCGATACACCTATTTCGCCAAGCAGGCCAAAAACGACGGCTATGTCCAATTGTCCAACATATTTGAAGAAACCGCCAACCAGGAAAAAGAGCACGCCAAGCGGCTGTTCAAATTCCTGGAAGGGGGTGAGGCTGAAGTTCAGGCCACTTTTCCCGCCGGTAAAATCGGCACGACCCTGGAGAACCTGAACGAAGCGGCCAATGGTGAGCGCTACGAGCATCAGGAGATGTATCCCTCCTTTGCCAGGGTCGCCAGGGAAGAAGGCTTTCCTGAGGTGGCGGAGGCCATGGAAGCCATAGCTGTCGCAGAGCAGCTCCACGAGAGAAGGTATAGAAGCTTCATCGCCAACATCGAGAGTGACAAGGTTTTCAAAAAAGACCAGGAAGTGACCTGGAAGTGTCAGAACTGCGGGTACACGCACAAAGGAAAGGAAGCTCTTGAAGAGTGCCCTTCCTGCGCACACCCCAAAGCCCATTTCGAAGTTCTCTGCGAAAACTGGCAGTGAAGACCAAACGCGGTGTCATGACCACTGTCATCCATTTCGCCACTTGAAGGGACGGAGAGAGCTGAAGGAAAGACCCACTCCTTGCTCCCTTCAAAAAGCAGGTTCAAAGGGCTCCGGGCACGGTGATGGTCCTTGCCCGGGCGTCCGAATCAAGTGCGGCAGGCCTTCGGGCCTGCCTTTTTCACCTCCCTCCTCTTTCCCATTGAACAACCGGGGCACAATAATTTATTCTGACCGGCAAAAAGCAAAACGGTTCCCTTTGAAGAAAGCTGAGTGAAGACACCCTCAAAACCTCTCAAACACGGCCTTTCTGACAGCCTCGGGAAATTATTTCTATGAAAGATATCCTGTACCTGAAACAGATGGAGTTGTTCCGTAAAGCCATGGAGCAATTTCGGGAGCCCTACGAGGACCTGGACTTTCTTTTGAAGTGCTTTCGGGAAGTCCTTCAGGAAAACGACGAGACAGAACTGTCTCAAGCCCTTCCCTGGATAAACGACCAGGAAATGGAACCGGAGGAAATCACCTCCCGCCACATCCAGTTGTATTCCATCGTCTTTCAGTTGCTCAACATGGTGGAGGTGAATGGAGCGGTGCAAAACAGACGGCGAGTGGAGGACCAACACTCCCTGGCCGCAGTCAACGGTCTATGGGGCCAAACACTTCAAAGGCTTAAGGAGGAGGGCTTTTCCCAGGAGCATATTCTCCATGCCCTTCCCCACGTGAGGGTGGAACCCGTCCTGACAGCGCATCCCACCGAAGCCAAAAGGGCCACGGTCCTTGAACATCACCGGGAATTGTACCTGCTCCTGGTGAAACGCGAAAACACCATGTGGACCCGGCGGGAGCGCAAGGAAATTCGCGAGGACATCAAGCTCTGCCTGGACAGGCTCTGGAGAACGGGAGAGATTTTTGTGGAAAGGCCCGATGTGGCTTCGGAGCTGCGCAATGTCATGCACTATCTCATCAACGTCTTTCCGCAGGTGATTCCCATCGTGGACAAGCGCCTGGAAGACGCATGGGAATATGTGGGATTCAATCCTGATGCACTTCGGGAAAAGCACGCTTACCCCATGTTCAGCTTCGGCAACTGGGTGGGAGGGGATCGTGATGGCCACCCTTTCGTCACGGAGGAGGTGACCGCCCAAACACTCGCTCAGCTGAGGCTCAATGCCTTTGTGGTCATACGCCGCGAGCTGGTGAGACTGGTCAGGCTTCTGAGCTACTCCTGTCCCTTTGATGAAGCCCCCGATGCCCTGCGAAACCGCGCTGAAGAGATGATCCGGGAAAGGGGTGAAGCAGGAAAAGACGCTTTTGAACGCAACAGGGGGGAAGCTTTCCGCCAGTTCATCAATCTTTGCCTGGCCAAGCTGCCCCTGGAGGTGAGGCGCGAGCACGCAACGCGGATCAAGGACCAGCCAGGCACCTACAAAAGAGTGAACGAGCTCCGGTCAGACCTGAGAATACTTCAGGAAAGCCTCATGGAATACGGGGCAAGGGCCAGTGCGCAAGGGGATGTGCGCAAAGCCATGCGCATCGTGGAGAGCTTCGGCTTTCACCTGGCACACCTGGACATACGCCAGAACAGCTCTTTCCACGATGAGGCCATCCGTCAGCTCATGAAGGCAGCGGGTGAGAACGGCGACGACTTCCCCGACTGGAACGAAGAACAGCGGATGAGTTTTTTCAATGGCGAACTGCAGAAAAACAGGCCTTTCGCCCATCCCCACACCCCTCTCGGAGAGCAGGCTCATGCAGTCGTCAGCTGCTACCGAACCGTTGCCGCCCATATGGAACAATACAGTGCTGACGCTCTGGGGGCCCTCATTGTCAGCATGACCCGAAATGTTTCGGACCTCATCGCCGTTTATCTCCTGGCCCGGGAGTCGGGACTCACCCGATTGACGGACCAAGGTCTCGTGTGTGTGCTCCCTGTGGTCCCCTTGTTTGAAACCATCGAAGACCTGGAGCGCAGCGCTGGCATCATGGAAAATTTTCTGGATCATCCCATGACTCAGCGGAGCCTGCAGTGGCAAAGGGAGCAGTACGGTCATGACATGCCCGTTCAGCAGGTCATGGTGGGTTACAGTGACAGCAACAAAGATGGCGGTGTCATTGCCAGCAACTGGGGGCTTTACAAGGCTCAAACCAGACTGGCGGCCATGGGCAGGTCAAAAAAGGTGAGGATACGATTCTTCCACGGAAAAGGGGGCAGCATCAGCCGTGGTGCCGGACCCACCAACTGGTTCATACAATCCCTTCCCAAAGGCTCCGTGGACGGTGATCTGCGCCTGACGGAGCAGGGGGAAACCATCGCCCAGAAATATGCAAACAGGATGAACGCCTCCTTCAACATGGAGCTGCTGGTGGCGGGGAGCACAGGGGCCACGCTCCTCGACAGCAGCACCAAGATTGAACAGCACCCCCTCTCTTCCACCCTCGAGTACCTGGCGCAGGAAAGCCGGGAAGTGTACCGGGGACTGATCAACGACCCCCATTTCATCCCCTTTTACAGCGAAGCCACCCCCATAGATGCCATTGAGTCCAGCCGCATCGGGTCACGGCCGGCGCGGCGAACGGGCAAACGCAGCCTGGAGGATCTTCGGGCCATTCCCTGGGTCTTCAGCTGGGCCCAGTCCCGCTGCAACATGACCAGCTGGTATGGCGTGGGATCTGCCATTCAAAAGCTGAAGGAAGAGAGGCCTTCCGCATTCCAGCGGTTTGCCCGGGCGGTGGAACATGACCCCTTCATACGATATGTGCTGATCAATGTGGACACCAGCCTCGCCGCAACCAATGAAGGCGTCATGAAAGCTTATGCCCGGCTGGTCCGTGACGGGGAAGCGCGGCGCATCATTCTGGAAAAGATTTTGGAAGAGCTTGAAAAAACACGCACCATTCTCGAGGAGCTGCTCAAAGGACCTTTCGAAGAACGCAGGCGCATCCACCACTGGTCCAACCAGTTGCGTGAAAGCGCCCTGGCCATCATACACGCCCGACAGATCACGCTCCTGGAAAAGTGGCGTGCCCAAAAGGAGGAAGACCGTCCGGAAGAGGAAACGGAAGCCACTCTCATGGAGCTTTTGGTGACCATCAATGCCATCGCTTCGGCCCTGAGAAACACTGGCTGAAAGGGGCGCTCAAGAGACAAAGGTCAGCCCCTCAGACAGCCTTTATTCTCTCGTAGAGGCGGTCTGTGTCCTCCCGGCGGCAGAGCTCCGTTCCGGGAGTCATGACTGCAGCCGCCCCGGCAGCCACTCCCAGACGAATGGCGTCGGGTATTTTCCACCCCCGTGAGAGGCCTGTGACGATACCGGCCACCATGCTGTCCCCCGCTCCCACTTTGCTCTTGCTGGGAACCCTGGGGGCTCTGACCCGCTCCAGTCCCTCTTTCCAGGCAAAAAGGGCCCCTGCAGCTCCCAGGGAAACAGCGACCACCTCGGTGCGTCCTTCCTCCACGAGCTTCCGGGCCAGTTCCTCTTCCTCCTCTTCCTTTTCGATGCTTTTGCCATGGAGAAGCTCCAGTTCCCTCAAGTTGGGCTTCACGAGGAAAACTCCCTCCTGGCAGGCTTGAGCGAGAGCATCCCCGGAGGTGTCCACCACGGTTTTCACTCCATGCGATTTGCCCCAGTGTGAAACCCTGGCGTAAAAGTCCCGGGGAACTCCGGGAGGAAGACTTCCACTGCAAACGACGAGATGGGGTTTGGGATCCATGTCATCGAGCCTATCCATGAGAGCTTTCCACTCCTTTTCTCGCACTTGGGGACCGGGCATGCCAAAGCGATATTGCTCCCCGGAAGACTCTTCGTAAACGATGAGGTTCTCTCTCGTGTTCGAATGGACATCCAATGCTTCGATGGAGATGTTCTCCTGCCGGAGCAGTTCCTTGAGCATGTCCCCTGTGGGTCCTCCCGCAAGGAAAAATGCGGTGGACTCTTCTCCCAGCCTGGAAACCGCCCTGGACACGTTGATGCCTCCCCCTCCGGGCTCATATCGGGGACGGGTGCAGCGGAGCTTGCGCTCTGCCTTGACCGTTTCCACGGACGAATTCTTGTCAATGCACGGATTCAAGGTGATGGTGACGATGCGTTTCATGCGCTTTCCTTTGCCTTTTGCGCTGCAGACCTGGAAGGGGCTGCAGCACCCATGGGGTTCAGCCAATCACCGGGGGAGATTCCTCTGGCGTGTGATGCGGGCTCAAACAACGGATACTCCCCAAAAACCCTGCATTGCCCTTGATCACGCTTTCATACCCCCGGTTTTTTCCGATCAGGTTACAAGATAAACATCATTCACGCATTCACGAAAAGGCCGGGAATTGATAGACTCACATTATTTTTTGCCAGCGATCAGGAGGTCTGACATGAGCGACTCCCGTTTCGTCCTTTCCAGGTCCGGATACGATGCGGTCATTTTCGACCTGGACGGTGTCATCACTCAAACGGCCAGGGTGCACTCCAAAGCATGGAAACGCCTTTTTGACGAGTACCTGAAAAAGCGTGCCCAAGATGACTGGAAGCCCTTTGATGACGAAGACTACCGCCGGTATGTGGATGGCAAGCCAAGGCACGAAGGCGTTCAGAGCTTTCTTCAGTCCAGGGGAATTGAACTTCCCTGGGGGAGTCCCCGGGACGGTCCCGAAAAGGAAACCATTCACGGGCTGGGAAGTCTCAAGAATGACCACTTTCAGGAACTGATCGAAAAAGATGGAGTGGAGGTCTACGAAGGGGCTGTCCGTTTGCTGCACAGGCTTCGAGACTCAGGATTCAAGACTGCCGTGGTTTCTTCGAGCAAAAACTGCACCTCCATACTCAGGGCTGCAAAACTTTTCCATCTCTTCCATCACAAAACCGATGGCCTGGATGCCCAGGAAAAAAACCTGAAGGGAAAACCTTCACCCGACCTCTTCATGGTGACCGCCCGCAAGCTCGGCACGAAGCCTGAGCGCACCGTGATCCTGGAAGATGCCATCTCGGGGGTTGAAGCGGGAAAAAAAGGAGGTTTTGGCCTGGTCATCGGCGTTGACAGAACGGGTCACGGTGAAGAGCTTCGAAATAAAGGCGCCCATTGGGTGGTCACAGACCTGTCCGCTATTGATGTGGAAAGCACTGACTCCCCCTCTCCGTTCATACCCTGTGCACTGGATCACTTCGAAGAGATCGCCGGGAGACTGGAAAACAGGAAGGCGGCTGTTTTCCTGGATTATGACGGAACTCTCACACCCATTGTGGAAGATCCATCCAAGGCCGTTCTCGCCGACGACATGCGCAGTGTGCTCATGCAACTGGGGGAACATGTGCCCATCGCCATCATCAGTGGCAGAGACCGGCCGGACGTACAGCGCCTCGTGGGCATCGGGAACATCTACTATGCCGGAAGTCATGGATTCGACATATGCGGCCCCGATGGAGAGGAAACCGGTCCCGAACAAGGCAAAGATTTTCTCCCTGTCCTGGACGAGGCGGAAAAGGAGCTGCAGGAAAGGATCGGTGGCATTTCAGGTGCCTGGGTGGAAAGAAAAAAATTCTCCATCGCCATACATTACCGAAAGGTGGAGGAAAGCAAAACATCTCGCGTGAAAGAAGCCGTGGACAAAGTGGCGGGCATTCATCCTGAACTGAGACAATCGGGCGGAAAGAAAATCTTCGAACTGCAGCCTCAAATGGACTGGCATAAAGGCAGGGCGCTCACGTGGCTTCTGGAAAAGCTGGAACTGGACAAACCTCATGTCATGCCCTTTTACCTGGGCGATGACGTCACCGATGAGGACGCTTTCGCGAGTCTCAAGGACAGGGGCATTGGCGTGGTGGTGATGGATCCGCCCCGTGACACGGAAGCTCAATACCGACTCAAAGACACCAGCGAGGTCAAGCAGTTTTTGCAAAAACTCCTCTCGGTACAAAAAGAAGGAGGAACCTGATGCCAGTTTGGTCATTGATCTACGAAGACTTCAACCCCGACCAGGAAAAACATCGTGAAGCTCTCTGCACTCTTGGAAACGGCTATTTCGCCACGCGCGGGGCTCTTGCCCAGTCCCGGGCCGATGAAACCCATTATCCGGGAACCTATGTGGCAGGGGGGTACAACCGCCTCAAAACGGAAATGAAAGGGAAAATCATTGAAAACGAGGATCTTGTCAATGTGCCCAACTGGCTTTGCCTGAACTTTCGCCATCCTGATTCTGACTGGTTTGATATCAAAGATGTGGAGATATTGGAATACCGGCAGGAACTGGACATGAAAAGAGGCCTGCTCATTCGAAAGGTCCGCTGTGCAGATCCCGAAGGAAAACGCACAACCCTCACCGAGCGCCGGCTGGTGCACATGGCGGAACCCCATCTGGCCGCCCTGGAGCTGATCTTCACTCCCGAGAACTGGTCGGGTGAAGTGGAATTCCGATCGGCCCTCGATGGACGCGTGATCAACGACGGCGTGCCCCGCTACCGAAACCTCAACAACAAACACCTGGAACCCGTGGAAACCCGTTCCGTGGATCCGGAATCCATCTATCTCAAGGTCAGAACCAACCAATCCCGACTGAGCATTGCACAGGCCGCAAGAACCCGGGTCTGCAGAAACGGGGATGCGCAAGAGGTCCTCAGGGAAGTCCTGGAAGAACCCGGTTACATTGCCCACCATTTTAAAGTCCATGCCCGGAAAGGAACGGACATTTGCCTGGAAAAAGTGGTGTCTCTATTCACTTCAAGGGACCATGCGTCGGCCGAGTGCGGTCTGGAAGCGAGAAACCTGGTCCGGCGGGCCGGAAATTTCGAGGAGTTGCTCCATTCCCACACCTTCTCATGGAAGCATCTCTGGCGCCGGTTTGACATCGAATATGAGGAAAAGCCCCCTCCAAAAGAGGACCGCACTGCGATGATCCTCCACCTCCACACCTTTCACCTGTTGCAGACCACTTCCATGCACACCATGGATCTGGATGTGGGCGTTCCTTCCAGAGGATGGCATGGTGAAGCCTACCGGGGACACATTTTCTGGGACGAGCTTTTCATTTTTCCCTTCCTCAACCTCCGCGTTCCCGAAATCACACGGTCCCTGCTCATGTATCGTTACAGAAGGCTGAAAGAAGCCCGCAACGCCGCGAAGGATGAGGGTCACAGAGGTGCCATGTACCCCTGGCAAAGCGGAAGCAACGGAAGAGAGGAAACCCAGCGAATCCATCTCAACCCCAAATCGGGCCGGTGGCTTCCTGACCATTCACGACATCAGCGGCATGTGAATTCAGCCATTGCATACAACATCTTCAAGTATTACCAGTGCACCCTGGACATGGAGTTTCTGTCCTTTTACGGGGCTGAAATGATGCTGGAAATCGCCCGGTTCTGGTCAAGCATGTCCGTTTACAACCCCACTTTGGACCGCTACGAAATTCTCGGAGTGGTGGGACCCGATGAGTACCACGAAGCCTATCCCGATTCGGATGAGCCTGGCCTGAAGAACAACGCCTACACCAATGTGATGGCCGTGTGGGTTTTCAACAAGGCCCTGAAGATTCTTGAAATTCTTCCCGAGGAACGACGCCGGGAAATTTGCGAGGTCCTGAACCTGCGGGAAGAGGAACTGGAACACTGGCGTGACATCAGCAGAAAAATGCGGCTGGTTTTCCATGGAGACGGGATCATCAGTCAGTTCGAAGAATACGATAAACTCCAGGAGTTTGACTGGGAAGGCTACCAAAAGAAGTACGGCGACATTCAGAGACTGGACAGAATCCTGGAAGCGGAGGGCGATTCGCCCAACCGGTACAAAGCTTCCAAACAGGCGGATGTGCTCATGCTCTTTTATCTGTTCTCCGCAGAAGAACTTTCCCAGATTTTTGAGCAACTGGGATATTCCTTCGAATATGAAACGATTCCCAAAAATATTGACTATTACCTCAAACGCACCTCCCATGGATCCACCCTGAGCCGGGTGGTGCATTCCTGGGTCCTTGCAAGGGGCGACAGGGCAAGATCATGGAGCCTCTTCACCAAGGCGCTGGAAAGCGACATTTCCGACATTCAGGGAGGAACCACTCCGGAAGGCATTCACCTGGGCGCCATGGCCGGATGCGTCGACATGATTCAGATAGGTTACACCGGCCTGGAAACACGGGGTGACGTGCTGTGGTTCAACCCCTGCCTTCCCGACGAACTGGGCCGGCTCGGCATGCAGATACACTACCGGGGCCACTACCTGAGCATCGAGATCGTTCCCGGACGACTGAAAGTCACCGCCTGCCGCGCAAGGGAAAAACCCATCAAGATCGGGTACAAAGACAACATTTACGAATTGGAAGAGGGAAAAACCCTGGAAATAGCTTTCAGCCCCAAAGCCATTTGTGAAGTGCCGGAAAAATGATCCAAAGGCGCTGCCCGGTAACGGAGCTGAATTTTCGGAAGGGAAAAGAAACACCCATTGCGCCTGCCAGGGCACGGGCCCTGTGAAAAAAATTTTTTCTGATGTCCCCTGAAAAATCCAGGAGCTGCAGGCATTCTTTGTGGACTTGCAAATGGATTTCATGAAAAGGGAACGGGCACAAGCGCAGAACCGACCCGAGAAATGAACACGAGAGGAGTGAAGGCATGTTTGGAAAACGAATCGATCTGTTCAAAATTCTGGGATTCCAGGTGCGCATCGATTTCAGCTGGGTCATCATCGCCATCATCATCGCCTGGTCCCTGTCCACCGGTTTTTTCCCCTTCTATCTGGAGGGACTCAGCACGGGAACCTACTGGGCCATGGGCATCGTGGGCGCCCTGGGTCTCTTTCTTTCCATCATCTTTCACGAATTTTCCCATTCCATGGTGGCCCGAAGATACGGCATTCCCATGAAGGGGATCACTCTCTTCATTTTCGGAGGCATGGCGGAAATGGGTGAGGAGCCCACAAGCCCCAAGGGTGAGTTCATGATGGCCATCGCGGGTCCCATCTCGAGCCTGGCCATCTCGGGGGCTTTCTATGCCATTTCTGTCGTTGGAGTCCAAGTCGGCATTCCCGTGCCCGTGAACGGCGTCATTCAATACCTTGCCCTCATCAATCTGGTCCTTGCGGTTTTCAACATGCTGCCCGCCTATCCCCTGGATGGAGGCCGCATATTGAGGTCACTTCTCTGGGCCATCAAAGGCAACGTTCGCTGGGCAACCCGCGTTGCCTCGACGATGGGATCGGGGTTCGGCATTTTCCTGATCGTCATGGGCATTTACAATGTGCTCTTTGTGGGGAATTTCATCGGCGGCATGTGGTGGTTCCTCATCGGGTTGTTCCTCTACAACGCCGCCCAGCTTTCCTACCAGCAGCTGATCACCCGGAGGGCTCTGGAAGGAGAGTCGGTGAGGCGCTTCATGAAAAGGGACCCTGTGACCATCTCCGGAGACACTCCCCTGGACCGCCTTGTGGAAGATTACGTTTATCGCTACCACCACAAAATGTACCCTGTGGTCAGTGAATCGGGCAAAGTGGAGGGATGTGTCACCACCAGGCAAGTGAAAGAAATCCCCAAAGAACAGTGGAACCAAAAACAAGTGTCTGAAATCGCACAGCCCTGTAACGACGAGAACACCATTGAACCGGACACAGATGCCATCAAGGCCCTGTCCCTAATGAACCAGACAGGGGTGAGCCGCCTTCTCGTCATGGAAAACGATCGGTTGGTCGGCGTGATCACCCTCAAGGACCTGCTGGATTTTCTCTCTCTTCGCGTGGAACTGGACGAATGAATTCCCTCCACAGAAAACTTGTTCCTGAATCCATCTCTGCGCACTTGCTGGAGACAGGCGGACTGATTAGTTTTTACCTCAACTGAATGTCTGGGCGGGGGCCTGCTTTCAACGGCGTTTGAGGCGTTTCTGAAACGGTGCATGAAAGCTCTGAATGATGGGACACAAAATGACATGGACAACCTTCCAACAGGAGCTAAAAGATGGATCAGAACACCAGGAAGATGCAGAAGGAAAAAGTCATTGAGGTGTTGAACAAGGCACGGGCCATGGAGTTGCACGCCATCTATCAGTACATGAATCAACATTACAATCTGGACGATATGGATTATGGCGAACTGGCAGGAAAAATGAAACTCATCGCCATCGACGAAATGCGACACGCAGAAATGTTTGCCGAACGCATCAAAGAGCTGGGGGGCGAACCGACCGCAGAAGCCGCTGCCAAGACTCAAAAGGGTCAGGCTGTGGAAGCCATCTACCCCTTTGACGCCAACCTGGAAGACAACACCGTCGCCGTCTACAATGAATTCCTTCAGGTTTGCCGGGAAAACGGCGACAGTGTCAGCATGAAAATCTTTGAAGAGATCATCGAGGAGGAGCAACTCCACTTCAATTACTTTGACAATGTGGGCGAGCACATTGAGAAACTGGGTGCCGTTTACCTGGCCCAGATTGCAGGAACCCCCTCATCCACCGGACTTCAGCCTCAGGGTTTCGCCATTCAGAAAGGCGGTGCCTGATTTCAGAGGAACCAGTCCACCGTTGATCAGTATTTTGCATAAACAGAGGGTTGGCTGAGGGAAGAACAGGGCCAACCCTTTCGGGTTGGCACGCCCATTGGGTCAAAAACACGGCGGGATCGCAGGCCGGGCAGCTGCGTGCTTCAACCCCCGTGGACAAAACTCCTGAGGAGGCGATTGGAAGCCCCGCCGCATCCCGGCGCAGAAGTTTTCGCACAAGCCGTGCGCAGGCCAGCGAACACGAATGGCAAAGGATGCATCTCTCCTGTTCTCGGTGCTGGGAGGATTTTTATTTTTCCCTCCCCGTGCCATGAATTCGAAAGCGAATCGGCGCCGCACCCTCAAAAACCTCAGTCTGTTCGCGTCACTGCCGTCTGTGTCAACCATTCGAAAGAGACGATTTGGCCTGGTGTGAAAAAGGCGCCTTTTGCCAAGTCCCGTCCCCGGCGGGAAGTGTCCGGCAGGCTTGCCACCTTGCCTCCAATTTCTCTTGGAAAGAATTGACCCCTTGCGGGAAATGTTTTATTCATTCCCTATACGTGAAGCATCGAGAGCTTCTGAAGATTCTACCGGAAAGTGCTGTCAGGCCATGCCGCCGAACTTTGCAGATGTTGTCATCAATTGCCGAAACTTGCATCCCCGACCAGAGGGAAAAAAAGATTCAAAAACGTCCACAGGCACGGCAGGAGGAATGAGTCGATGGATATCAAAATGCCCGTCAAGGTTTTTGGCACCTATCAGGTCACTGTGCGCGAGGGTGATTCAGAAAAGAAGGAAACCTGCCAGAAGTTGACCATGTCCAGACTGGCTCAAGAGGAAGCTTCTTCCGAAGACCTTCAGGACCAGGAGGCTCCCACCCATCTCATTGTCTACTACAGTTACGGCTGCAAAAGAATGGTGCAGGGGAAACTCAAGGAGAACGAGGAGCAAAAGGTGGTTTTTCAGGCGCAGGGCAAAGAGTATGAATTTTCCACCACCTGAGATGCGCAAGGAACGCAGACCGGATACCGTGCTCTTTCAAAGGTCCGCAGGGCTCAAGGAGTTGACAGGTTTTTCTGCAGGATTTTCAAGCCACTGAATGTAGGTGGTTTTCCCCTCACAATCATCTCCCGCGGAGGAAGGTGGTGTGCCCGGGATATGAAGCATTCCCGGTCACACCATCTGCCCGCAATCGGCAATCCGCCGAAAATCCACAGTGTTTTTTAGGAACGCCTCCTTCAACCCTTTTGAACCATTCATGGTCATTCCACATTCTGTGCACAGAAACACTGTCCGCACTCGTGGAAAGCACCTCAACCCCAAGATCCTGAAAGTCTTCGCAACGATCGCAGACCGCTGAGGTTTCCGTGGCTCAGGCCAATGTGATTGCATTTTTCAGGATGCAATGAGCAATGGGAAAAATCCTGCCCGGGGGAATCTTTCTCCTGGCGGCCCCAGTTGCTGGCTTTCGCCGAACTGGGGGAGGGAAAGACCCACTGGCCCAAAGGGCACGGGACGCTCAAAAGTGGTCCACCCCGTTGACTTTTTTGCGATGAGCGCATAATCTCAGGAATACAGACCGACCGGTCTGTCTTTGACTGCCCGCATCAACGGAGCATGAACCATGACCCTCAAAGCAAAGATCATTCACGAATCCCTCAAACTCTTCTCGACCCATGGCTTTCTGTGCACCTCCATCTCGGACATTCTCCAGGCCGCCCACGCATCCAAAGGAGGATTTTACAACCATTTCAAAAGCAAGGACGAGTTGCTGCTGGCCACCTTGAGCGAGGCACGCAAGATGTGGCGAGAAAAGAATCTTGCGGGTCTGGAAACGATCGATCGCCCTTCGGACAAGATCATAGGCATACTGCAAAACTATCGCGACCAGTATCTCACCGATCACGAAAATCTTCCCGGAGGCTGCATCTTTGTGAATCTGGCTCTTGAACTGAGCGACCAGCACCCGGAAATGGCCCGGGAAGTCAATGAGGGGTTTGTGAGACTGAAAAAGCTCATCAAACGGCTGCTGGATGAGGAAAAGGAAGGGGGAAGACTTCGTGACGACACAGACACAACCCAGGTCACCGAACTGATCTTCTCAGGACTCCTGGGAGCCTGTGTCATGTATACCTCGGACAAGTCCCGGGAAAACCTCTCTTTGACCATCGGCGCCCTGATCCAATACCTCAAAAACCTTCGCACATAACCGGAGGAAATCATCAGACGGATCAAAACGAAGGGAGAATTTCAAAACGTACGGGAAACAGAGTGAAGCTGGATTCATAAGGGATGAATCCTCATGGTGAAGGACCCTGAAGACCTCAAAGGAAAAAAAGGAGAAATTCAATGGCTGACAAAACTTACAAGGCTTTACTGGTGGAGGAAACAGAGGACAAAAAGTATGTGAGAAAACTCACGGAACTCTCCGTGGACTCCCTGCCCCCCGGAGAGGTGCTGGTCAAGGTGCAGTACTCTTCCCTCAACTTCAAAGACGCTCTCTCAGCCTCGGGCAACAAGGGCGTCACCAAGCAATACCCCCACACGCCCGGAATCGACGCCGCAGGGGTGGTGGAAGAGAGTTCAAGCCCTGATTTCAAGGCCGGCGAGGAAGTGATCGTCACCAGCTATGACCTGGGCATGAACACGTCGGGTGGCTTTGGCCAATACATTCGGGTGCCCGCCGATTGGGTGGTGAGACGCCCCGAAAACCTCACTCTCCGGGAAAGCATGGTCTATGGAACAGCAGGTTTCACCGCCGCCCTCTCCGTCTATCGCTTGACGGGTTATGGCGTCAGCCCTGAGTCCGGGGATGTGCTCGTGACCGGAGGTACCGGGG
Source organism: Syntrophobacteraceae bacterium (assembly GCA_003566995.1). Lineage (GTDB taxonomy): Bacteria > Desulfobacterota > Syntrophobacteria > Syntrophobacterales > Syntrophobacteraceae > SLCH01. The sequence goes on from PXBG01000120.1 coordinate 92,227, forward strand.
GGGTGGGAAGCATCGCCGTTTCCATTCTCTCCAAGATGGGATACTCCGTCACGGCAGTGAACGGCATCGTGGACGAAACCGATTATCTCAAGGAAATCGGGGCGAAATCCGTCATCAGCATCGAAGAAGCCACCGACACGGGCCAGCGCCCCATGTTGAAGGTCCGCTGGGCAGGAGTCATCGATACGCTGGGCGGGGACATTCTTTCCACGGCCATTCGATCCACAGCACCCGGTGGGGGGATCACCTGCTGCGGCAACGTGACCTCTCCTGAACTGCCCATCACCGTTTTTCCCTTCATCCTGCGGGGAATCACCCTCATGGGGATCGATTCTCAGAACTGTCCCATGCCCCTGAGACAAAAGGTGTGGGACAAGATAGCCGACGAATGGAAAATCCCCTGGCTCGACCGAATCACCTCAGAAACCCCCCTCACGGAGGTGAGCGATCGAATCGACAAGATGCTTCAGGGCAAGAGCAGGGGCCGGACCATCGTCCGTCTCTGGTAGTCTTTAATGGGGGCCGGATCCTGGTGAGAAAAAAGCACTGGACCCAGGATCTGGCCCCCGACCCCCATGTTGTGGACTTAAGCTTTCCCCCTCAACATAATCCCCTTCACGTCATTCCCGCGGAGGCGGGAATCCAGTCTTTTCAAGAGCATCTGGACCCAAGATTTCGCCCGGGATGACGGGACAGAGCAACATCCAGTACATCACATCAGCAGCATTGGGTTCCAGGGTCAGCCCCTTTCCCGGCCAATTGTGCAGCGGCCCGCACTCAAAAAAAACCTCGGCAGCCTCGGCGGTAAAACTGATTTTAATAAGGAAAGCAAAGCCATGGAAAAAATCAAGGGGCTCATTCTCTCCGGTGGGAAAGGCACTCGCATGCGGCCCATCACCTACACCCGGGCCAAGCAGCTCATTCCCATCGCCAACAAGGCCAACCTGGTTTACGTGGTGGA
>PXBG01000087.1 GCA_003566995.1 Syntrophobacteraceae bacterium
ATGGGGTGAGCGCCCACCATGGTCCAGCAGTCCCTCGAGGGATCTCCCAGCAGAAGGCGGATATCGTTCGTCCTGAAGGCGCGGGACATCTCCAGCAGAACGAGGGTGAAAAAATCCTGCCTTCGCTCGATGCCGCAGGTGAGGGACATGATCGTCACCAGAAAATCTCTCAGTTCGGGATGCATCTTTTCTCCATAATAAATCATCACATCTGGGCAAAACGCGTTCCCGGGCTTTGAAGATGTGAAAAGCTGCTCATGCTTTATTCCCTCATAACGCTGTGGCAAAAACCAGCAAAATCCTCAATATTTCTAAAAGAGTTCACTTGCTTTTAAGTCGAAGGCTCAAAATGCCGATTTCTCTGTCAGTGGGTGGAACCCCGTGCTTGTATGAATGGTTATGAAAGGGCACCCTTCCGGTGAGGGTGGGTCAAAAGGTTTGTGCGCAGCATTCGACGGCGGGTTCAGGAATGATGTGCACACATACAAATGGTCATTACCGGAAAAAGGAACCCTTGTCTATCAGGAGATTCCTGATTTTTGACTACAAAGTATGTTTTTTCTGCGTATGTTTTTTATGCCGAAAAAGGCACAAAATTAGGGTGTGTGCCGGCAGGAAAAGAAGATGGGCATTCCCATGACCAATAACCTTGCTATAATGTTAACAGTTTATGCGCTTTTCTCCCGTCGCCCGGGCCACGCAGGGAATAATCCCCAAGAACACAGGAAGCGATGATGGCGAGAATCCTTGTCATAGAAGAAAATGAAGCCTGGAGGGCCTTTTTTGCAAAACACTTCAGGACAGGGCACGAGGTGGAATTCTGCGAAAACCATCGGACCGCCTCCAGGCGATTGAAGACGGAATCGTTCGATGTCATCGTGTACGATCTCGACCCGAAGGTTTCCAATGAGATGACCTTTGTGGAACGCGTCCGGGACCTGGTTCCCCGAACACCCGTGATCGTCACTTGCGGAACGGAAAAGGCGGAAGTCATCGTGAGGGTCATGAAAGCGGGCATTTTTGACTTCATTCCCAAGCCCTACACGGTGGAAAAGGTGAGGCTTTCCATCGACAATGCCCTGGAAAAAATGAGTCTGCACCACGAAATCGATTACCTGAGAAGGCAGCAGGATGTCATTTATGATTTCGAGCGCATCATCGCCGTCAGCCCGGTCATGAAAAATGTCATGGAGACCATCAGGAAGCTCGCCAGGACCGACTCCACCGTGCTCATGACGGGGGAGACGGGGACGGGCAAGAGTTTCCTGTCGGGCACGGTTCACTTCAACAGTGCGCGGCGGGACAAGGCCTTTGTCACCATCAACTGCGCCAATATTCCCGAGACCCTTCTCGAGAGCGAACTCTTCGGCCACGAAATGGGCGCCTTCACGGGAGCGCAAAAGGCCAGGGTCGGGCGCCTGGAACAGGCCAACGGGGGAACGGTCTTTCTCGATGAAATCGGTGAATTGAGCCCCGCCCTTCAGGCCAAGCTCTTGCGGGTGCTGGAGGAAAAAGCTTTCGAGCGCTTGGGGGGGAACCGCACCATTCACTCCAACATACGCATCATTGCGGCCACCAACCGCAACCTGGAAGAACTGATTCGGGAAGGCGCTTTCAGGGAAGATCTCTATTACCGCATCAACGTGCTCCGCATACACCTTCCTCCCGTGCGCGACCGGCTGGAATGCATCGAACCCATAGCGCAGCACCTTCTCAAAAAAGTCTGCCGGACGGTCAAGAAACATGTGGAAGGGTTTTCCCCCGGCGTGCTGGATACCTTCAGGTCCTACACCTGGCCCGGAAACATCCGGGAAATGTCCAACGTCATCGAACGGGCTGTTCTCCTGGAAGAAACGCCCACCGTTCGCATGGAAAATGTGTCTCTCCCCGAAATTCACCGGGCCAGGGAAATCCGGCCGGCTCCGGAACCCCCCCGTCCCGAAGTTCAGCATCTCGATGAGCAGGAAAAGACCCTCATCCTGGATGCCCTGGAAAAGAGCCTCTGGATCCAAAAGGACGCCGCGGCCCTTCTTGGGGTGACCCCGAGAGTCCTCCACTACAAGATCAAAAAATACGGCATCACCCATTCACGCTGGTACAAGAACAAGTGAGGATGTGTGGTCCATCCCTGGCGTCCAGTCCAATGGACAGGCGGCAGTTCTCGGGCACTTTTCCCCCCATCATTTCCTCGATGAGCTTCAGGATGAAACGGGAGACGGCGGCCTGGAACTCCTGGGGCATGGAGCAATCATCCACCAGCCAGTGATCCACCTGCCCCGAAACCCTCACTTCGCAGGGATTTTCCCCTTCCATGCCCATGGGCAGGGAAATGTCCAGGGAGCCGAAAGGCGTCAGGACGTGCTTTTCAAGAGTCTCATATCCATCCTGCCGGGTCGAAATCACCAGGAATGGAATGGAAAGGGGTACGGTTTTCAAGTGGTTCTCCTCACAGTTGAATACTTGGGGAATTGCGTCCCCACACTCCTTCCCGCCTCTCACCAGCGGCCCTTTTATTTCCCGAACACGCTCATGTCCCCATTCATCGCCCCCATTGCCCTTCCTGGGACCGCCGAGCCCCAGCTCGGCATTTTGGGGAATCGTGCCCGCCGACTCCTTCCGGGACCGTCCATCCAAAGTCGGCATCATTACTCCCCGGGACCACTGAGCCCCAGCCAGCCCCATTGCCCTTCCTGGGACCGCCGAGCCCCAGCTCGGCATTTGACTTGCGCATGGGAACATGCCCTCGAGAGCCCACACAGTCCATCTTCCCAATGGAAGAGACCGCGCCCTTGAAACCAACTTCACAGCAATTCTGATACCACCGCAGCACCCAGTTACTCATTCTCCTCCATCCAACGGCCTGCAAACCCCTGCAAATCAGGGAAAAAGCCCCTTCGAAAACACAGATGAAACCTGAACCACATGAGTTTCATTTCAAACGCGGCAAGACCCGAGCGCTTTCCTCATTCCAGAAATTCCCTCAGGCTCACAATTTTGTATTTCTCATCAAGCTTTTAAAGGTGTTGAAATTTTGCCTTGCCTTGTTTCTCAAAGCCTCCACAGGTCTCCCTGCACGCCTGTGGCAAGCGGATGTGATTTTCCGCCTTTGCGGGAACGACTACTGGGCTCACCTTCACATGGTGCCTTCTGCTTTCCTGTCACCTCATCCACCTTATCGCCCACAGGACAAAACCGCTCGCAACAGGGATGCGGGGTAAGCGTTTAAGATGAGC
>PXBG01000115.1 GCA_003566995.1 Syntrophobacteraceae bacterium
GAGATTCCGGCCAAAAACCCTTTGCTCAGAATTTTGGAGTGCCTCCTGGAGGCGCTTCCAATGCAAAAACCTAACCGGACATTACTGAGATGAAACATGTTTTGCTATCAATGCGAACAGACGGCAAAAGGCGAAGGCTGCACCAAAATGGGAGTGTGCGGCAAGCAGCCCGATGTGGCTGCCCTGCAAGACCTTCTGGTCCATGCGCTCAAGGGCCTTTCCCTTTATGCAGTGGAAGGCAGAAAGGTGGGAGTGGTGGATGATTCGGTGAATGTCTTCACCTGTGAAGCGCTCTTTTCCACCCTCACCAACGTCAATTTTGACTCGGCCGATTTCGTCAATCTGGTCCGCAAAGCAGTGGAAACACGTGAATCCCTCAAAACAAAAGTGCAGGCTGCCGGCGGGAATGTGAACTTTTCACAAGACGCGGCCAGTTTTCAGCCGGAAGCCACCCTGGAAGGCATGGTGGCACAGGGAGAAAAAGTCGGTCTCAAATCAGACCCTTCCGTAGATCCCGACATCCTTTCTTTGAAGCACACACTTCTGTTCGGCATCAAGGGCATTGCCGCCTATGCGGATCACGCTCAGATTCTGGGTCAGAAGGATGACGCCGTATTCGCTTTCGTGCATGAATCCTTGACGGACATACTCAAAAAGGACCTGACCCTTCAGGACTGGCTGGGAAAAGTGCTCAAGTGCGGGGAAGTGAACCTGCGCACCATGGAACTTCTCGATGCGGCCAACACGGGAGCCTATGGCCACCCCGTTCCCACCAGGGTTCCCCTGGGAGCCAGGGAGGGAAAAGCCATCCTCGTTTCGGGGCACGATCTCAAAGACCTGGAAGAACTTCTCAAACAGACAGAGGGCAAGGGCATCCACATCTACACTCATGGGGAAATGCTGCCCACTCACGGCTACCCGGAACTGAAGAAGTATCCTCACTTCTACGGTCATTACGGCACAGCCTGGCAGAATCAGCACAAGGAATTCGGCAAATTCCCGGGATCGATTCTCATGACCACCAACTGCATTCAAAAACCCCAGGCCTCTTACGAAAAAAATATTTTCACCTGCGGTCTCGTGGGATGGCCCGACATTCCCCACATCTCCAACCGTGATTTCACACCGGTCATCCAGAGAGCGCTGGAGCTCCCCGGTTTCCCTGAAAATGAAAACGGCAAATGGGTGATGGTGGGGTTTGCCCGGAATTCCGTTCTGGGAGTGGCGGACAAGGTGATCGATGCGGTCAAGAATAAAGCCATTCGACACTTTTTCCTGGTGGCGGGATGCGACGGGGCCAAGCCAGGGCGCAATTATTACACCGAGTTTGTGGAAAAGGTGCCCGAAGATTGCGTGGTCCTGACCCTGGCTTGCGGAAAGTTCAGGTTTTTCGACAAGGACCTGGGAGACATCGGGGGCATTCCCCGTCTTTTGGATGTGGGCCAGTGCAACGACGCCTATTCGGCCATTCAGATAGCCGTGGCCCTTTCCAAAGCCTTCAACGTGGGCGTGAATGAGCTGCCCCTGTCCATGATCCTCTCCTGGTACGAGCAAAAGGCCGTGGCGATTCTGCTCACCCTGCTCCACCTGGGAATCCGGGACATTCGCCTGGGACCTTCCCTTCCCGCATTCACAAGTCCCAACGTTCTGGACGTTTTGGTGAAAAACTTCAACATCAAGCCCATCGCTACGCCCGAGGAAGACCTCAAGGCCATTTTGGGCCAGTGATCCGCCTGGGCATTTTGCCCGCATGGTGTGGTGCTGTCGGGCCCGTTCCGGAGGGCCATCACACCACACCGCTGCCTGGAAGGGGGAACTGGAAAGGGATGTGGAGGCTCAGCCCATGCGTCATGATTCAGCCCCCCCGGGCTGAGCCTCCACATTCAGCAAAGACCAGGTTCAGCAGATTTCGAGCCTTTATTCCAAGATTCCAGGATTTTCATGAACGTGAAGTTTTCAAGGAGAACGGTGAGGACCTTTTCCTGCAAAGCATCGCGAGAGGAGACAAACCCATGAGATGCCCGGGACAGGACAGCAGAAACTGGCAGCCGGGGGCCATTTTTGAAGCGAGGTGCCCCAACTGTGGCGCTGATGTGGAGTTCTTCAAGGATGAGTCCGCACGCAGGTGCAGGAAATGCGGTCACAAATGCGTGAACCCCAAAATGGATTTTGGATGCGCCGCCTATTGCAAATATGCCCCACAATGCCTGGGAGACCTTCCTCCGGAGTTGCTCGCTCAACGGGAAAGCCTTCTCAAGGACCGGGTGGCCCTGGAAATGAAAAAATATTTTCAAAAAGATTTCAAACGCATCGGCCACGCTGTGCGCGTGGCCCAGATCGCCGAAAAAATTGTTGTCCAGGAACAGGGCGACCCCGCCGTCGTGCTCATGGCGGCTTACCTTCACCACTTGGGCACCCCAGAGGGAGAAGGGACGCCCATGGCCAGGGATATTCTCTCCCGGCTTGGCGCCCGTGAAGATCTGGTGGACGAGGTCTGCGACATCATCGGCCACCACCACCCTCCCCGCAGGGAGGAAAGGATCAACTTCAAGTGTCTACATGATGCGAAGCTTCTGGCCAATCTGGAAGAAGAGGAGAAAGAGAGACCCCTCGCAAAAGAAAAACTCCAGCTGATCATTTCCAAGGACTTTCTCACGGAATCGGGAAGGAAACTCGCAACGGAATTGCTCCTGGGATGAACCGCAAGAGAAAAACAGTCCCCGGAAACTGGTGTGTTGGGACAGGGAGATACAGATGGAAATTCAGAGAAAAATCATACACATCGACGAAGAGCGCTGTGATGGCTGCGGGCAGTGCGTCCCCGCATGCGCTGAAGGGGCCATAGAAATCGTCAACGGGAAAGCCCGCCTCGTCAAAGACTCCTACTGTGACGGTTTGGGCGCCTGCCTGGGCGAGTGCCCTCGGGATGCCCTTCACATGATCGAGCGTGAAGCGGAACCCTTCGATCACGCCGCAGTGGAAGAGCATTTGAAGAGAATGGAAGCGGAGCAAAAGCAGTCTTTTCCTCTTGCCAGGGGAGGAGGATGCCCATCCGCTCAGATGCACGTTTTCAAGGAAGATGCGGCGACAGCCGGAGAGCACCTGGACGAAGGGGACAGGAAATCCGCTCTCGGCCACTGGCCCGTTCAGGTGCGCCTCGTGCCACCCCATGCCCCCTTTCTCAAGGGCGCGGACCTGCTGGTGGCCGCCGACTGCGCCCCCCTGGCCTACCCCCGTTTCCACAGGGATTTTCTTCAGGGAAAAGCGGTGATGATCGGCTGCCCCAAATTTGATGATCCCGGGGAATACGTCGCCAGGTTTGCCGAAATCTTTCGAACCGCCGGCATCAAGCGTGTCACCGTGGTGGACATGGAGGTTCCCTGTTGTTCTGCCCTGCCCAGGATTGTGCAAGAGGCGATGGAAATGGCCCAGAAAAAAGTGCCCATGGAAGAGGTGATCATTGGTGTCACAGGAAAGGTCATCAAAAAAAAGGAGTTTGCAGCCTGAACCATTTCTTCATGCAACGTGCTGCAATTTGCAAAAGGAGTGCAAAAGGGCTCCTTTTGCATTCAAGTTGTTCCTCCATTCATCCGATTGGTGAGGGTGACGATGAGCGCCTCAGAATTTGACCCGGGAAAACGCCTTTGCTTCTCAAACATTGAGTCTGAACGTTTATTTCATCCTTGAAAAATCAAAATGGATGAACCATAGTGAAGCGGCGTGTGTCTTCAATGGCCTGTTCCTCACCAGCACCGGAATGATCAGCATGAACAGTCACTTCGTCCATGATCGCCGAGCAAAAGTTCTGGCATTGCTGCTGGTGATAGCCTGCGCTGTGCTCGCCAATGGCTGTGGAAAAAGTCAACTGCACACAGGGTATTCGGATGCGCGTGTGAGCGAGCGGCCAACGCAATCCAGTCCCCGGGGCATTGCCGCCCGGCCCTTTCCTTCAGCCCACACCACGGCCGTAGCCGAATGCCCCGTTCCTCCGGACCCGGTCTCACACCGGACCATCACCCACGAAGTGGCTCCCCTTGAAACCATTTGGCGCCTCTCAAGGATGTACGATGTCTCGGAAGAATCCATCTATCTGGCCAACAATCTGAAACCGGGAGAAACCATTCACATTGGGCAGAAGCTGCTCATTCCCCATGCCCGGCCCTTGCGCCACGTGATTTCGCTCTACCCCAACGAAAGGTGGCAATACATCATCCTTCATCACACGGCATCCGACATAGGAAAAGCCCTTCTCATCAACAACTACCACCATGACCGCGGATTCTGGAATGGCCTGGGCTATCATTTCGTGATCGGCAACGGCACCCTGGGAAAACTGGACGGGCAAATCGAGGTTTCCCCCCGATGGATCAAGCAGCTTCAGGGCGCCCACTGCAAGGCCGGGGGCATGAACGAGAAAAGCATCGGAATCGCCCTCGTGGGGAACTTCAACGAGGACCTTCCCACCCAGGCACAACTGGATTCCCTTTCCTACCTTCTCAAACTCCTGACCGATTACTACCGCATTCCCCCAAGCAGGGTCATGGGCCATGGAGACGTGCAGGGGGCCAGAACCGACTGCCCGGGAACACGGTTTCCCTGGCCCGTCATTCGTCAATGTCTTGCCCGCTGACCCCGGCAGGTGGAGTTGGCCTCCGGACACCCGCCCCCCCTTCGAAAAGCCTGCACGGTGTTGATGGACCGAACCTTCACATCGCCCTCCCTTCCGTGCATTAAGTTCTGTTGTCCTGCCTCGGAAATTATTCTATATATAAAGATTGTATTGAATTTCCATTGAGAATCAGTTCATGAACTGAAAGACGAATGTGCACGTTCGAGGAGGATCACCATGAACGAGCTCCTGGCACCTGGGGGCAGCCTGACGATGGTGGAAGGTGTCTTTGCCCATGGTGCCGATGCGGTCTATGTGGGATCAAAAGGTTTCAGCCGGAGAAAGTGCGCCTGGGAACTGGAAGACTCCCAGATACGGGAAGCCATCACCCTTGCGCGCTCCTTCAAAGGCAAGATTCGAATCGCCCTCAATGCGGAAATCCCCCCGGAAGACCACACACTCCTCCTGGGCAAAATCCACAAGTATGCCCAATGGGGAGCAGAAGGCATCATTGTCAAGACCCCCGCCGTCATGGAACTGGTCAGGCAAAACTTCCCTCAGTTGACCATACATGCCAGCGTGGGCTGCAACATTCAAACACTCCAGCAGATGATTCAATTCAAGAAGCATGGGGCAACACAAATCGTTGCCAGCACGGAAATGGACACCTTTCCCAAGCTGAAACGCTTCAAGGAGGCTGCGGACAAGGCGGGTGTGGGCGCGGAAGTGCTCATCCACGGCAACCGCTGCGTGGGCGGGGTCGGCAACTGTGTCTTTCATGAACTGATCACGGATTCCTACATCAGGCGCACTCATCATGATGAGGCGGGCAACGAAATCGTGGAATATGAAGGATGGCCAGACCGAAGCGGCAGCTGTTTCAGGCTTTGCCTTCTCACCGATGAGCAAAGAAAAAAGGTTTTGAACCAGAGGGGCTGTGCCCCAGAAGAAATTCAATCCATCAACCGAATCATCAATGAACACCCAAATGTCGCTTTCGTCATCAACGGCCAGGAGCTTTGGCATGTCATGGATCTGGGCCTGCGCACCCTCAAGGTTCAGGGCCGGGAGTACTCCGTTCCTCTCATCAACCGGATGATCGCCATTTACCGCGCCATGATCGACGCTCATGCGTCGGGCCGGCACCATGACGACCCGGATTTGGCATCCCTTCAAAAAGAACTGGAAGCCCTTGCCCGCGATCGGGACCGCCTGCGCATGGAAAAAACCAGGGAATTGCACCGCAACATCAAAGGCCTTTTCCCATGATGGCCCGTTTCATTCCTCGCCCTCACAGGCTGCGCTCCCGGGGGTTTGTGGCGGCGGTTCTTTCAAAAAACACTCCTCGAAAACAAGGCGTGCAATCCTCCCGCTTGCCCCTCCACGCGTGCTCCAGAAAGAAGCGGCCTTTTCCAGGACCTCCACTTGCCTTTCCCGCCCCCTGAAAAAAGCCTCCAGGCGTCCTTTCAACTCCTCTTTCGAGGACACCACGAAGCCGCACCCTGCCTGCACCAGTTCCTCTTCCATTTCCCTGAAGTTGAACAGATGAGGCCCCCAGAACGCCGGAATGAGCTGAGCCGTGGCCTCCAATGGGTTGTGACCTCCAAAAGGCACAAAACTCCCCCCTATGAAGGCCGCCTGCCCCAGTGCATAAAACTTTCTCAGTTCACCCAGTGTGTCCAGGAGAAAAACATCCTTCCCCTGAGCCCTCTCCCCTTTCGAGCGAAGAGCCACCTGGAACCCCTGCTCCTCGGCCTTGCGAACAAGCTCAGGAGAGCGATGAACCTGTCTTGGAGCCAGCACAAGCAAAAGATCGGGGAATGCTTTCCTGAGACCCGCATGCACGGCCAGCAGGAGTTCCTCTTCTCCCGCATGGGTGCTTCCGGCGATCCAAACGCGGCGATGGGGGCCGATTCCCGCTGCAGTGCGCAGTTCAGAAATTTCCCCGGTGGAAACTTTCTCAAAGGAAGCGTCCAATTTAATGTTCCCCCTCGCCTGCACCCGCCCTTTCGGGCCCCCCAGCGCCTCATAGCGCGCCCGGTCCATTTCCGACTGGGTAAAGATCCATTGAAAAGACGCATAAATGGGCTTCCAGAACCTTTTCCATCGCACCAGCCTCCGGAAAGAATCATGGGACAGACGCCCGTTGAGAAGCACGGTGCAGGCCCCCTGCTTTTTGAGTTCAAGGGCAAGGTTGGGCCAGAGATCCGTCTCCACGAGGACAAACACCCGAGGCTGAATGAGCGACACGTACCGCTTCACAAGCCATGGAAAATCGTGAGGCATGAAAAAGAACGCATCCACCCATGGGCCCAGGTGCCTGACGGCCATGTCATGCCCCGTTTCCGTGGAAGACGAAAAACAAATGGATGTCCTGGGCAGGAGATGGCGGAGGGCTTTCACAAAAGGAACAACGGAAAGGGTTTCTCCCACGGAGAGGGCGTGGATCCAGACGCGGTGGCCCTCCCTGGGAAAAGAAGGCTCCTCGAGCCCCATACGAAAGGGATGATTTCTCCGGTACTTGCCACTTTGCAAGGATTTGGCCGCATAAAAGGAATACAGCGCGGGCCACGCCAGTGTGAGCCCCATTGAATACAGAAATCTGGCCGGTTTGAAACACCATTCACCCACGGAGACAACATCCTCTTTTCGTCGTCTTCACAGCCCCCGGTTTCCTAGGAAGGGGCCATTGTGCTCAGGGCCAGTTCGGCCACACGCGGCGCGACACCGGGCGTTCCCAGCATGCCTCTGATTTGAGCCAGCCCGTTTCGCTGCCGTTCAAGGGCGCGGGGGTTTTCCAGCAAAAAAATGGCCTCCTCGGCCAGGAAATCCTCTCGCGCCTTGTCCTGCAGGAATTCGGGGACAATGGTTTGCCCTGCTATGATGTTGGGGAGTCCCGCGTGAGAGACGTGAATGAGATGCCTGGCCAGAAAGGCCGACAGGGGTGAGACCTTGTAGACAATGATCATGGGCACAGTGAGGATGGCCGCCTCGAGGGTCACCGTGCCCGAAGTGGCCAGCACCAGGTCGCAGGCCTTCATCACGCCATAAGAATCACCTCTCACGAGTTTCAGGGGCAGGCCGCCCCCGGGCACGAACATCTCCGTGTGGCCGTTCAACCCGGCCCCTTCCGGAGACCCCGTGGTGCGAGGGTTTTGCACCGCCTCCAGATCACATGGGGGCAAGGCAAAATCTTTTCCCTTCACCTCCTGGCCTTTAAGCCCGTGCATGAAAGCGTTCACCTCTTCCAGGATGATCGCGGGGTCTAAGGTTTGCGCCACAGGCAGCAGAAAGGAGGCCTCAGGAAACCTGGCCAGAATGCGCCGGGCTGTCCCGAGCAAAAGGGGCAAAAGAGAGCGGATTTCCCCACTGCGGCTTCCGGGAAGGAGGCCCACCACAGGACCCGGTCCCCCATGGGGGGCATATTTTTTCCGGACTTCCTCTTTGGATGGCACTTTTTCGAGAACATCGAGAAGGGGGTGTCCCACATAATGGACCTTCAAACCCCGCCCCCGGTAAAACTCCTCCTCAAAGGGAAGGATCACCGCCATGGTGTCCACAAACCTTTTGAGCGCACGCACCCGGCCGCTTCGCCAGGCCCACACCTGAGGACTGATGTAATAGAAAACCTTTATGCCAAGCCGGCGGGCGTATCGACCCAGAATAAAATTGAAGTCGGGAAAATCAACGAGAATGACCAGCTGGGGCCTTTCCCGCTCAAGAAATGCCTTCAGGTTTTTCCAGGCTTCGTAGATTTTGGTGGCGTGGCGCAGCACTTCTGAAAGGCCGACCACGGAAATCTCCCTGTTGTCCACCAGAACCTGCGCCCCCGCAGACCTCAACAGGTCTCCCCCAAGGCAGGCGATTTGTGATTGGGGGCTCTTTTTCAGGATCGCCTTCACCAGGGCTGCCCCGTGCAGATCCCCCGAAGCTTCCCCCGCACTCAGAAAGATTTTGCCGCCCACTGCATCGACTTCTCGCATTTTTCACGCATCTGCTTGCTGATCCTTTGGGAAATGTCCAGGGCAACATTCAGTGCGTGGAGTCCCTGAACACCGTCCACCACAGGCTTTTCCCCCGTGCGGACCGAATGGAGAAAGGAGCTGATCTCATCTTCGAGGGCATCCCGCTGATCGATGTAGAATTCCTCGATGGAAAGCTGAGGATAGCCCTGTTCATCGGGCTCGTTCTCCTTGTGGACCGCATAGGCCCTTTTGTCCGCGTAGTCTGCCGAAAGGTAGCAGTTTTCCTGAAACACTCTCAGCCTTCTCATGTTTTTGAGGGAGATACGACTGGCCGTGAGGTTCGCCACCGCCGCGTTGGCAAATTCCAGCCGCACCGTGGCGATATCGGGAAGAGGGGTGAGCACGGCCACTCCCGCCGCATGAATGTTGGCGAGAGGTGCCTTCACGATGTGCAGGGCAATGTCGATGTCATGAATCATGAGGTCCAGAATGACGTCCACCTCCAACCCCCGTTCATTGAACAGGGCAAGCCGGTGAGCTTCCAGAAACATGGGATTTTCGAGGCGTGTGGACATGGCCTTGAATGCGGAATTGAAACGCTCCAGGTGACCCACCTGAAGGACGCACCCATTCCTGCTGGCCAGGTCCACCAGCTCGGCCCCCTCCTCGACGGTTTGGGTCATGGGCTTTTCAAGGAGGACGTGAATTCCCCGGGAGAGAAATTCGCGGGCTATGGAAAAGTGGTGGATGGTCGGAGTCACGATGCTCACCGCATCCACCCGGCCGAAAAGCTCCCGGTAGTCCGTGGCGTAATCGGCCTCGAGTTCGCCGGCCACCGACTGCGCCTGGTTTTCATCGATGTCCACCACTCCCTGCAGGTGGGCCTCGGGAAGGCGGGCATACTTCTGAGCGTGAAAGCGGCCCAGGTATCCCACTCCCACCACACCCACCCGAATGGCCCGGGGCTTTGGGTGGCGGATGAAAGCAGGTGCGCTTCGCGCCTGGGTCAGCAGGGAGTCGGCCGAAGGAAGGACCTGGGGCAATATGGAGGGGACCACCGGTTGTTTTTCCCTCATAGGTTCTTCACTCTGCTGATTTTTGTCTTTCAAGACCACGAAGGTCATGGAAGCTGCATCGGCCGCATCGATCATCTTGTCCAGGTCAAAGACAAGGGTCTTTTCCGCTTCTACGGCAAGAACGCGGGCCCCGACCCGTTTCATCGTTTCAATGGTGTCATAGCCCACGGCCGGCACATCAAAGCGCAGGTCCTGAATGGGCTTGCTCACTTTGACCACCACGGCTCCCCCGCCACAGAGCCTTCCCCCCCTCAGTATGGTGGCGTCCGTGCCATCTATGCCCTCCACGGCCACCACCGATCTGTCTTTGACCACGAGGCACTGGCCGATGTCCAGGTGCCCCACAGCCTTGGCCAGCTCCCAGCCAAACTGAATGTCGGACTCTTCACGCTTGTTCGGTTTTCGGCGAGTCAAGATTCCTTCGGGAGCCAGGAGGGATGGAAGGAACAGGGTGGACGGCTCGATGCGAATGCCTTCCGATTCCAGTTCCTCGGCCAGGGCACGCAGGAGAAAGTCATCTTTTTTGTTCCGCAATTTGTTGAGAAGCTTCACCGCACGCCAGTCGGGGCGAATGCGTGCATAGAGCCTTGCCTTGTTGATGGCGCCCGCCATGGCCGCATAAGAAATGTTTCCCTTTTTGAAAGCCCTGATGAGCCGATTGAGCTGCCCCAGTTTCAAAAAATGGAACTCGTCCACGTATTTGGCCAATATGGGATCCGTTTCACCTTCGAATCCCACCGCAACCACCTCAACACCCGCCTGCCGCGCCGCATGGGCAAACAGCAGAGGGAACTGACCACTCCCCGCAATGAGCCCCACCCGAGTGTACGGCAGCTTCTTTCGTTCAGGCTCCCGACGCATCATGTCCCAACCTCATCACCCCTCTCCTGGATGGATTCTGCATGAACTGGACAAGGGTGTCCACTTCCGCCGCAGGCTTCACCTCGTGGCGCAGTTTCGCGATGGCGTCCTCCAGGAGCATGGGCGTCCGGAAAAGAATCCGGTAGCTCTTTTTCAACCCCTGAATGACTTCGCGCGAAATTCCGGCGCGGCGCAGTCCCACCACGTTGGGGCCATAGAGCTGGAGGGGGTTGCCCGAAGCCAGCATGAAGGGAGGCACATCCTTTCGAATGGCCGACAGGCCGCCTATGAAAACATGGACCCCTATTCTCGCAAATTGATGAACTGCGCTCAGCCCCCCCAAACTGGCGTGATCCCCCACGTGCACATGACCTCCAAGAGTCGCCGCATTGGCCATCACCACATGATTGCCCACAACGCAGTCGTGAGCCACATGGGCGTAAGCCATGAAAAAATTATGATTTCCTATGGTGGTGACCGTTTTTCCCCCGGGCGTGCCCCGGTGAACGGTCACGCCTTCTTTAAAGGTGTTGTCATCCCCTATGACGACGTGGGTTTCTTCCCCCTTGTAGGAGGTGTCCTGGGGTGGCTGACCTATGGAAACGAAAGGGTGGATCTGGTTGCGGGCACCTATGGTCGTCCAGCCATCTATGACCGCATGAGGACCAATCACCGTTCCCTGGCCAATGCTCACATGAGGACCGATCACGCAGTAAGGATGGATCACCGCGCCCTCGGCCAGCCTGGCACCCGGTGAAACGATTGCAGTGGGATGAATTTCCATGACACAATCTTTCTTGCCGCTGACTACTCGTTTTTGCCCGTATCGATGGTGGCCATCAATTCTGCCTCCGCGACCATCCGCTCGTCCACAAAAGCTTCACCCTGCATTCTGAAAACCGCCCCTCGCTGCCGGATGATTTTCAGCTTCAGAATCAACTGATCGCCAGGCCTCACAGGCCTGCGAAAACGCACCTTGTCCATCCCCATGAAATAAACGGGACGGCCTATGAGATGGGGAAGCTTGGCATATGCGAGGATGCCGCCGGCCTGAGCGAGGGCTTCCATGATGAGGACACCGGGCATGATGGGCTGCTCGGGAAAGTGCCCCTGAAAAAAAGGCTCGTTGATGGTCACATTTTTGAGAGCCACCACCGTTTCTTCCTCAAGCTCAAGCACACGGTCCACAAGCAGGAACGGATACCTGTGGGGCAACTTCCTCATCACTTCCAAGATGTCTATGGTCATCGCTGTTCCCTGTCTAAGGATTTCTCGAGTTCCTCGATCCTGGCCTTCAACTCCTTGACCTCATCACGCATCTTTGGCAGTCGCCTGATGTGCTTCATGGTCTCAAACCATTCCTTTTGAGGCTGGGCGGGAAGGCCCAGCACATCCAGATCCGGCTTGATGGAATGGGCGACACCGGACCTTGCCCCGATGCGAACCCTGTCTCCGATGGTGACATGTCCCGCCACCCCCACCTGCCCCGCCATGACCACATGGCGGCCAATGATGGTGCTTCCGCTGATTCCCACCTGGCCCACGAGAATGGAGTCTTCTCCCACGGTCACATTGTGAGCCAGCATGACCAAGTTGTCGATCTTGGCACCGCGCTGCACCCAGGTCCGCCCGAAAGTGGCCCGGTCCACCGTGGTGTTGGCGCCGATTTCCACGTCATCGTCTATGCGGACGGTCCCGAACTGTTCGATGCGAACGTGGCGCCCTTCTTCATCCTGAGCGAACCCGAACCCATCCGCTCCCAGCACAGCTCCGCTGTAGATGATCACCCGGTCTCCGATGACACAGTGGTCCATGAGGGTCACATTGGGATAAATGAGGCAATCCTCCCCCACCTGAACATGGGCCCCCACGTAGGTCCCCCCATAGATGCGGGAGTTTTTGCCGATGCGGCTGTGAGCGCCCACCTGAGCGAGAGCCCCCACGCGCACCCCTTCCTCAAGTTCCGCCTTCGCATCCACCAGGGCCGCAGGGTGAACTCCCGGCGCCACATGAGGTGGTTCCCTGAACAAGCGGCTCACTCGCGCCATGGCCAGGTAGACCTGCTCGCAGACCAGTTTCGGCCCTTGCAGATCCCCGGACAACTCTGAAGAAACAATGAGGCAGGACGCCCGGCTTCTGCGGGCTGCGGGCATGTGTCTTCCATGCACGACAAAACTCAGCTGCCCTCTTTCCGCATCTTCAAGGGAGCTGATGCCGTAGACTCTCGTCTCCCCGTCCCCCACAACCGTAGCGCCCGTGTGAGCTGCAAGTTCATTGAGTGAGTAGCTTCTATTTTCCACAGGATGTCAGTGTCTTTCATTGGGAATGGAAATTGTGGTTCGGCCCCCTTTGCTGCGGCGAACGATTGCCGGGGGCTGTGAATATGCCTTCGGTCCGCAAGGGCTGCAAAAGAGAATGGGTGATGAAAACCTGCGGTCTTCACCACCCACTTCAGCCGTTTGCCAACGGATTACATTCTATCCAGCTCTCTGATGATCCTGTCCGTCAGATCTTCTTTTTCATTGACAAAAACGATGCCGGCCTTCTCCCGCTCAAAGATGAAGTCATACCCTCCATCGCGGCCAATCTTGCGCACCACTTCAAAGACCTTGTCCACGATGGGAGAAGTCAGCTCCCCTGAAAGCCTGTTCAGTTTGGTGTTGGATTCCCGGATGAATCTATCTGTCTCCATCTGCATCCTTTGAAGCTCTTCGATGCGCTGACCTTTGGCCCTGTCGTCCATGAGCGCCTGTCTTTTTTCAAAGTCCTCTCTTGCGGAGGTGAATTCCTGTGCTTTCTTTTCCACCTGGGACCTTATGGCATCACTCTGCCGTTTGAATTCCTGACTGGATTGCTGCGCCGTCTTGGAATTTTGTAAAACCATCGACATTTCAAAGTAGCCGACCTTGGAGGACGCCAGGGCCGTTCCACCCAGTATCAAGGAAAAAGCTGTCAGCAAAAGAACGATTGTCAAAAACTGTTTTCGCATGTTGTGCACTCCCTAGAAAAAAGCTCCTGCGGAAAACTGCCACTGGTAACTGTCTTCTCCCGGTTTGGGATCCAGGTTGTAACCCCATTCCAGCCGCAGCGGGCCAAGAGGCGAGTTCCACCTCACTCCCGCTCCCACATTGGTCCTGAACTCGGAAATGTCAAAATCACTCATGGTGTTGTAAGCATTTCCCGCATCAAAAAAAGCGACGCCACGAATTCCCACATCCTCGATGAGGGGGAAAAGAAGCTCCACATTGACCAGCCCGTAGGTCAGGCCACCGATGATTTCACCCTTTTCATCCTTGGGGCCCACATCACCCCACCTGAAGCCTCTCAGGGAGTTGATGCCCCCCAGAAAGAACCGTTCATAAATGGGGGCCGGCCTATCTCCGTCCAATTCCTCTATGTAACCGAATTTGCCGCGCACAAAACCGGTCAGCTTCCAGAAAACGGGAAAAAACCAGCCGCTTTGCATTTCCAGCTTCAAGTAGTCGCTGTCGCTGCCGATGAAAGGCGTGGAATA
>PXBG01000139.1 GCA_003566995.1 Syntrophobacteraceae bacterium
TGGGGTTCGAAAGTGGTTTGAGGACTTGGCGGTTCCGTGGGGCGTATGGAGGAGGGTGTGGTGGCTTTTGAGGATGGGGATGGGAGTTCCGGGAGGAGATCCGGTTTTTCCGGGAAGGGTTCTGCGAGAGCAGGGGCTGAGCCCCTGGGATGGTTTGATCGGGGTTATCTCCCTCATTTGAGTGTGGGTGAGGCCATGCAGTTCATCACCTTTCGACTGGGCGATTCTCTGCCCAAGGAAAAGCTGTTGGCCCTCGAGATGGAACTGGCCCTGCTGCCGGCGTCTTCAAGGGATCTGGAGCGCCGCAAGAAGCTGGATCAGTGGCTGGATTCGGGAATGGGCTGTTGCGCCCTCGGGCATCCCAGGATGGCGAATGTGATGCAGGAGACGCTGCAGAAGTTTCACGGGGAGAGGTATGAACTCATAGCCTGGTGCATCATGCCCAACCATGTTCATGTGTTGATTGAAGCCTGGGAGTCTTTGTCAAAAATCGTTCAGTCCTGGAAGTCGTTTACGGGACGGTGGGCTATGGCAAATGCTGCCGAGCTGGGACTTGGCATTCCCGGGCAGGCGCATGGGAGGGAGCGAAAGGGGCCGGGTTCGGGAGCCCTTGGGACGCCATATGATAAAAAAGATGCCGAGCTGGGGCTCGGCGGTCCCAGGAAGGACGTGGGATTCGGAAGGGATACGGGGCTCGGCGATCCCGGGAAGGGCGTGAGATTTGGCAGGGATTTGAAGGGTCGGTGGTTCAGGAAGGACGTGGAGCGGGGAGGTGAGCCGGGGGTCGATGTTCCCGGGGGAAAATATGGAGGGAGAAGTGCCGGGTTAAGGACCGGCTCGCGCAGGGGGAATTTTTGGATGCGGGAATACTGGGATCGATATATTCGTGATGAGAGGCACTTTCACGCGGTGGTCCGCTATATTCATGAAAATCCCGTGAAAGCGGGGCTCTGCCAAAGACCAGAGGACTGGCTCTGGTCGAGCCTGCACAAAAAATCTGCTTTTCGGGAAACCTGAATCCCTGCTTCGCGAAGGACTTCGAGAGTGCGAAAAAGTTCAGGGTTCAGTGAAAAATTCACCCTGAAGGTCGCACATGAACGATCCCCCACAGAAACGTATGCCCTTCCCGGGACCGCCGAGCCCCAGCTCGGCAAAAGGTGACAAAGGAGGAGAAGACCACCGTGCTTGGCAGGAAGTAGTTGATTGGAGGATTAAAAATTGAGCCACAAAAGTGCGGATCCGGGATCCGATTGATAGGAAATAGAATGGAGCCGGAGATGGAGATGGAAATGAAAAAAGATGCCGAGCTGGGGCTCGGCGGTCCCAGGAAGAGCCTGGGTTTCGGTAGTGATTTGAGGGATCGGTGGTCCAGCGAAGGGCGTGGAGCCCGGCCGCTCCATGCCCGATCCATGCCCGATCCATGCCCGATCCATGCCCACTCCATGCCCGCTCCATGCCCGATCCAGGGTTCACCTTCACCGGTGGCCCCGCAGTTGCATATGATGTGTGATTCTTCGCGTTGTGCGGAGGCTGCGCGGTTGGTGTGCCCTGCGTGGGGAGCGGGCGCCGGGGTGTTCCCGTGCTGTTCGGGCGGGGGACAAGTGGAAAGAACATTCAGGCTGGCATGGGTCAAATGGCGGAACAGAACGTTTCGGTGGATCGTTTGCGGGTGGGCGTTTTCATTCGCCTGGACCTGAAGTGGTACCAGCACCCCTTCTTCTTCAACAGCTTCAGGATATCCAGCGACGGCCAGATCGACACCCTGAAAAAGCTGGGGATCACCCGCGTTTCCTTCGACCCTTCCAGGAGCCATTGCGAGCCCCTGGAGGCTTCCGGGAGCGCGGCGGGGCAACAGGGCCGCGAAGGATTGGGGCCCACCGGGGTACAAACCTCAAAAAGCCCCGTGATGGGCGACAAGGAGCGCCGGATACGTTCCTACCTCACGAGAAGGCGGAAGTTTCAGAAGTGTGAAAAGGAATTCCAGGAAACTTTCGTGCGCGTGCGCAGCGTGATGCAGCGCCTTGTGACGGGTTCCCGGGAAGCGGTGGAAGAGGCGGGCCGGCTGGTGGCGGGAATGGTGGACTCCCTCCTGGAGGAAAAGGAGGTGGTCATCAATCTCATGAACGTGAAATCCAGCGATGAAAACGTCTTCTATCATTCCCTCAACGTGGCCGTGCTGGCCATGATCCTCGGGCGGGAAGGAAACCTTTCCTCCCGGGAGCTCCAGGAGCTGGGACTGGGGGCCCTCCTGCACGATGTGGGAAAGTCGCGCATTTCCAAGAAGCACCTCTACAAGCGCGGCAGGCTGACCCCGGCGGAGGAGGAGCTGGTGCGGCGGCACCCGCGCTACGGCGTGGAGATGGCGCGGTCCGTGGAAGGGGTTTCTCCCGTGGCCCTGGAAATCATCGGCCAGCACCACGAAAGGCCCGATGGAAGGGGGTATCCGGGCGGGCTCAAGGGGGACGCCATCTCACCCCTGGCGAGCATGACCGCCCTTTGCAACGTTTACGACAACCTCTGCAACCCCCTCGACCCGGAAAAGGTCCTGACGCCCCATGAAGCCCTCTCCCGCCTCTACGGGCAGGAGGGCTTCCTCTTTCCCAAAAACCTGGTGGAACTCTTCGTGCGCTGCGTGGGCGTGTACCCGCCCGGGACGCTCGTGGAGCTGACAGGGGGGCGGATGGCCATGGTCATGTCCCACAACCTGCGGGACGCCCTGCGCCCGGAGGTGCTCATTCATGACCCGGCCGTGCCCGTGAGGGAAGCGGCCATCGTGGAGCTGGAAAAGGAAAGGGGGATTCACATTCTCAGGAGTGTGCGGCCCCGGGAGCTTTCCGCCGAGGCCTTCAATTACCTCACGCCCCGAAGCCGTCTCTGCTACTACTTTCAGTGGAACGGCAAGGGGCCGGGCCCTTCTCCCGCCCGTTCAGGCGCCACACGATGAAGTCCATGGCGGTTCGGTCTTCGTGGTTCAGCTGGGCAGGGGGGACGATGTGCTTTCTCATTTCGTGGGGTTCCATGTTCCACTGGTGGGCCGTCCTGGAAAGGGTGTTGAAAAGGAGGGGGCTTCGAATGTGGAAGCGCACCGTGTTTTCCTCCCTTTCCAGGGAGACCATGTTGAGTATGGCCAGGTCCCGGGGGTTTTCCAGCTTCAGTTTTTCCAGGCGGCTGCGGGGCACCTGGTAGCTCAGGCCGTGAACCTCGGGGGAGCACACCAGAAAA
>PXBG01000073.1 GCA_003566995.1 Syntrophobacteraceae bacterium
CATCGGCCACCCCATCGGCGCTTCGGGAGCACGCATTCTGACGACGCTCCTCCATGAAATGATCAAGCGCGACGCCAAGAAGGGCCTGGCCACTCTCTGCATCGGGGGAGGCCAGGGCTCCGCCATCACCGTCGAAAGGTCCTGATGCAGGCTGGAACGTCAAAAAGCAGAGCTAAGGAGAAGGCTTCATGAAATACCAGAACATCCTCTTTGAGGCGAAGGAGGGAGTGGGGGTTCTCACTTTCAATCGACCCAAGGCGCTCAACGCGCTCAACCCCGAGACCTTTGACGAGATCAGCCATGTGATCGGGCGGGTTCAGGGGGACAGTGACGTGCGTGTGCTTGTGCTCACCGGTGCGGGGGAAAAAGCTTTTGTGGCCGGAGCGGACATTTCGGAATTTCCCAGAATGAATTCCCTTCAGGCCAGAGCTTTTGCGGAAAGGGGCCAGGATGTTTTTTTCAGGCTGGAGACGCTCCCCAAGCCCGTCATTGCCTGTGTCAATGGTTTTGCCCTGGGAGGAGGGTGTGAGCTGGCCATGAGCTGCGACTTCATCTATGCCAGCGACAAGGCCCGGTTTGGTCAGCCGGAGGTGAACCTGGGCATCATTCCTGGCTTTGGAGGCACCCAGCGGCTGGCCCGCCTGGTGGGGAGGGCTGCTGCCAAAGAGCTCTGCATGACCGGAGAAATGCTCGATGCCCAGCAGGCCAAGGCCATGGGGCTTGTCACCCGGGTGTTTCCTGCGGACCAGCTCATGGAAGAAACCATGAAAGTCGCCCACCTTCTGGCGTCCAGGGCACCCAATGTTCTCAGGAGCATCAAGCAGGTGGTGGACCGGGGGATGGACGTGGATTTGAAAACGGGTTGCGCTCTTGAGGCGGAAGCTTTTGGCGTGTGTTTTGCCAGCAAGGACACCAGGGAAGGGGTCAGCGCTTTTCTGGAAAAGCGTAAACCTCAGTTTTCCAGGAGCCTGGAGGATTGAGCCGGCTCATGATATCAATGTGCCACTGGACCTGGCGTGAATCCATCGAAGTTGCCATTCAAACTGGAGGAAGAACATGAATTTTGCTTTGACCGAAGAACAACAGATGATTCAGGATATGGCCCGCAAGTTTGCCGAGCGGGAGATCAAGCCCGTTGCAGCGGAACTGGACCGCACTCACGAACACCCCGCTGAACTGGTGGCCAAGATGGGTGAGCTGGGACTGATGGGCATCACCATTCCTGAAGAATATGGCGGCGCCGGCATGGACTACATCTGCTACGTGCTTTCCATGATTGAAATTTCCAAGGCGTGCGCTTCCTGTGGCGTCATCATGAGTGTGTGCAACAGTCTCTACAATTTTCCCGTGTATGCCTATGGGACGGAAGAACAGAAGCAAAAATACCTGAAGCCCGTTGCCAGCGGGGAAGCTCTGGGCTGCTACGGGCTCACCGAGTCCAGTGCCGGTTCGGACGCAGCCAAGATGCGGACCACGGCGGTGCTCGACGGAGATGAGTGGGTCATCAACGGCGAGAAAAAATTCATCACCAATGGCAATGTGGCCCGCTATTGTGTGCTTGCGGCCGTCACAGACAAATCGGCGGGGTACAAGGGCATCAGTTCTTTTATTGTGGATCTTGAAAACACACCCGGTTTTCGTGTGGGCACCGTGGAAGACAAGCTGGGAATCAACGCTTCGGGAACGGCTGAACTCGTCTTTGAAGACGCGCGCATTCCCAAGGAAAATCTTCTGGGCAAACCCGGTCAGGGCTTCAGGCAGATGCTGACCACCCTGGATGGAGGCCGAATCGGTATTGCGTCGCAGGCTCTGGGCATAGGCCGTGCAGCGCTGGAAGAATCCATCGAATACAGCAAGTCCCGGGAGCAGTTCGGACAGCCCATTTCAAACTTTCAGGCCATCCAGTGGAAAATCGCCGACATGGCGACTCAGCTGGATGCGGCGGAACTGTTGACCCTGCGCGCTGCGTGGCTGGAAGAGAACAAGCTCCATTATGAAAGAGAGGCGGCCATGGCCAAGCTGCTCGCTTCCGATGTGGCCATGTGGGCCGCAGTGGAAGGGATTCAGGTCCTGGGAGGTTATGGTTTTTGCAAAGAATATCCCATGGAGCGCCACATGCGGGACGCCAAGATCACGCAGATCTATGAGGGCACCAATGAAATCATGCGCCTGGTCATCGCCAGAAACATCCTTAAAAGCCGCTGAAAACCGGGCCCCTTGAGGCCCGCTGAGAGCATCCCCGAAAAGACAAAACCCTGAACCTTTCGAGATTCAGGGTTTTTTTGTCTTTGGGGGAGACTGCAGGCTAACCATTCAATGTTTCTTGGGGATGAGTGTGAACACACATGTTTCTTCCTCAGCGTTTCACAGCGGATTTCAAAAGATTTGAGGGCGGGGAAGATTCTATGCTGATCTCATCATGCGGCGTTCACGCCTTTGGATGCGCTTGATGGCCTTTTTCTTTTTGATGCGGCGTCGTTCGCCCTTGGAAAGATAGTAATTGTGTCGACGCAAAACGGGTTGAACATTTTTCTGGAAGTCTTTGCGGAGCTTACGTATCTTTTTTTCAATGCTTTCCCTTGTTTCGACCTCCGACATTCAGTACTCACCTGCCTTTCAACAAACTTGACGGTCCATACCATTTCAGTTTCAAAAATGCTGCCGCCCGGAAGAATTTTCTTCCCGGGGCGGCCAGCGGTCTTCATGTCCATTGCTGGTTGCCTGCAAAACTCCATAAACAGTTTTTATTATCTGACTCACCGTTCAATATCAAGCAAATAACGCAAGGCTTTTCTGTTTCCGCATTGGTTTTTCTCCTTTGATCCGCCACAGGCAGTGAGTTTTTCCCCATCGAAAAGAAAAAGGGATAACCCTTGCGGGGCTTTCTTTTTTTTCAGCAGCCCGCATGGGGGCGGCGCAGGGGCAGTGGACGCCGGCCCTATTTTCACGTGCCGGAGGCGAGGTCATAATGGGAGAAGTGCATGCTGAAGGTGGCACGGCCCTGAGTGGCAGAGCGGAGGGCGGTGGAGTAGCCGAACATCCTGGAGAGGGGCACAACGGCTTTGAGCACCTGTATGGCTTTTCGTGGCGAGATGTTTTCCACCTTGCCCTTGCGAAGGTTGATGTCGCCCAGGACGTCGCCCAGAAACTCTTCGGGAACGAGGATTTCCACGGCCATGTAAGGTTCGAGAAGGACAGGGGCGGCAAGTTCGCAGGCCTTTTTGAAGGCCACGGATGCGGCCACACGGAAGGCGATCTCGCTGGAGAGTCCTTCCTGGAACTTTCCTCCGAAAATGACCGATTCCACATCCACCACGGGATAGCCCATTATGGACCCGCTGCTGAGAGCGTCCCCGATTCCTTCTTCCACGTGGGGAATGAAAGCCTGGGGAATGGAGTCGTCCCTGACCTTGTTCAGAACCACATTCCCGCTGCCCCTTTCCGTGGGAGACACATGCAGGTGAACCTCGGCGTAGTGCCTGGTGCCGGCGATATCCCGGTCGAAAACACCCTCGGCCCGGGATGGCTGCGTGATGGTTTCGCGATAGACCACCTGGGGTTTTCCGGCGTTCACACTCAGGTTGTAGTCTCGTTCCAGGCGCTTCAGCACAATTTCCAGGTGCAGCTCTCCCATGCCGCTGATGACGATCTGCCCCGTGTCTTCGTTTTCCTGGTAGCGGAAAGTGGGATCCTCTTCGGTCAGCTTGCTCAGGCTGTCGAACAGCTTTTCCTGGTCTCCCCTGGTCTTTGCTTCCACAGCGATGGAGATGACGGGTTCATAGCTGCCCACGGGTTCCAGGATGATGGGATGAGAGGGGGCGCAGAGAGTGTCACCCGTGGCTGCCGTCTTGAGGCCCATGAGGGCCACGATGTTTCCTGCGGCCGATTCTTCCAGCCGTTCCCGTTTGTTGGCATGCATCTGAAAGATTCTCGATGCCTTTTCCCTGGTGTTCTTGGTGGCGTTGTAGATTTCCGAACCCACCTGAAGCTTCCCCGAGTAGATGCGGGCGAAGGTGAGTTTACGGCCCTGGTCCATCTGGATTTTGAAGGCCAGTGCGGAAAGGGGCTCTTTTTCGCTGCTCGGCCGGGTTTCCGTTTCCTGCGTGTTGGGGTTGATCCCTTTGATGGGAGGCACTTCCATGGGAGAGGGGAGGAAGTCCACGACCGCATCCAGCAGGGGCTGGATTCCCTTGTTTTTCAATGCGGAGCCGCAAAGGATGGGAACTGCTTTGAGTTCAAGGGTTTTTCGGCGAATCACGGGGATGAGTTCCGAGGGAAGGATCTCCGTTCCCTCGAGATATTTTTCCATGAGCTCGTCATCCCATTCGGCGAGCTTGGCCACCAGTTCTTCCCTGGCCTCATGAACTTCCTGCCGGAGTTGAGGTTCGATCTCCTGGAGCTCGAATTTTATTCCTTGGCTTTCATCGTCCCAGGTGATCTGTTTCATGCGGACGAGATCCACCAGCCCGCGAAACCCTGACTCCGTTCCCACGGGCAAATGCAAAACGAGGGGCACCGTTTGAAATCTTTCCCTGATCTGCTGCACCACCTGGAAAAAGTCTGCTCCCATGCGATCCATCTTGTTCACGAAGGCGATTTTGGGCACATGGTACCGGTCAGCCTGGTGCCAGACGGTTTCCGACTGGGGTTCCACGCCCCCCACGCCGCAAAAGACAGCGATGGCACCGTCGAGCACGCGCAGGGAACGCTCGACCTCAATGGTGAAGTCCACGTGTCCTGGAGTGTCGATGAGGTGGAGTTCATGGTCGCGCCAGGGGCAGGTGGTGACTGCGGAGGTGATGGTGATGCCCCTTTCCTGTTCCTGCTCCATCCAGTCCATGACGGCAGTGCCATCGTGAACTTCCCCCATCTTGTAGGAACGCCCCGTGTAGAAGAGAATCCGCTCCGTGACGGTGGTTTTGCCTGCATCGATGTGAGCGATGATTCCAATGTTTCGAAATGTTTTGAGCCCCTTTTTGTCTGCCATTTGTTTCTTTCTTGGTTTGAATGCTTCGTTCGAGTGTTCCGGGTCCCGCCTGTTTCCTGGCGGGAAGGGACATTTGCCCGGATGGCTGCACACCTCTTCACCAATGCTTTGGCATGGGCTTGTTCCGGAGCTGCTTGCCGGTGGGGCCGCTTCGTGCAGTTTTGGCC
This sequence comes from Syntrophobacteraceae bacterium, assembly GCA_003566995.1. GTDB lineage: Bacteria > Desulfobacterota > Syntrophobacteria > Syntrophobacterales > Syntrophobacteraceae > SLCH01. Next base: position 5,155 of record PXBG01000073.1, read on the forward strand.
GGGGAGCGTTGTGAGCCGCTGACTGGACCAGCTTTTTTTGTTCACTCCGACCAAAGACTGTAAAAAATTCAGGGAATGGTGTCAAGGCAAGGAACTGTTCCCTGGCAAAGATGTTCATGAAGCTCTTGTGAGGAAAGTGCCGAGGATCATGCTTTTTGTAAAAGCTCCATGGGCCTCATGAAGGATGCGGCAATGGCGTGCAACGGCCTGGGTGTGGCAGCGGCTTTTGGGGGAGCGATTGGGTTTCTGTGGAGAGACGGGATTTCATTGGCTGTCCAGGCCATGATGTCCTCGTGGCTTCCGGTTGGGGGAATCATGGTCTTCAATGGGTGGGGCAGGTTGATTCAGGGGTTGTCAAGGAGCTGCAATGCCTGCTAAAAGATATGTCAGTGGCACTTTTTCGGCCGTCCGCGAAAGGGATTGCTTTTCTTTGAAAAATGAGGAGTACCGGTATGGCGCCTGATTCCGGATTTTGCAAGCACCAGTTGGGGAAACCAAAGTCAGCTGTCCGCAACGGTCTTGTGAAAATTGTTCTGTTTCTGCCCCTGACATTGATCTTTCTTTCAACCAGTGTCGAGGCAAGGACAAAGCCAAAGAAAGATCTCTGGCAAGTTTTTCCTGCGGGACATTCCCACAAGGGGCGGTCCATACCCCAGCAACTGGAGGGAGCTCTGTCCTTTGCCCCTTCCCCCGACGCTTCCAGGTTGTCCCCTCCCGGGCCCACATGGAGCAACAAGATTCACCTGTCCATTCCCGATCATTCGGCCATTCAAAGATACATTCGATTTTACCGGGAAGAAGGTCGCAAGACATTCGCCAGGTCATTCGAGCGCTCCTGGCCCTATCTTCCCCTCATGACCGAGATTCTCAATTCCCATGGAGTGCCGGGTGAACTCATAGCTGTGGCCATGATAGAAAGCAGTTTCAAGCCCGGGGCCTCCTACAGGGGCGCTGTTGGGTTCTGGCAGTTCATGGCCCCAACGGCCAGGTACATGGGACTGCGCGTGGATCAGTGGGTGGATGAACGCAACGACCCCATCAAATCCACCGACGCGGCAGCCCGGTACCTTAAACTGCTTCATGAGCAGTTTGGCTCCTGGCCGCTGGCCCTGGCAGCCTACAATGCGGGCAGGGGCACTGTGTCCAATGCATTGAAAAGCAGGAACGCAAAAACTTTCTGGCAGATTGGCAAGGGGGGAGCCCTGCCGAAAATCACACGCCAATACGTGCCCAAAGTCCTGGCCACAGCGAGCATTTTGCGGGACCTGGAGAGGCATGGATTTGAGCGTCCCGAAAGGTTTCCCGTCTACGATGTGGTGCCTGTGGCGGTGGAGACTCCCCTGAGGCTGGACCAGGGGGCCCGGTGGCTTGAAATGCCCCTGAAAGAGTTGAAGGCCTTGAATCCCGCTCTGCGCCTGGACCGTCTGCCTCCCGACTGTGGCGTGGAGCTTCATTTGCCCTCCTCTGTCCGTGGCAGGTTTGAACTGGCCTACAACAGGTTTGTCCGGGAGTGAGGCATCGCCTTCAAGGACCCTTTGCGGAATCAGAACCAGAGGTGAAGGAACGGGTCAAGACCTGGCCACGGAAGTCGGGGGAGCTATGAAAAAAGTCGAAACGCGTCAAAAATAAAAAGATCTCCTGGCCGCAGGCAGTCCTGAAGAGGCAGAGCTTCAAAGGCCAATGGCCCGGGCATGGGGGCAATTGTTCAGAGTGAAGGCTCTCTATGGACGGGGCAAAAGAGTGAGGCCCCGAAAAGGGGCCAGTGCTTTTCTATTCGACCACCCACACAGCGCAGTCTTTGGCTTCTCCCACGATCTTTTTGGATATGCTGCCAAAGAGAAACTCTTCTCTCTTGCTGACGCCCCGGCGTCCCACCACCACCGTTTGGTACTGTCCTTCCTTCTGCTCCTTCAAAACCAGTTCGGCGATGCTCACCACCTTGCTGCAGACCTGGATCTTGATGTGAATGTTTTTTTCGTGAATGCCCCGTGAGACCAGTCTCCGGGAGGCTTCCTCCATGTGACGCCGGGTTTCCTCGCGCATTTTGCGCACATAAGCTTCCCGTTCCACTTCATCGGGCATCACATCGGGGGAGGGCTCTCGAACCACGTTCAACAGGGTTATGGTGACCGATGGGTGATGCACCATCATGTCTCCCACGTAATCGACGGCCTTCAATGAATTTTCCGATAAGTCGATGGCTATCAGGACCTTGTTTTCCATAGTCACTCGGCCTCCTTTCCATGGATTGAGATCGTCCGTTCGGGGAAGTCCTAGCTGGGAAGCTGGACTTCACAGGCTTTGAGGTCTCTCAGGAGTTCTTCCGTCGACTCATAGAAGACATCCGTTCCACAGCTGAAATGCATGAGCACGTGGTTGAGGGAGTCGGGAATGTAGGGAAACAGTTTCTGCAGGTTGATGATGCGGTGTTTGAAAAAGAGGGACAAGTCCTCCGGTTCCATGCATGAAGTGGGCTGCATTCCCGGCGGTGCACATGCCTTCAGATCGGGCAGATTGTGAAAGCCCATTCCCACGGTGAAAAGGAGAATGTTGCCGAGGCCGAAAAGATCGACGCCGAAAGGATTTTCAGCCCATTCATACGTGTAGTCGAAGTCGATCCAGGTGAAGAGATTGTTTTTGCGGTCGATGAGTATGTGGTCATTGCGAATGTCTCCATGCACTTCTTCCATTTGGTGCAATCGAAGCATCGCCTCAAAGCAGTCTATCAGTCGCTTGAAAATGCCGGGAAAGTGTTCGTGAAAGTAGGTTTCGTGATCCATGCTGAAGTTTTGAATGAAGTCGTAGTATCGGGCCCCCTGTATGCGCTCCAGGATGCGGACCGTGTTCCCTGCGGGGTCCTGCACGTCGAAGCCCTTCATGAAATAGGGATCGTCCCTGGTCTTGCCCAGAATCCGGGCTTCCTTGCGAGGACTTCTGAAACAGCGGATGTTCACGGGACCGATTTGCATGAGAAAGGATTCATAGAACACGAGCTTGAGAATTTTTGAGCTTCCGTCGGACAGGTCGATCACCTTCTTCACCCAGAATTTGGGCTCTCCGTCCAGCCCGAACCTTCCTTCCACTTCTTCTCCGCGCACGAGGAAATGGTGCTCTTCCAGGCTGATGACGTCACCTGCCTGAATATCCATGAATTCTGTGGTGTTGGTCCAGATCTTGAGCTTTCCCCTGTGAGGAAAGCGCGAGTAGAGGTCCACTTTTTCTCTGATTTCCGCTTCCGTCATGGTGCTCTCCTGCGAAGGCGCCTTCACACGGCGATGAGCGATGGCGTAATGGAAATGAATGATGGTGTGATCCGCCCCGTCACGAAGGGTTCGAGGCAGCCTTCAATTCGTTCCACAGGGGGCGCAGGCCTCGAAAGACATGGTGAAGGGCGGCTCTTTTTTGAGCACTGGCCCAATTGTGTGGAGATGGGTGATAGGTTACCAGAATTTTCCAGGGATCCATAAAAAAAAGGGAGCCATTGGCATCCCCCATCTTGAGATCCGGTCTTTGCAAAAGGCCTTTTGCCGCGGACAATCCCAGGCAGACCAGAAGGCAGGGCTGAAGGATTTCCACTTCCTCCATAAGGAAGGGGCGTGCCCTGCGGCGCTCTCTCTCCGTTGGACTTCGGTTGCTGCCCCGTGGGGTCACAGGGCGGTACTTGATGAGGTTGGTCACAAAAACCTCGTCCTTTTTCAAGCCCGCTTCCCCGAGAAGGATATGGAGGTTTTTCCCGGCAGGTCCCACGAAGGGTTCTCTTTTTCTTTCTTCCTCCCCTCCCGGAGCTTCCCCCACGAAGACCAGGGGGCGGTTTTGGTGGGATCCGACGCCCGGTACGAAAATGGAACCCATCCCTTCCGTCCTGCAGGCAGGGTCTTTCCGAATTTTTGCATAAAGCTTTTCAAGTTCCGTCGATTTGATTTCTCCTGCCTCCATCAGAACTCAATCCCTTTTTGACCTTTGATGCCCTTGTCCTTGTAGGGGTGCTTCACAGCCACCATCTCCGTGACCAGGTCCGCCATTTCCACGAGAGAAGGGGGTGCGTTGCGCCCTGTGAAGACCAGATGCAATGAGGGAGGACGGTTTTTCAGAAAATCCAGCACATTGTCCAGGGGAAGCAGGCCGTGGGAGAGGACATAATTGATTTCGTCCAGGACCACCATGTGGTAGGTGTTGCTTTCGATGGCTTTCATGGCTTCCTCCCAGCCTTTCATGGCCAGTTCCCTGTCTTTGTCCAGGTTCTCCTTTTTCCAGGTGAAGCCGGCGCCAAGGGGCTGAATGGCAATGTTGTCAAATTTTTTCAAGGCTTCCAGTTCGCCGTAATGCCACGTGCCCTTTATGAATTGAAGGACGAGAATTTTCATGTTGTGCCCCGCGGCACGCAGCGCCATTCCAAGGGCGGCAGTCGTTTTGCCTTTTCCCTGTCCGGTGAAAACCATCAGCAGTCCTGTGTTCAATCATTCTCCTTTCCTGGACACAAATTCATGAAAGGGCACACGGGATAGAACGGAGGCGTGATGGGACCGCTTCCCGGAAAAAGCCCCGTGAAGAGCCGTCACAGGGGAGAGCCGCGCTGAAGGGAAGGGGAAACAAAAAAAGCGGGCTGAATGGACCCGCTTTTGTGAGGCGCGAATTGTGATCCCGTTCCCTTCAGGGGTGATCCCTGCGCCGGAACCCCGAGGAGTTCTGCACTCCCCCATTTCAATGCTCAGGAAGCCTTCATGAAGACTCTGAGGTGCTGCTGGTCGCAGAAGAAGCCTCGGGCTTCGCAGTTTCCGCCTGCTTGCCGCTCTCCTGCTTTTTCCCACTGTAATCGGTCACGTACCAGCCGGATCCCTTCAAGTGAAATGCGCTCATGGAGACCATTTTTCTCATTTCACCACTGCAATGGCCACACTGACCGAGAGGTGGATCAGAAAATTTCTGCAAGGCTTCCGTGGTTTTTCCGCATTCCAGACATTCATACTCGTAAATGGGCATACAGTGACCTCCCGACCGTTCGGTGATGAATTTCAATGAAATTTGTCTATATGATTGATTCGGGCCTCTAGGAAACACCCGACCTAAAAACACACGTGAAAAATATAAGTTCACATCGCTGCTTGTCAAGCTGTTCAATGAGCAGTTTTTGCCTTTTTCAAGATCGATTCTTGTGAAGGGGCGCCACGAAAGGCCCTGAAAGCCTCATTCATGTCTTGAGGTTTCGCCCCGAGGATCTAGGGCCCCACCTGAACCAGTTCGCTGTCGAGCACCTGGAGAATTTTGTATTGCCTGTTCAACTCCCCATGGGCATTGAATGAATAATTGCCCGCAACGCCTTCGAAGTTCTGAATGGCGAGCAGTTGATCCATGAGGTCCAGCCGGTTCATCTGGGAAGGATGAAGGCGTGACCGGGCTTCCAGCAACAGGGTCAATGCGTCGTAGGCCTGGGCTCCCACATAGGAGGGATTGTCCCTGTAGGTGTCCCTGTATTTTTCTCTGAAGGAGAGGACCTGGGGGGATGCGCTGCCCATGAAAAAGGGGGCGGCGAAAATGGCCTGTTCCACATAAATGCCACCGGCCTGCACGAGGGGGCCTTCCGCCCAAAGGTTGGTGCCAAGCAACGTGACACCCACCACATTGTAGAAAGGCAGTTGGGGGGCGATCATGGAAAGGCTCAGCACCTGGTCGGGAATGAAAAGGGCATCGAAGGGCGTGGCCTCGATGCTTGAGGCAGGCGCATTTCTTCGGGCGGTGTTGAGGAGCTGTTCAATGGGGCCTTTGAAATCGGTGGAATCGCTTTTGTACGGCACGCTGGCCTTGAGGTGGCCACCCATCTCCTGCACAACCTTCGAGAAAACTCCGGCAAGCCTCTGGCCGTAGCGGTCCTCGGGATAGAGCACTGCAAACCTTGTGTGGCCCAGTCTCTCCATGCAATGCTCAACCAGGGCGGTGACCAGTTCCTTGTTGTCCAGCAGAAGGTGGAGCACAAACGTCTTGTCCGGGGTGTCGTCCTCTTCCCGTTGAGCGAGGGTGAGCAGGGGGACTCCCAGTTCGTTGGCGGCGGGTGAGGCCCCTTTGGCTTCCTGGGTTCCCAGGGGACCGATGGTGGCGAGAACGCGGTCCTTTTGAACGAGGGTCCTGAGGGCGGCATCCGGCCTCGTTGTCCCTCTCTGCGCATCCTTGATCACCAGCGTGACGGGATCCCATGGATTCTGTTCATTCCATTGGCTGCTGGCCAGGGCCAGTCCTCTCAGCATGAGCTGACCATATTGAGCATGAGGGCCCGAGACGGGAGCAAGGACGCCGATGCGCCCTGCATCAACGGGGTACTGCTTTTCCATCACGGAGCTTCTCAGAAAAAGACGGATTTCTTCCGCAAGGGGATGAGAGGGGTTGGCCTGAAGGAGGGCGCGAAGTTTTCCGCGGGTTTCTTCCGAGGGCGTTCTTTCCATTTCCAGCTGGAGTTGCCGGTAATCCAGGAAAACCTGCATGAAATCATTTTGGTTTATGGCGTGCAGCCGGTCCAGCCCCTCTTCATGCTGAGTCTTCAGCAGTTTCAATGTTGCCTGAGTCAGGGACTTTTTGTCTTCCGTGGATCTCGCTGAGGAAAATCCGGCCCCCAGCCAGTCAAGGGCAGTGCCCGTGTTTCCGTCATCTTCATGAATGCGGGCCATGAGTTCGCTCAGTCCCACGCGCACCCGGGGCTGTTCCGAAGCGGCGTCCCACAGGGCATTGGCTTCTCTGAGAACCTGCTGGTTCCTGCCTTTCATGGACCATGCCCGCATCTGATCCAGGCGGGCCGATTGAATGCCTTCCCAGGCAGAATAGTGATAGATGAGATAGTCCAGATAAAGAAGGCTTCTGTCCGGTTCTTCCTGTTGAAGGTAGGTCCGGCCCGCTTCGTGAAGTGCCCGGGCGGCGATGGCATTGCGGGGGTAGGTTTGTGCGATGCGGTTCCACGTGGCGATGGCGCCGGAAATGTTCCCGGCCTCCTTGTCTTTTTCGGCCTGCTGCCACAAAGATTCCGCGGCCCGGGGCGCGGGCTGGGAGAGCATGGTGGAATCAACGCGGGCTTCAGGTCCCGTTTGCCTTGAAGGGGCGGCACAGCCTGCCAGGTAAAAAAGAAGGGCGGTAGCCCATAGAATGCAGCCGGTTCTGGACATCATTGGCAGATTCCTCATTGTAATGCATTTCCCGCCTGTTTTAGTGTTTTCCCCCTTGTATAACCCAAAAACACAAAAAAAGGCACATGAAAGTTCATGCGCCTTTGGGGAGGGTGCTCCTCAATGGAAAAGCCCGGAAAAAAATCTCCGGGCTTTCAGGAAAGGTTTACTTTTTCTTCACTTCTTCATAGTCGGCATCCACCACGTCTTCATCGGGCTTTTTGCCGCCTGCGGCCCCTTCATGGCCAGTTCCCTCGTGGGTCTCCCCACCGGGGGCGCCTTCCTGAGATTCTGCCGATGCTTTCTTGTAGGCTTCCTCGGCCACCTTGTGGGAAACCTGCATCAGTTCGTCCATTTCCCGCTGTATGGCGTCCTTGTCGTCGCTTTCCATGGCGCCCCGCACTTTTTCCATGTGAGATTCAATGTTCTGCCTGGTTTCTGCGTCGATTTTGTCCCCCATGTCGTGAAGAGTCTTTTCCGTGCTGTAAATGAGGGTGTCCGCCTGGTTTCTCAGTTCCACCAGTTCTCTCTTGCGCTTGTCTTCTTCCGAATGAGCTTCCGCTTCCTTCACCAGGTTCTCCACTTCGCTTTCGGAGAGACCGCTGGACGCCGTGATGCGGATGGACTGTTCCTTGTTGGTGGCCATGTCCTTGGCGGAGACGTGCACGATGCCGTTGGCGTCGATGTCAAAGGTGACCTCGATCTGGGGAACGCCGCGGGGTGCCGGGGGTATTCCCACGAGATCGAAGCGCCCGAGGGTCTTGTTGTCACTCGCCATTTCCCTCTCTCCCTGAAGCACGTGAATGGACACGGCGGTCTGGTTGTCCGAGGCCGTGGAGAAGATCTGGCTCTTGCGAGTGGGAATGGTCGTGTTTCTCTCGATGAGTTTGGTCATGACGCCACCGAGGGTTTCGATGCCCAGGGAAAGGGGTGTGACGTCCAGAAGAAGAACGTCTTTCACGTCTCCCTGAAGAACCCCCGCCTGGATGGCGGCACCGATGGCCACCACTTCATCGGGGTTCACTCCCTTGTGAGGCTCTTTTCCGAAAAATTCCTGAACCTTTTGCTGCACCCGGGGCATGCGGGTCATGCCGCCCACCAGAATCACTTCATCGATGTTGTTGCGCGTGATCCCCGCATCGCGCAGTGCTTTTTCCATGGGGGCCACGAGGCGGTCGATGAGGTGCGAGGTGAGGGATTCGAACTTGGCCCGGGACAATTTGTACTGCAAATGTTTGGGCCCGGAGGCATCCGCCGTGATGAACGGAAGGTTCACATCCGTTTCCATGGTGGAGGAGAGTTCCACCTTGGCCTTTTCCGCTGCCTCCTTGAGCCGCTGCAGGGCCATCTTGTCGTTGCGGAGGTCGATGCCATAGTCCTTCCTGAACTCATCGGCCAGCCAGTCGATGATGCACTGGTCAAAATCTTCGCCTCCAAGGTGCGTGTCTCCATTGGTGGATTTCACCTCGAAAACACCGTCGCCGATTTCCAGGATGGAAATGTCGTAGGTGCCGCCTCCCAGGTCGAACACGGCGATCTTTTCATCCTTTTTTCTGTCCAGGCCATAGGCCAGTGAGGCCGCGGTGGGCTCGTTGATGATGCGCTGCACGTTGAGGCCCGCGATCTTGCCCGCATCCTTGGTGGCCTGTCTCTGGCTGTCGTTGAAATAAGCGGGAACGGTGATGACCGCGTCGGTCACTTTCTCTCCCAGATAATCCTCCGCCGTCTGCTTCATCTTCATGAGGACGTACGCAGAAATTTCCGTGGGGCTGTATTCTCTTCCCCGAACGCCGAGGTGGGCATCCCCGTTGGAGGCCTTCACGATCTTGTAGGGAAGTATTTTCTGATCGTTTTCCACTTCCTTGGTGTCGAACTTCCTTCCGATCAATCTTTTCACGGCGAAAATGGTGTTCTCCGGGTTGGTGATGGCCTGCCTTTTGGCCACCTGCCCCACCAGCCGCTCTCCGCTCTCAGTGAACGCAACCATGGAAGGCGTTGTTCGCCCGCCTTCCGCATTGGTGATGACCTTGGATTCCTTGCCTTCCATTATTGCGACCACTGAATTCGTCGTGCCCAGGTCGATGCCGATAATTTTGCTCATCTTCAATAACCTCCTTAAAGATATAATGGGAATCAGTGCATGCTAATGATGTTGACTGAGTGTTTTGTTCCAACATTCCAGAGAGAGCCTGCATCATTTTCGGAAACAGGTTTTTTCAAAGGCAGCCGCTCCCTGAAACATGTTGACAAACTAATGACGGTTTGATCTTCATTCAATGGCTTCCCGCGGAAATCATGAGATTTTTTTATTCAGTCGGGGGCCTTGGCCACAATGACCATGGCCGGCCTCAGGAGACGGTCATTGAGGGTGTAACCCTTTTGAAACTCTTTGATCACCGTGTTCTCGGGATGATCGCTGGTCACTTCCTGCATCATGGCCTCATGGAAATTGGGGTCGAAGGGTTTGCCTTCTGAATCGAAAGGTTTGCAGCCGTACTTGCCCAGGACGTCCAGAAAAAGCTTGAGAGTCATTTGCACGCCCTCCGGCAGCCCTCCGGAACCGGCCTCGCCCTCAGCGTGCTGCAAGGCTCTTTCAAGATTGTCCACTACGGGCAAAAGATCCCTCATGAGGCTCTCATTGGCAAAGCAAATGCCCTCGGATCTTTCTCTCTCCAACCGTTTCCTGATGTTTTCCGTTTCCGCGGCCATTCGCAGCAGGCGGTCCTGAAGGCTGCCGATTTCCGCATCCTTCTGGGCCAGCACCTCAGACTCGCCCGTTGTTCCCTCAAAAATCCGGGAAATGCTTTCCTCTCCTTCGTCCTCAAGTCCCTGTTCTTTGGGATCCAGTTCCTCTTGCTTTTTTCTTTCGTCCGCCATTTATGTTTCACCTCCCGGGGCTTTTTGAGCCTCCCGACGCATATTTTTCTTCATCCGGGTTTTCCTGAAACCCATGTGGGGTCTCGCTGCCCGCTTGACCCAACGCTTTTCTTTTCAACGGAAGCCCCTTTTCATGGTTTTGAAAGCATCATTCGGGCTCTTCCATCAGACGGCTCAGAAGGGCCGCCGTGAATTCAACCACGGGAACGATTCTCGAGTAATCCATGCGCAGGGGCCCGATCACTCCCAACGCTCCCAGCATGGTGTTTCCCCGTTTGTAGGGAGAGGAAATGATGCTCAGTTCGTAAAGCTCGTTCAGGGAGCTTTCCTTTCCCAGAATGACCTTGACTCCGGACGCGTTGCTGAGAGTCAGGTCCAGAAGCCGTATGATCTTGGATTTATCCTCAAAAGCGTGAAAAAGGTGTCTCAGCCGTTCCACATCGCTGAATTCGGGATTGTTGATGAGGTTCAATTGCCCCTCGATGTAAAGTTCACTGCTTTCGAAGGTGGACTGGAAAGCCTGGTCCGTCATTTTCAGCGCCCTGGAATAAAGTTCGTCAAAAAGATTCTTCTCGTTTTTCATCTCCTCGATGATGCGCTCTTTGATTTCCCCCAAGGTCATGTCCCTGAAAATGTCGTTGAGGTAGCGACCGTACTTGTCCAGCTCATCCTGGTCCACGTCTTCCTCCCCATGAAGCACCACGTGATTGACCAGCCCCGATTTGGTGATGAGAATCACCATGATCTGATGGGCACGCAGGCGCACGAACTCTATGTGCTTCAAACGGGTCAGGGTGATCTTGGGCCAGAGAACCACCCCCGCCTGCTTGCAAAACCCCGACAGGACCTTGGAAGTTTTTTGAAGCAGTGTTGCCAGGTCTTTGTGCACATCCTTGAGGGCCTGCTGAATGAGGCGTTTTTCCTGATCTTCCAGATCTTTCGACTTCATGATAGAGTCGATGTAAAAGCGAAGGCCCTTTTCCGTGGGCACACGGCCGGCGGAAGTGTGGGGCTGAAGCAGCAGCCCCATCTCTTCCAGGTCCGCCATGACGTTTCGAATGGTTGCGGAACTCACCTGAAGGAGGTGGCGCTTGGATATGGTCCGGGATCCCACGGGTTCGCCGCTTCGAATATGGTCGATGACCACGGCTTCCAGAACCTGTTGCGCGCGCTCTGACAATTGGTTCACGGCTTCACTCCTTAGTGATCTTCATGGTAGCACTCTCGTTCAATGAGTGCCAAGCTAAGCTAGTGATCGGGCAAAACTTTGTCAAGTCGTTTGTATGAGAGTCAGGTTTGCTTTGCCCATCTTTTCAGCTCATGTGAACTTGGCCGGCGGTGATTTTCCACACGCCAGGTGAAAGACTGAAGGAAAGAGTTGTCTTGGTTTTCACCGGAAAGGAAAATTCTTGGGGCGTTTCACGGCTGGAAAAGGGATGATCCCCCCTGCACAGAAAAAAAGAGAGAGCCAGGAAGGAGGAGGGGAACCTGGCTCTCTCAGGAGGGGGAAAGAATTTTCTTTCCAGGTTGATGATAACTCGTGTGTCAAGAGGGCGGTGAGCCTGGGTGCTCGAAACGGATGATTGAAGGGTTGTTTGTTTCCAAAAACAAGTTCCCGTATCCCAAGGGCGTCAGGAATCCCCTCCCTTGCCTGACGAGTGGATTCCTTTCACGCCGCTGACGGCAAAAATACGGGGAGGTCCTGTCATGAGTTTCAAGATTACGGTTTTGTGTGAAAACACGGTTGCCAGGCCGGGGCTGGTTGGAGAACATGGTTTTGCAGCTCACGTGGAAACCCCTCATGGGAATCTTCTTTTTGACACGGGACAGGGGCTGGCCCTCATCCCCAACGCCATCGCCCTGAAAAAAGACCTCACAGAGGTTTCGCAAGTGGTTCTGAGCCATGGCCACTACGACCACACAGGGGGACTCCTGGCTTTCCTCGGGGTGCACGGTCCCTGTGAAGTGGTGGCCCACCCTCAGGTGCTCAGGGAGCGGTACTGGGCCCTGCCCGACAGGGATGAACAAGCTCCGCTCTCCATTGGCATGCCATGGCATGAATCTTACCTCACCACCCGGGGGGCCGCCTTTCGATGGGTGGAAACCTTTCATGAAACCCTTCCCAGGGTTTTTGTCTCAGGGGAAGTTCCCCGCACCACCGGTTTCGAGCAGGGTGATCCCCGCATGAAAGTGCGCCGCGGACAGGGATGGGAGGCGGATCCTTTCCTGGACGACTACTCCCTTGCAATCAAAACGGATCGGGGGCTGGTGGTGGTGCTGGGTTGCGCTCATGCAGGGCTGATCAACATTCTGGAACATGTGATCCGCTGCACGGGCGAGTCACGCATTCACGCCATCATGGGAGGGACCCACCTGGGGTTTTATCCACCGGAGCACCTCGATCACACGGTGAAAGTTCTCAGGGATTATGATGTGGAACTTTTGGCCGTCAGCCACTGCACCGGGCAGGCTGCCGCTGCACGCCTGGCGGCTGAACTGGGGGACAGGTTCGCTTTCGGCCATGTGGGTTTCGAGCTGGCAGTGAACTGATCTTTTTTTTCAGAGCTTCTGCTTTCCTGCTCTCCATTGGCACAGAAAGGGACATTCCACTGGCGCATCCTCAGGACAAAGGGCAATCGCTGGGCCTGGAAGTGGCGGTCTTTTCCCTGGTGGCTGCCACCTTCACCACCATTTACATCACCCAGCCCGTCCTGCCCATAGTGCAGGCGGAGTTCCAGGTGAGCGAGGCCGTGGCCTCTCTCACCATTTCCATGGTCATTTTGGGCATCGCCCTGGCCAATCTCCCTTTCGGCCGGCTGGCGGACTTTCTGCCCATAAGGCCCATCATTCTCACGGGCGGGATCATGGTCACCGCCTGCGGCCTGTTCTGTGCCTTGACCCATAATCTTTCGCTGCTCATCGGAGCCCGTTTTGTTCAGGGCTTGTTCCTGCCGGCCCTGACCACCTGCCTGGCGGCATTTCTGGGACGAACCCTGCCGCCGAACAGGCTCAGTGTGGTCATGGGCTGGTACGTTTCCGCCACGGTGGCGGGAGGTCTCGCGGGCAGGCTTCTAGGCGGTTGGATTCATCCGCCCCTCCATTGGCGCTATGCCTTTTTGACGGCTTCCGCGCTGGTTCTGGGGGCGACCCTTGTGGCCCTCAAATGGCTGCCCCGGGAATCCTTTCAGAAAAAAGACAGTGGCGCCGAAAAGGATCCCGGCTTTTTTCAGTTGCTGGGACGCGCCGATTTCCTGAGAATCCTTTTCGTGGGGTTCGGATCCTTTTTTGTTTTCTCATCCGTTTTCAACTACATGCCCTTTTACCTGGCAGGGCCTCACTTTGAAGCTTCCACTCAGACCATCACGCTCATTTATTTGTCCTACATCATAGGGGTCATCATGGGGCCTTTGGCGGGAAAGGTGAGCAACCGGTTCGGAAACGGCCGGACCATGATCTTCGGAGCCTTGACATTCGGAGCAGCCCTCGCCTTGTCCCTCATTCCCTCCGTCGTGGCCGTGGTCTTGAGCCTCTCAGGCATCTGTGCCGGTTTTTTCGCGGTTCATTCCACGGCCGTGGCAACCCTGAATCTCAAGCTCAGGTCGAGCAGGGGGCGTGCCAACTCACTTTACGTGCTCTTCTATTACCTGGGCGGCTATCTGGGAATCACCGTGAGCGGAATGGTTTATGTGCATCAGGGCTGGACGGGAGTGGTCGTGCTGGGTGCGGGCATGCTTCTCATTCCCCTGGCCACAGGTCTGAAGGAGTCGGCAGGATTCAGGGAAGTCAGGAAATGATGGCCCCGCTTTTTCGAAGGGCTTCTATTTTTTCCCCTTCGTAGTTGAGCAGGTTTTTGAGCACCCCTTCCGTGTGTTCTCCCAGAAGCGGTGGCGAAACGTGAGGTTTTTGCATGGCTTTGGACATGGAGATGGGGTTGCCCGGTGTGCGGAAACGCAGGTCCACACCAGTGTGGTGGATTTCAGAAACCATGTTGAGAGCCAGGGTTGCCGGATCTGCGAGGGCTTCCTTCACGTCCTGAATGGGAGCGCAGGGGACACCTGCCGCCTCCAGCGCCCTGATCCATTGGAGGCGGGAACGGCGGGAAAACTCTGCGTCCAGGATGGAAAGCAGTTCCTCCCGGTTTCGGTTGCGCCCCTCCAGGGTTTCAAACCTTGGGTCCCTTTCCAGGTCGGGCCGCTCCAGCACCTGGCACAAAGCGGACCAGAACTTGGGCAGGTGCGCGTCGATGACCATGTGGCCATCGGCGGTTGCCACCGCATTGTAGGGCATGAGGGAGCGGTGGCCCGATCCCACAGGTCCCGGCACCTCCCCCGAATAGAGATGAAGTCCGGCCTCATAGCTCAGGAGTGAAATCATGGTGCTGAGCAGGGGGACTTCCACCTTCTGTCCCACACCCGTGCGCCGGCTCTCATGGAGAGCGGACAGAATGCCCACCACGGCATATATGGCGGCCACGTGATCGGAGATGGAGACACCCATGCGCACGGGTGGTCCCCCGGGGACGCCCGTGAGACTCATGCCTCCGCCCCGGGCTTGAATCATGAGGTCGAAGGCAGGTTTGAACGCGTCGGGAGTCCGGGAGCCATAGCCGTTGATGGAGCAGCAGACGATGCCCGGGTTGTGGCGGGCCAGGGCTTCGTGATGAATTTTCAGCTTTTCGGCCACTCCGGGCCTCAGATTGTCAAGCACCACGTGGCAGTTTTTCACAAGATCACAAAAGACTTCATGGCCCCCTTCCTGAGCGAGGTCCAGGACCACGCTCTTTTTGTTCCTGTTGAGCGTCATGAAATAAATGCTCTCTCCCTTATAATAGTGAGGGGGGGTTTTTCGTGCCGAATCCCCTGCCGGTGGTTCCACTTTGATGACTTCGGCCCCCAGATCTCCCAGGATCATGCCCGCGAAGGGCGCGGCCAAAACCTGTCCCACCTCGATCACCCGAATATCCCCGAGACATTGCATCATGGCAAGATCATCCTTGTGGTTGTCGTCTGTGAAAGACCATTCACTTTGCCGTGCTGATCAACGTATGAACACCATTATGCCATGTCTTTTCCCTGCTGCAAACAAAAGGGAAATACGGACTGATACCAGTCTGCGCCCGAAATGATGTTGCTGGGTGAAGGACCGGCATTCATCACGGCCGTATTCTCTGGCCACCGGCCACGGGATCAACAGGTTCTGGAATGGCACCCGGGGATCTTTCCCCGGGACCGCCGAGCCCCAGCTCGGCTTTCATTGCCGTCCCAAAAAGGTTTCATCCCGGACGCCACTCAGTGTTGAAGGATCACCGTTCCAAAAAAAAATCACAATTATCGGGTGAGCCCAAAAAAAAAGAGCCGCAGTTTCAAACTGCGGCTCCCTGAATTTTCCTGGTAGCGGGGAGAGGATTCGAACCTCTGACCTTCGGGTTATGAGCCCGACGAGCTACCGAACTGCTCCACCCCGCGCCAACAAAAAGCAACATATCCCTTTATGTATTGCTTGTCAACAGATGACCCAAAAGTTTTTCTTCACCCTTTGGCCGTGGAGCGGTGAAGCCTTGCGCAAAGGCTGTTTTCAGCCTCTTTTTACAAAGATCTTCACAAAGAGAAGGCATCACAGGGTTCCTTTGGAAGAGGGAATGTCCAGGCGCCTTGCCTCATGGCGGGTGGCTTTGTCCATGGCGCGTCCCCAGGCCTTGAATATGGCTTCCAGGATGTGGTGGGTGTTCGCACCGCAGCCCACCTGTATGTGAAGGGTAACGCCCCCATGGAGGCAAAAGGCCCGGAAAAATTCCGGTGCCAGTTCCGTGTCGAAACGTCCCGCCCTCTCCGCCAGGGGGGGGGTCTGGAACACAAGGAAAGGCCGGTTGGAGATGTCGAGGGTGACCGTGGCGCATGCCTCGTCCATGGGGACCACGGCATGACCGTACCTTTCAATCCCTTTCTTGTCCCCGAGAGCTGACTTGAAGGCCATGCCCATTGTGATGCCCACATCTTCCACCGTGTGGTGATCGTCGATTTCCACGTCCCCGCGGGCCTCGAGCTTCAAATCGAAGAAGCCGTGCACCGCGAACAAGGTGAGCATGTGGTCCAGAAAGGGAACTCCTGAGCGCACATCCGCTTGCCCTGAGCCGTCCACGTTCAGTTCCATTTCAATCTGTGTCTCGCGAGTTTTCCGCTCCACGTGAGCCTGCCGTGCAACAGGCTTCATGAGCGCACCTCGCCTTTCTCCTGAACCTTGCTCAAAAAGCGTTCCCTGTTCACCACAAAGCGCTCGTGCCGACCCTCTCCGATCTTTTCCCTGCTGTCGAAGGCTGTGACCTGGAATGTGAGCTTGCGCCCCTCCACATTCTGGAGAAGGGCTTCGGCCCTCACGCTCATGCCCAGGGGAGTGGCCGCCGAGTGGGAAACCTCCATCTTGATTCCCACGGAAGTTTCCTGGGGTCCCAGAAGTTCTTTGACGCAGTTCACGGCTGCCTCCTCCATGAGGGCCACCATGGCGGGCGTGGCGAAAACCTCCATTTCTCCACTGCCCATGGTGAGGGCCGTGTTGCCGGCGTCAACCTGTTTTTCCGCCTTTCCCATGGCACCAACGTGCAATTTGCTATCACCTGACATGTCATTTCTCCTTTGAGCGGGTTGACAATGCTGTCACTCAACCTTTCCGCATCAACATGAAAGCCCTCATGAGCCTTCCGGGCAAAAGATCGGACTCCAATCTTTCCAAACCTTTCAAAAGCAATTTTTTCACCGGGCTGACGGGGTGGTTCAACTCATTGAAGAGCGAAAAACACTCACAACTTCACCGTTTATACCATTTTCCGTCCGGGAACAATGTGTATTGAAATGGCTGTTGAGGGTGGCCGGATTTCGTGTTTTACTCTTTTCGAAGGTTTTTCCTGTTTTGTCCGTGCCATTCAGCCAGCAATGCTGTCATTGAGGGGTCTATGAAAAAGATGAATGTGAAGATGGATGCCGGCCGGCCATTGCCCCTGGGAGTGAGCGAATACCGGGGCGGGTTCAATTTTTCCGTGATCAGCCGAAACGCCACCGCCGTGTTTCTGGAACTGTACGAACGTTCAGAGGATTCCCAGCCCGTGATCTCCATCCCCTTGAATCCTGAAATTCACCGGACGGGGGACATTTGGCACGTGAGAGTCACCGGCATCACCTATGGCCAGCTGTACGCCTATCGTGCGGAAGGGCCTTACGATCCGGAAAACGGACACCGTTTCAACAAAAACCGGCTGCTTCTGGATCCCTATGCCAAGGCACTGGTGGGAACGGGTCACTGGGATTTCGAGCAGGCTCAGGATTATGAGGCTCATGGAGGGGGGGCTCAATGGTCACCTTCCGGGACGGACAATGCCCGGTGGTCCCCCAAGTGCGCCGTGGTGGACACCTACTTCGACTGGCAGGATGACCGTCCTCCCAGACACTCCTGGGCGGACACGCTCATTTATGAAACGCATGTGAGGGGGCTCACCATCGATCCCTCTTCGGCGGCCAGGCACCCCGGAACTTTCCTGGGCCTGATCGAAAAAATTCCCTATTTCAAACAGATGGGGGTCACCGCCGTTGAGCTCATGCCCGTTCAGGAGTTCAATGAGAACGAAATGGTGCGGAAAAATCCCCTGACGGGGGAAAAGCTCACCAACTACTGGGGATACAACACCGCTGCCTTCATGGCTCCCAAGGAAAGCTACGGCACTCAAACATTGGCGGGAGGGCAGGTGAACGAATTCAAAACGATGGTTCGGGAGCTGCACAAAGCGGGCATCGAAGTCATTTTGGACATTGTATTCAACCACACGGCGGAAGGGGATGAGTATGGCCCCACCCTGAATTTGCGCGGCCTGGAAAACCGCGTCTATTATATGCTGGAGCCGGGCACCCACCATTACCGCAACTATTCGGGATGCGGCAACACGCTGAACTGCAACCATCCCGTGGTGCGGACTCTCATCATGGATTCCCTGCGTCAATGGGTGGCGGAGATGCACGTGGATGGCTTCCGCTTTGATCTGGCCTCTGTGCTGGGAAGAGACAAGAACGGGGAAATTCTTCCCAATCCCCCCCTTCTGGAACGCATTGCCCAGGACCCTCTTCTGAGGGACACGAAGCTCATTGCGGAAGCCTGGGATGCAGGAGGGGCTTATCAGGTGGGCAACTTTCCCGGGCGCCGGTGGTCCGACTGGAACGGGCAGTTCCGGGATGATGTGAGAAGGTTCTGGAGGGGAGATCCGGGCATGGCGGGCAAACTGGCTTCCCGCATCTGCGGCAGTTCAGACCTGTACGGGGGAAGCGGCAAGGCCCCGCTCAACAGCATCAATTTCGTCACCTGCCATGATGGTTTGACCCTTCACGACCTGGTCACCTACAGCCGGAAACACAACGAAGCCAACGGAGAGGACAACAGGGACGGCACTCCCGATGACTTCAGCGCCAACTACGGTGTGGAGGGTGAAACCAAAAGCACCACCGTTCGGCGCATCAGGAGCAGACAGGTCAAGAACCTGCTGGCAACCCTCCTGGTTTCCCGCGGTGTGCCCATGATCCTCGGCGGCGATGAGTTTGGCCGGACGCAGAAGGGAAACAACAATGCCTACTGCCAGGACAATGAAGTGTCCTGGTTTGACTGGAAGATGTTGAAGCGCAACCGGGATCTTTTCCGGTTCACCCGGGAAATGATCGCCTTCCGGAAAAGACACCCTGTTCTGAGAGCGGAGAAGTTTTATTGCGACGCTGACATCAGGTGGTTTGGGCCATCGGGGGAACCCATGGAGTGGGAAGGCGAAAAGAATGTGCTGGGCTGCATGCTCTTCACGGGAGAAACGAACGCTTTTGACGGCCAGCACGCCATCTGCCTCCTTTTCAACGCCCAGCAGGAGGCTGTCTCTTTCGCCCTGCCCCAGACTCCCGAGCTCTTTCAATGGTTCACCGTTGTGGACACCTCCCAGCCCTCACCTCAGGATATTGTCAGGGAAGAAGAGGGCAGGTGGTGCGACCCGTCCAGCCCTTTTCCCATGAAGGAGCGTTCTCTGGCGATCCTTGTTTCACAAAAGGCTCCCCTTTCCACGGGAAAAGTTGAGGCTCCCGTGCGCAGCAAAAAAACCGTGAAGGACTCTGCGAGGGTTTTCACCTGACACTGAACTGCGTTGGAAATGATGCCTGCCGCGTTATCCTCGAACCCTTCGGGACAGGGCCTGCCCAGAGGCATGGAAGGGCGGCCATGGCACTCCAAACCCGCTCGGGCTGAAGTGTCGAAGCCCAAGACGAACCCCCGAAAGATTCATTCACAGGTGGCCGTCCTTTCGACAGGATCAGGGCGAGGGGGGATTGCCTGTACAAGCCGGGAATCATTCAAGGGGCATCATTCCGAACGCGGCCTGGTATGAAAGACCTTTTGGATTCAGGAGTTTTCGGGGGGCTGAGAAGGTGTCTCGAGGTAGCAGATGGCATTTCCCTCGTGGGGGTCGGCCACGACACGGGCCTGCTTTCCTCCCGTGACAGCCGGAACGTCGATGACCTTGATGAGATGCTCAAATCGGTCCACTTTGGGCAGCAGGAGCCCCATGCTGTTGGGGGAGTTTTCAAAGAATCGGAAGTTGAACCGGCATCTGGAATCGTCGGGGTAGACGGGCAGGTAGATGATCCGGGATTCCACCAGGTCCAGGAAGAAGTGAGTGCCATAGGACACGTCGGGGACATGTCCCGCCTCTTCCCGTGCCATCTCCACGAGCACGGAAGTGTTGTTGATGTCCGAATACGTGGTGTTGACGCCCAGGGCGATGTTTGAGCTGCCCCACCTTCCCGGACCCATCATCATGACTCCCTCACGGGCAAAGCTCTCCTGCCGGTTGAGCTCACCGATGATCCGCCCCATGCTCTGCATTTCCTGCAAGGAGGCTTTGTGGGCATAGGTTGCGGGGTCCACGTAGACGATGTAGCGGATGGGGCGGCTGGTTCCTCCCGACATGGTCCGCTGAGCCTCGAAAAGGAGGTCTTGGGGCGCCACGTCCCCGGGAAAGTGAACGTCTCCCGTGGCTCCGGGAATTCTCATGGGGCGGCACTGGACGAGGTTGATGAGCACTCGGTGGCGGGCGTCCACATGGGCTGTGAACTCCATGTCCACGGGATGACCGTAGGCCTCTTCCAGCAATCGAAGTATCTCGCGCATGAATCTGACGAAATCCGTTTCCTCCAAAAGTCTGTTGAAGGTCAGCACGCCTCCCCGGGAGGGGCTGGGGCTCAGGAGGTCCATGTCCTTGATGTATCCGTCTTCCAGGCAGGAAACAAAGAGGTCCGCATTGGGAAAATCGAGGGACTCCAGCAGCCGGGGTAGAGGGACGCCACGCAGTTCGTTGGCCGCAAGGTCCAGCAGGTCCACCTTTTTCTGGGAATAAGTGGCGATTTTGCGTCCCATCTCCGGGCGAAGGTGAGGGTGGCTCACGGCGATGAGCCGCGGATAGTCTCCCCCCACCCGATTGACCGCGCGGGTTCCAAGGCCGAATACGAGCCGAATGATCCCCTGGGAAGGATCGATGCGGTCGGTCCACCGGTAGAGGTTGTGAGAAAAAGCCACTCCCGCCAGGGAAGGGAAGAAGCGTTCTCCATGCCGCATGCCCGCCACACGCTGCACCAGGATGGCCATCTGTTCGTCCGAGTTGCCCAGGCCCCGCTGCTTGCGGTAGGAAAGGGCATCGGGATTCACCGAGCTGGCGTAGACCAGCTTGACGGCGTGAAGAAAAGCTTCCAGCCGCTTTTCGGGACTTCCCTGGTTGACGCAGAATTCACTGCGGTACTTTCCGGCAAAGGCATTCCCAAACCCGTCTTCCAGGAGACTGCTGGACCGGACGATGATGGGCGCCTGCCCGAAGTAGTCCAGAAGATCCTTGAACTGCTCCATGATGTCCTGGGGAAATGCGCCGTCCAGAAAGCGTTCTTCCACCCTTTCAAATTCCTCGGGAGAGATCTGGGAGTTTTGCGTGAGCCGAAGCCTCAGGCGAAAAAGGTCGTTGTTCACCAGAAAGGTGAAGAACACGTCCGAGCCGATGAAAAAGGAGTCGTGCTCTTCGAGCACCTGCGAAAAGTCCACCTTTCCCTGGCTTTTCTGAAGAATGCGGCGAGCCAGAAGGACGCCCGCCGCCTTGCCCCCGATGCGTCCCGAGCCGATCAGCCGGTTTCGCACTCCGATGAGGTCCCCCAGGGTGAGGTATTCGTCGGCGAGGCGGACGAATTGGGGTTGAGTCCCGATGATCATGTGGGAAAGTTCCTGCTTGAGGGCCTGGACTTCGGGGGAGCCTTCCAGTTGCTCCAGTTCTTCTTCGCTGAACTGGGCCAGCTTGCGGTAGACGCTGTCCCATGGGGCGATGGAATCCGTTTTGTCGCGAAGGGGTCTTTTTCGCGCTTTCAGGGAAAGGGTGGAAGCGTCTCCGCTTCGAAAGAGGGGAGTGAGTTCCCCGTCCGCGTAACGATGGGGGAGAAACATCTGGGAGGAATACCGGTCCCAGACCTTGAGGGGATGGATGTAAAGCTCCTCTCCCTGGTGGTAGAGATCGATGAGAACCTGGGTGGTGTCCCGAATGCGGGCCACGGCGCTGTGGGAGTGTTCTCCCCGGGTGAGGGCAAAATAGGCGATGGTGTCCAGTTCGTGCAGGTATGGGCAGGTGAGCTGGAAGAAGTTGGCCACCAGTTCGTCCGTGGCCCAGTCGGCCACGAGGGAGGACAGATTGTCGAAAACATAAAAGGCTCCGGGGCCGATGTCTTCAATGATGCAGCTGACCCGCCCGCTGAAATGGTCAAACCCCGGCCGGGGGTCAACCTCCTTGGTGATGACGGCGGGGTGGGGTTCGAGCACCTGCGGGTGAAGAGCGAACCGCACGTGAACCAGGGTGCGGTTTTCCTTCAGGGCCTGCTCCACGAAGGGCCGGACCACCTTCCGGTAGTTGTCCAGCCGATCCACCTGCCAGACCACGTTGTCCCCCATGCGAAGGCCCTCGATGACTTCGTCCAGGGCGGGGATTCCACTGCTGACGTTCTCCGGTGACGACATGGTCCCTTTCTTTCGGGCCAACCCTGCGGTGGATTTCCGCAGGGGCCGGCCCTGAGTGCTAAACCCAGCCGCGCAGTTTCATGGCTTCCACCACCCGTCCCACAGAAACGGCGTAGGCGGCCTTGCGCATGTTGATCTTCAATTTTTCCGAGGTCTGAATGACCTGATGGTAAGCTCGGGTCATCCGCTTGTCGAGCCTCTCGTGAATTTCCTCTTCTTCCCAATAGAACATGTAGAAATTCTGGACCATCTCAAAATAGGAGACGGTCACGCCTCCCGCATTGCACAAGAAGTCGGGAATGACGTGTATCCCTTTTTTGTAGAGAATTTCATCGGCTTCGGGAGTGGTGGGACCGTTGGCCAGTTCCACAATGATTTTGGCCTTGATCTGGTCTGCGTTCCTCTCCGTGATGCTGTTTTCCAGAGCGGCGAGCACCAGCACGTCCACATCCATGGTGAGCAGCTCGTCGGGGGTCATGTTTTCGGCGCCCTCCAGGTTCAGGACCGTGGACGTGTTCTGTTTGTGCTCGGCCACCTTGGAAGGGGAAATGCCGTCCTTGCGGGACACGGCGCCCCGCGAATCACAGACGGCCACGATTTTTGACTGGAACATGGACTCAGCGAGAGAGGCGGCGTAGCTGCCCGCGTTGCCATAGCCCTGGATGGCCACCGTGGCTTTGCTCAAGTCCAGGCCCACCACCTTGGCCGCTTCCCGAAGGGTGTACATGCCCCCTCGCGCCGTGGCATCGCCCCGCCCCGATGAACCTCCCAGGGGAAGGGGTTTTCCCGTGATCACACCGAACTGGTTCCTTCCAACGATGGAAGAGTATTCATCGACCATCCAGGCCATCACCTGGGGATTGGTGTACACGTCCGGTGCGGGAATGTCCGTTTCCGGGCCGATGAAGGGAGCGATGGCCCGGATGTAGCCGCGGCTGACGCGCTCCAGCTCATGGGGGGAGAGTTCCTTGGGATTGCAGATGACTCCCCCCTTGCCACCCCCCAGCGGCAGGTCGAGCATGGCGCACTTCCAGGTCATCCAGGCTGACAGGGCACGCACCGTGTCGATGGTTTCGTCGGGATGAAAACGGATGCCTCCCTTGGTGGGGCCCTTGGCATCGTTGTACTGCACCCGGAAACCCTGGAATACCCTGGTGGTTCCGTCATCCATGCGGACGGGGAAGCTCACGTGGAATTCCCGCATGGGATTGAGGAGCACCTCGCGGGTTCCCTGGTTCAGTTTGAGAATGTCTGCGCAGTCGTTGATCTGCTGTTGTGCGATTTTGAAAGGGTTGTTTTCGCCGTTGCCTGACATCTGCCGTTGACCTCCAGTTTGAATTCTTGAATGATTTTTTCCCTTTTGGGGTCCATCTACATTTTTTCTTCTGAAAACCTCTTTGCATGGTCCAGGTAATGCTTGAGCAGCCACATCTTTTCCAGGAACTCGGGCCATCCGCATGGGGGGACGAACCCGTTCCGGCCTTGAGGAAGAATCATGGTGCCATCCGTCACCTCGCCCTGCAACTCTTTCCAGAGGTCTCCCCAGGTGTTCTGCGCATCTTCCAGGACAACACCCATGACGTTACGGAAGTGCTTGAGTTTCTCCTCGGGCAGCAGGTAGCCGCGCTCAGCGGCCCCCTTGGCGTTGCCCGAAATGACCTTGAGCTGTCTTTCCATGTTCAAAAACCTCCTTCATCACCAGGTTTTTCCCCGATTTGCCCTTCACAGAGCCTCCTGGCATAGTCGATTCGGATGCCCAGAAGCCGAAGTTTTTCGAGAAGGGCCTGCCGGTCTTTTTGAGAAACAGGGCGGGGTGCGTCGCAAGTGCCCTCGAGTATTTCCTCGCAAGACCCGGAACCTTCCAGTGTTTCCGTGATTTCCCGCCATAGCCGGAAGGCATCGCCCATCACCGTGGCGGCAATTCCCCTGAAATGTCTCAGTCTTGCGTTGGTGCGCTCCAGTTCTTTTCTGATGCGGGCGCTCCGCTCCCCGTCTTCTTCCGCCAAGAATGAATCCTTCATGTTGCCACACCTCCATGGGACCATGGATCCTTTGTGTCACTCCACATGTCCAGTGATGAATCCATGGCAACAAGCGTGCCTTTTGACAGGCTGTGAAGGGCTTCAAAATAAAGCGCTGAAATGTATCCGGATTCTGGTTTGATTCGGGGTGGGCTTTCCCTTGACGGGAGAGGGTGAGTGGTGGCAGGCCACCAGCTAGTTTCAAGGCGGGAAAGAGAAGAATGAGGGTGAGTGGCTGATAAAACTGGAGTTTTCTTGGGGTGTTCAGGGGTTGAGCAGGGGTGGCCGCAAAGCAGCAGGGGAGGTGAGTCACGGTTCTCAGTCGGCTGGAGGGGTGATCTGGAACTTCTTCATGCGGTGACGCAGGGTGTTCCGGCTGATGCCCAGCAGGCGGGCTCCCTTCACCTGGTTGAAGCCGCATTGCTGAAGCACTTTCAAAATGAGGTTCTTTTCCACCACATCCAGGACGCTTTCGTGGACCTTTTCGTTGCAAAACTGCAACAGGTCGGGGACGAGGGCATCCAGCCGTTTTTCAATGTGAGCCAGAAACGCTTCCCGTTCAGCGCCTTTGGGGGTGGTGAGTTCGGGAGTCGGTTTGAAATGTTCTTCGCGAACGATGTCGCCCATGGACAGGAGCACGGCGCGCCGCATGCAGTTTTCCAGTTCCCGCACATTGCCCGGCCAGGAGTGGGATTTCAGGCAGGCCATGGCCCCCGGGTCCACCCGGCGCACGGAACTCTGGTATTCTTCGTTGAAGCGTTCCAGAAAATATTCCACCAGGGCGGGGATGTCTTCCATGCGGTCCCTGAGGGGCGGCAAGTCAAGGGAGATGACCTTGAGGCGCCAGTATAGGTCTTCCCTGAACTGCCCCTGCTCCACCGCCTCCTCCAGATTCTTGTGAGTGGCCGCAAGAATTCTCACATCCGAGTGCAGGGTGTGAATTCCACCCACCCGCTCGAACTCCCCGTATTGAAGGAGGCGAAGGAGCTTGGCCTGAGTGGACAAGGACATGTCGCCAATTTCATCGAAGAAGAGGGTACCCCCGTGGCATCGTTCGAATTTGCCGATGTGAGTGCGGTCGGCGCCCGTGAAGGCTCCCCGCTCGTGCCCAAAAAGGTCGCTCTCAAAAAGGGTTTCCGGAATGGCGGCGCAGTTCACCGCCAGGAAAGGTTTGTCCTTGCGAAGGCTGTGGTGGTAGATGGCCCTCGCCACAAGTTCCTTGCCCGTTCCCGATTCTCCCGTGATGAGGATGGTGACGTCCTTGTGAGCCACCTGACCGATGAGCTTGTAGACTTCCTGCATGCGCCGGTGATGGCCGATGATCTTCACCGAACCGCCCGGAATGGCCGCGGATTTTGAACTGGCGGCGGGAAAGCTGACCGTTTCGGTCATGAGGCGGTTCACTTCCAGTGCGTCCAGGGCCAGCCTCTGGAGTTCGTCCCGGTTGAAGGGCTTGACCAGGTAGTCGTAGGCGCCGAGCTTCATGGCTTCAATGGCCGTGTCCATGGTGCCGTAGGCCGTCATGACAATGATGGGGGTTTTCACCTGCAGGCGGCGGATTTCCCTGAGTGTTTCCAGGCCATTCATGCCCGGCATCTTGTAATCGAGAAGAATGAGGTCAAAGGGCTCCCCCGTCACCTTTTCCAGGGCCTGGTGGCCGTCACCGCAGGATGTCACAAGGTATTCCTGCTGGGTGAAAAAGCGACTCAGAAAATGAACGAGCCCTTCGTCGTCTTCAACGATCAGTATCTTTTTGGTGTCCTTCAATGGAATTCACTCTCCTGTCGCTGAATCCGCTCCACAGGAATGAACAGGGAAAAAGTGCTCCCCCGGCCCGGCTGGCTCACCGCCTGAATGGCGCCTCCATGGCCCTGCAGGGTGCTGCGGACCATGGAAAGGCCCAGTCCTGTGCCGTTGGGTCGTGTGGTGAAAAAGGGGTCGAAGATCCTTCGAAGGTTTTCCTCCGTGATGCCCGGGCCCGTGTCCTCAACGTCCAGGCGGATCCAGGGCACCAGCCCTTTTTCCGATTTCCGGTTTTCCACGCTTGCCTCAATGGTGATCTCGCCCCCCTGGCCCAGGGCTTCCAGCGCATTGGCGATGACATTTAAAAGCCCTTCCCCCAGTTGTTTTCTGTCGCCTCGCAGGGCTGGAAGGTCCTGTGGCAGTCGGAGGATGATGCGGGTGTTCTGGTGCTTGGCCCTTGGGCCTGTCATGAGCAGGGCGTCCCGAATGAGGTCTTCCACATGCAGTTCCCCCATGAGGGGTTCCCGGGGTTTTGCGAAGTTGAGGAAACGGTTGATGGTGTCTTCCATGCGTTTCATCTGGTTCATGGCCATCAGGACATCCTCCCCGTATTCTGCGGGAAGGTCCCTTTCGTTCTCGAGGGATTCCATGAACATTTTGAGGGAGGTGAGGGGAGTTCTGATTTCGTGGGCGACGCCTGCCGCCAGTTGTCCCAGGGAAGCGAGCTGGTGAGACCGTTCCGCAGCTTCCTGGGTCTGTTTGAGCATCACGTCCGATTCCTTGAGCGCCTCTTCCCTGCGAATCACCGCCTTCTCCAGGTGAGCCTGGCGGTCCTGAAGCTGGCTGGCCATTTCACCAAAGGCTTCGTGAAGCAGGCCTATTTCATCCTTTCGGTCTCTTTCGAGATTCAGATTTTTGAAGTCTCCGCTGGCAAGCCGATGGGCAGCCTCTCCCAGCTTTCGGATGGGAAGGACCACATACCGGGAGAGGAGCCACGCGGAAACGAAGGCTCCCATGATCGAGAGGGCCAGGGCCAGGTGGACGTACTGACGCAGTTCATCGGCTCCCCGAAAGGCTTCGTCCCGGTCCTGTTCGGCCACCAGTGCCCAGTCCGTGCCTTTCACACGCTTTGAAGCCCCTAGAACTTCCATACCCCGGTAGTCCGTGTAGGTGATTCTCTGATGGGGACTGTGCAGGATGTTTCTGAAACTGTCCGACTGGGCGATGTTTTCCATGAGTATGCGCTCCGGTTCCTGATGGACGAGAAATGTGCCCTCCAGGTTCACAAGATAGCACTCGCCCGTTTCCCCCAGGGAAGCCTGAAGAATGACGGAAAGTATGGTCCGGGTTCCCACTTTGGCGCAAACGACTCCTTCCACTCCTTGTGAAGATCCCCATAGAGGGGCCGCAATGAGAAAAAAGGATTCCCCCTTTTTTTCGTCAAGAAAAATGTCGGACATGTAGAGTTCGCCCGAGGACGCTTTCGTGAACCAGTCTTGTGAGGCAGGGCGCTCCAGGCCGCCCGAGCTGCTGTGAATCAGCCGGCCGTCCGCGGAGACCACGGAAATATCCCCGTATTCCCCATATTCCCCGTAGCGGTTGCGCACCATCTCCAGGTAGGATGCGATCTTTTCCGAATCCAGGGACTTGAGGATGGACGAATGGGCCACCACCTCCACATCCGCCTTGCGCTCGGCGATCCACCTTTCCAGCAGGGACGCCTTGTCCTCGGCGATCTGTTCCAGCTGGTTCGTGGCCATGTTGAGAATGGTTTCTTCGGCGGATTTTATGGCCAGGAAGCCCACGGCGGAGAGGGGGATGAGGGCGAACACGAAAAAGATGAGGGTGAGTTTGACCTGCATGCTGAGGGCGAGAAGCTTTTCCAAGGAGGCGTTCCTCGATCTTGTTGTGGGACAGTGCGCACAAAATGTCTCTTCATCTCTAACCCAAAAAAATTCGATTGTTAACCGTTTTGCAGCAGGCTGTGAAGCTTGCGGAGCGTGACCTCTCACTCACGGGAAAGCCGTGGCCGGATACGGAAGGATGGCCCGGGTGGACTTCCGCCGTTTTTTCCTTCTCACTCTGTGCGAATGGGTTACACTCTTTGAGCAAGCTGTGCTAATTATACCTACTTCTCAAAACAAGTGCGGAAAACCTGCCTGGGCCAAGGGCCGATGGCGGTTTTTGTTTTTTGTGGGGACCTGCTTCTGAAAGGGCTGTTTTTCTTCAAGGGCCCGGGAGGACTCAGAATGTTGCCGGTCATTTCGGCCCGTCACCTCGCACCAGCCCCCTGCTCCGGTTCGCCGGAGGTTCCGGGGGGGTGGGCCAGGCCTGGAAGGGCGGCCTTTCGGGGGCAGGTCATGAGGACATTGAGGACGATTCCAACACGAACCGCAGGCATGTGTCTGCAAGAGGGTGCACGGCCATGAGAGACGTTTTTGGACCTGGCGGTCCGCGGGATCCGCGGGATCCGCTACCCCAAATCAACCTGGAAAATCTGGATTTTTCCAAACTGACCCGCATGATCAAGGGAGGCCTTCTCATCCTGGCCGCAATCCTGCTGCTGTCGGGATTGGCATGGGGCCAGAGGTTTTACACGGACTGGCTCTGGTTCAGTGACCTGGGCTATCAGGAAGTCCTTTTGAAGATGGTTTCCACACGGGTTGTTCTTTACCTGCTGGCGGCGGCCGTCTTTTTTGCCCTGGCTGTTCCGAACCTTTACATGGCCTGGCGCATCACGGACAGGATGCGGCCCTACGGCGGCCAGAAACTGCCCCCCGACATTTACGCGGCTGCACGAAAAGTTCTCCTTCTGGTGACATCGGGCGTGGTGATCCTGGGCGCTTTCACTCTCTCGGGGCAGCCCGCCGCCGAGTGGGAAACCGTGCTCCGTTATCTCAACGGGGTGGCTTTCAACGAAACGGATCCCATATTTCAAAACGATATTTCCTTCTATGTCTTCACCCTTCCCGTCCTGGAGTTTGTGCGCTTCTGGCTTCTCAGCGTGGTGCTGGCGGTCCTGCTCATCGTGGGCGCTTTTTATTATGTGAACAGTTCCTTCCGGGGGGAAGCTTTTTCCTTCACCCAGCCCGTGAGAGCCCATCTGGCCATCCTGGGCGCGATGCTGTTTGTGCTCATCGCAGCGGGCCACTGGCTGGGGCGCTATGAACTCCTCTATTCTCCCACGGGCGCTGTCTTCGGCATGGGAAACACGGACAGCACCGTCACCCTGCCCGCTCGCACACTCCTGACTTTTGTGGCTCTCGCCACTTCGGGACTGTTGCTGGCCAGCGCTTTTTCCAATAAAAAACGCCTGGCTGTCTGGGCCGTGGGCGCCTGGTTTGTCCTGAACATTGCGGGCGGCACGGCGGCGCCCATGTTCTACCAGAGAATGTATGTGGAACCCAGCGAACTGGCGCGCGAGAGAGAGTTTCTGGCCAACAACATTTCGGCCACCCGGGAGGCCTTCGGTCTGACAGGCCTTCAGACCAAAACCCATCCCGCCCTGGGATGGGTCGATCCCGAAACGGTGGAGGACAACCGGGGCACTGTGCGCAACATCAGGCTGTGGGATGAAGGCCCTCTCCTGCAAAGCTACAACCAGATCCAGTTTTTCCGCCTTTATTATGATTTTCTGGAGATGAGCACGGACCGTTACACGGTGGATGGGGAGCTGCGGCAGGTGATGCTGGCCACGCGCGAACTCTCGGCGGAAAAGCTCCCTTCGGAAGCTCAGCGGTGGGTCAACAGGCACCTTCAGTTCACCCACGGCTATGGAGTGGCCATGACACCGGTGACCGAAGTGGATGAGGGTGGCAGGCCAGGGTTTTTCATCAGCGACATCCCCCCTGAAGGGGAGATCGAACTGCATCGGCCCGAGATCTATTTCGGCCTCAAAAGTCTCGATTACCTCATCGCGCGCACGGACACCCTGGAATTCAACTATCCCGGGCCTGACGGATCCGTTTACACCACCTACGATGGAGAGGGGGGCGTGGAGTTGAGCTCCTTTTTCCGGAAACTCATGTACGCCTGGCAATTCAGGGACATCAACATTCTCATCTCCGGGGAAATCAATCCGGACAGTCTCATTCAGTATCGGCGGACCATTCCCGAACGCTTCTCCACCGTGTCGCCCTTCCTGCTGAGAGACCGTGAAGCCTACAGCGTGGTGGCTGACGGCCGGGTGTTCTGGATACAGGATGCCTACACCACCACCAGCCGTTACCCCTATTCCACTCCCTATCAGGGCCAGTTCAACTACCTGAGAAATAGTGTCAAGGCCGTGGTGGATGCCTACCACGGGACCATCGACTACTACATTGCGGATCCCGATGATCCCATCGTCCGCACCTACGAAGCCATCTTTCCCGGACTGTTCAGGTCCATGGAAGAGATGCCCGAGTACTTGCGGCCTCACCTGCGGTATCCGCAGGACGGCTTTTCCGTTCAGACCCAGATGCTCCTTCAGTATCACATGGAAGATCCCGTGGTCTTCTACAACAGGGAAGATCAGTGGTCTCTGCCCGTGCAGCAGTCTTTCGGCAGGACGGAAGTGCTTCGGCCCTATTACATCGTGGCCCGCCTGCCGGGAGAGGAGAGGGAGGAGTTTCTGCTCATTCAGCCCTTCACTCCGGTGAACCGCCACAACCTGGTGGGGTGGATAGCCGCGCGTATGGATGGGGAAAACTATGGTGAACTGACCCTTTACCGCTTTCCCCGGGGCCGCCACGTGGATGGTCCCAACCAGATCGAGGCGCGCATCGACAACGATGCGGTCATTTCGGAACAATTCACCCTGTGGGGACAGGTGGGTTCGGAGGTTTTCCGGGGCATTCTCCTGGTCATTCCCCTGGGCGATTCCCTCCTTTACGCGGAGCCGGTCTTTCTGAGACCTGAAACCCTGGACTTCCCCGAACTGCGGCGGATCATTCTGGCCGATTCACGGCAGGTGGTCATGCACCGGACTCTTGACGAGTCCATCCTGGCACTCGTGGGCGAATTGCCAGCGGTGGCACCCGTGGCGGAGGTGGAAGAAGATGTCGTTGAGCCGGTCGCTCCCGCACTGCCCCTGGAGGGCATCGACGCCGTTCAAAGGGGTCTTCGGGAGGCTGTGGAAAAGCTCCAGGAAGTTTTGGATCAACTGGGAAGAATGGACCGCTGAAAAATCTTCAGTGAGATCCCGGTGGCTGGAAATTCCCAGAACCGCCGGGATCAAGCCTGAAACCTGATGGACAAGGGAAATGGGGGTGCTGGGAGGAAGGAGTTTTCAACTTCCTTTCAGCACCCTTTTTCATGGTGAGGGAGTCCGCACACAGAAGGGCTCCTTGTGCCTCACGCGAGCCCAAGGCGCTGGCGCTGATAGGTCCCGTCCTGAACCCGTTGGCACCAGGTTCCGTTTTCCAGATACCATTTCACCGTTTTGAGGATTCCCGTTTCAAAGGTTTCCCGCGGTTTCCAGCCCAGTTCTCTCTGGATTTTGGAAGCGTCGATGGCGTAGCGCCGGTCGTGCCCGGGCCGGTCCGCCACGTGAGTGATGAGGGCGCTGTGGGGTTTGAAAGGGGATTGGGGGAGGAGTTCGTCAAGAATGGCGCACAGGGTCTGAACGACCTGAAGGTTGGTTTTTTCGTTGTGTCCGCCCACGTTGTAGGTTTCCCCCAGGCGGCCCCGGGTGATGATCCGGTAGAGGGCCTGGGCGTGGTCTTCCACGTGAAGCCAGTCGCGGACCTGCTCCCCCCGGCCGTAAATGGGCAGGGGTTTGCCTTCGAGAGCGTTCAGGATCATGAGGGGAATGAGCTTTTCGGGAAACTGGAAGGGGCCGTAGTTGTTGGAGCAATTGGAGAGGAGCGCGGGGAATCCGAAGGTGCGGTGCCAGGCGCGCACCAGGTGGTCCGCCGAGGCCTTGCTGGCCGAGTAAGGGGAGCTGGGGGCATAGGGCGATTCCTCGGTGAAGAGGCTTTTGGAATCTTCCAGATCCCCGTAGACTTCGTCCGTGGAAACGTGGTGGAAGCGAAAAAGCTCTCTGCGCTCGGGGGGCAGTTTCTGCCAGTGGCTGCGGGCTGCTTCCAGGAGAGTGCAGGTCCCCACGATGTTGGTTTGAATGAAGGCCTGTGGGCCGTCGATGGAACGGTCCACGTGGGATTCGGCGGCCAGGTGCATGACCGCATCGGGCTGGTGACGGGCGAAAATGCGTTCCATGGAGGGGCGGTCGCAGATGTCCGTTTGCTCAAAATGGTGGCGTTCGCTGGGCAAAACGGCACTGAGGGATTCCAGGTTTCCCGCGTAGGTCAGTTTGTCCACGTTGATGACGTGGTCGCGGGTGTTGCGGAGGATGTGCCGGATGACCGCGGAGCCGATGAAACCGGCACCGCCTGTGATGAGAAGTTTCATGGGAGTTTTATGTCTCATGGGTCAGGGTTTCAGGTGCGTGGAGCCGGGGGAGGGTCGGGTTTCGAACCCCCATTCCGCAAGAAAAACCTCTGGCTCACCGCTGGGTTTGTGCAGGGGGCCGCCCGGGGCCCTCTCCTTTGCTCTTTGCCGTCTCACTGCCTTTTTCCGAGTTTTTCCGCGTACCAGGCCAGGGCTTCCTGCAAGCCTTCTTCCAGGGTATGGGTGGGTTGGTATCCCAGGAGCTTTTGGGCCCGCGAAATGTCCGCCTGGGAGTGGAGCACGTCGCCGGGGCGGAAGTCCCGGTGAATGGGCTTGAAATTTTCCAGGTGCGGGTGGTCGGGAAGGAGCCCCGTTCGCAGGGTTTCAAAAAGGTCCTTGAGGCTCTTGCGGCTGTTGAGGGCCACGTTGTAGGTCTGGTTGGGAGCTTCGGGGTGGGTGGTCGTGGCGGCCAGAAGGTTGATCTGGATCACGTTTTCCACGAAACAGAAATCCCGGCTGGTCTCCCCCGTGCCGTTGATGTAGAGGGGTTCCTTGTGCATCATGGCGATGACCCACCTGGGAATGACGGCGGCGTATGGACCTTCGGGGTCCTGGCGGGGCCCGAAGACGTTGAAGTAGCGGAGCCCCATGGTTTCAAGGCCGTAGGTGCGGGAAAAATTCATGGCGTAGAGTTCATTGGCCAGCTTGGAGACGGCATAGGGGGATAGAGGGTTTC
This sequence comes from Syntrophobacteraceae bacterium, assembly GCA_003566995.1. Classification (GTDB taxonomy): domain Bacteria; phylum Desulfobacterota; class Syntrophobacteria; order Syntrophobacterales; family Syntrophobacteraceae; genus SLCH01. The sequence goes on from PXBG01000073.1 coordinate 38,100, forward strand.
CGATCCTCTCTTCCACCTTGGGAAGATCCGGGTGGTCTCCGTAGAGGGCACTGCTCGAGGCATAAACGAAGCGCTTCACGCCCGCGTCGCGCGCCGCAAGGAGCATGTTCAGCGTCCCCGTCACGTTGCTGGCATGGGTGGCGAGGGGGTCTTCGATGGATCGGGGTACGGAGCCCAGGGCCGCCTGGTGAAGGACATGATCCACACCGCTGCACACTTTTTGACAGGTGGGCAGGTGGCGGATGTCTCCTTCCACGAAGGTGAAGCGCTTTTTTTGCTCTTCCCCCACCAGGGAAAGGACTTCGTCCAGGTTGCGCCGGTGGCCCGTGTCCAGGTTGTCGAGGCCCACCACGTCCTGGTCCAGTTTGAGTAGGGCCTCCAGAAGGTTGGATCCGATGAAACCCGCCACTCCTGTCACGAGCCAGGTCCTGGGGTTCGACCGCAGGGTCTTTCGGGTCTGTTCATAAGGTGTCATGGAATTTTCTTTCAGGCTTGCTGGTTTTCGTCGAAGCCGGCCGCTCCACGTGAGGGCATCCAACGGTGAAACGTGCCCGCAGTCAAAAGGGGTTCCCAGAGAAGGGTTAGCAAGTTTTATTCCCTCATGAGGACTTTCATCTTTGCAGCCGCCCTTTCCTGATGGCTTATTACCGGGAATGGATGAAAAAGGGAAGGGGTTTTGCGGTTGCCCTTTTTTGCCGTGAGGTTGACACACCGCCCAATGTGGGCTACGAGGACTCGAAAAGGAGTTTGCAAGGGATTTGGGCCGGGGGCCTGTTCAAATGTATGGCAGAATCCATGCGGCGCACGGGTGAAAGTCTTTGCGAAAAGTTTCGGCCCGGCCGTATGGCACGCATCGATGGAGGTTTTATGGAAAAGGATGCTTCCCAGGTGATGGAACAATGGAAAAGAGAGCTGGAAGCCGCCTGGCGGGACATGCCCAAAAAATTCCGCACGGAAAAGACCGCCCGCCGAACCCTTCAGTGTTGTCTCTACGCCAGGGCCGCCTCCATGGGCTACAAAGTTGTGGCAGACTATATGCCTCCCCGGGTGGCGGACCGTCCCGTGGATGTGGTCGTTTTGGATGACAGGGACAGCATTCTTTTTGCCGTGTGCCTGGACAGTATGGTCACTCTGGCCGCCGTCAAGAGCCTGGACAGTTTTGAGGCCCGGCACAAAGTCATATACACCATGAGCCCCATGGAAAAAAAGGTGCGGGAGAGCCGGTTTTTTCTCAAGCCGGATATCGTTCATCACCATTTGCAGAGAAACGGGGGCGACGGCTGGTGACCCGTTGCCTGCAGGAAGGCAAAAGAAGTGGCCTTTTGCCTTGACAGCATTGGGTTCGTGTGACATAAGTGAAGCGAACTGTAAAATTTACGCAATGCTCTTCACCACTGATGTGCTTCCACCTTTCAATGTACTGAATCCACTCTCTCATGTTCTCTTCTCTCCCGTTGCAGAAGCCATGGCTCTGAAGATTCTCTTCCGTGTTTGAGCAGTGCACCGCACAAACATGAGCAGGCAATCTATCTCTTTAATATAAATGTAGATAAGGCTTTTCACATTCATGTTGACAACCCGACCGTTTTTATATAAGGGATGGAACAGTGTGTACTAAACTGTAGGGTTCGCCTTGCGTTACAAAACTTTTCGATCGTTTGCAACCCATGCAGACAGAAAGGAGGTGAAGGGGAAGAGATCCACTCATGGTTTAGAAAACTTTTGGATGGGGCTATTTGTTTTTTTATTCAGACCAACTCGCGAGTATGCTGCCCTTCCGATGCTTCATGGTACTATTGTTCTGATAGATCAAAACCTAGCTGCGCATACTGATTTTCCATTGCTCCAGAGTTGGCCGTTTCCTTTCTTTTAATTCTAAAACTTTCATATCAACATTTTACATTTTTCACCACAACCTGATGGGGGGATCTGCTTCCCGCCGGAGTGCTGTCCGGGAGAGGTTTTTCCGGAGCGAAGAGGGCGGGGTTCGGCTTCCGGGTGAGATGGGTTTCATGAGTCTCATGCAGGCGCCAGGCAGGTCCCGGGGAATCGGGTGATCTCGAAGTGCGAGGAGACGCCTGCGCGGATTGACTGGATTGCCGCAATTTTCTAACGCAGTACTTTTCAGGACAGAGAGGTTTAAATATGGCAAGCGATCAAGCAACAATACCTCGTTGGCTTCCCCTGCTGGGGGGAATACTTGGAAGTACCACCTGCGGTCTTTTGTTGTACGCATGGAGTGTTTTTATTGCTCCCCTTTCCATGGAATTCGGCTGGACGCGGGCAGAAATCGCCCTGGCCTTCGGTATTGTCTGTTTTGTGTTCGGTCTGACCACCATTCCCGCCGGCCGCCTCAGTGACAGAATCGGCCCCCGAAAAGTCGTGCTCGTGGGTGCCGTGCTGGTGCTCATCGGCTTTGTCCTTTCAGGCTTCATTCAGACAAAACTTCAGCTGTACCTCACCTACGGTGTCATCTGCGGCGTCGGCGGTGGCATGATGTACCTGCCGCCCATTGCCACGGGGCCCAAGTGGTGGCCCGACAGGAGGGCCCTGGCCACCGGGTTCGCCATCGTGGGTCTGGGGCTCGGGTCATTCATCATGGCCCCCATCGCCACCTGGATCATTGAAAACCATGGTTGGCGCTATGTGTTCATCTGGGTCGGTGTCGCCATGGGTATTCTGGGCATTCTTTCCGCCCTCTGTCTGCAGAATCCTCCTGCCGGATGGAAGCCTGCCGGATGGTCGCCTCCACCTCCTCCTCCCGGTGCTTCCGCCAAGAGCCAGGAAGACTACACGCACGATGAAGCCAAAGCCACTCCCCAGTTCTGGATGCTCTACATCGCCTTTTTCTGCTCCTGCTTTTCAGGCCTCCTGGTTGTGGGCCACATCGCGGGCGCCGGAATCGACAGGGGTCTGGATCCCATGGCCGCCGGCTGGGCCGTCAGCGCGCTGGCCATCACCAACGCCGCTGTGCGCATCGTCATCGGCGGTATTGCAGACAAGATCGGGACCAAAAAGTGCTTCATTGTTCTCTGGGCCATCCAGGTCGGTGTCCTTCTGCTCCTTTACCCCACGGCCGGCAATGCGGTCCTGTTCTTCATCGTAGCCCTCGTCTTCGGATGGAACTACGGTGCCCAGTTCACCCTGTTTCCCGCCACCACCCTCCGGTACTATGGAGCCAAGGCACAGGGGTCCAACTACGGGCTGCTCTTCAGCGCCTTCGGTTTGGCCGGTCTTGCGGGACCCTGGGCCGGTGGTTACCTGTACCGCTGGGGCGACAGCTACTACATTCCCTTCATCGCCTCTGCCGTGGTCATGGCCATTTCACTGGTGCTCCTCGTCATCGCCAAGCCCCCTGCAGAGCGCACATGATGACATGACGACTTGCTGAGGCTTCCATGAAGCCTTGATGATGTGGCATGCCCCGGGAAACCTCAGTGGTTCCCCGGGGTTTTTTGTCTGTGGCGGCTGCAGGAACGAGCGGAAGAGCATTGGGCTCTCTCTGCGCCTTGGCGAGTGCCGCCAAATGCTGAAGTGTGCGTGGCGGGCGGACGGGCGGTGGGCAGAAAAGGCCCCGTCCCCCCCTGGGAAACCCCGGGCCCCTGCGAGGGCCATGAAATGTCCACGAAGAAAAAAGCGAGGGAAAGCCCATGACTTCCAAGGCCATCCTGGTGGGCCTCTCGGACCTCGAACGGGAGCAGCTTCAATCCTGGATCCAAGCCATCGTTCCTTCCACGCGTTTCCTTCATGTGGCCCATTGTTCCAGCCTGGAGTCCCTGCCGGAAGAAGGAAATGTCTGTTTGGGCGTTCTGCGGATCACGGAAGATCAGCCAAAACCCTGGCGGGATGTGTCCCGGTTCAGGGATTTGCTTCCGAAAGTGGCCCCGCTCCTGGTGCTCATTCCACCCGGTCAGCCCGAACTCATTCGCCGCTGCCTCAAGGGGGGGGCTGACGACTACTGGATCATGCCCTTCACTGAAGAAGCTTTCATGCCCCGGCTGCAGGTGCTCCTGGAATGGGCCGCTGTTTCGGAAACGGCCAGGGAATCCGCCGGGGGGGAAGATTCTTCCCGGGACGCCGGGGGGCAGGGTTTCCGTGTCATGAGGTTTCTGGGAGGACTGTTTCAACGGAAAGAAGACCATGCCCTGGCCGGGGGGGAGCGCTTTCTCCTGGGAGGGAGGTGGAAGATGATGCGCAACCTGGGGGGCGGCAGCTATGGGGAGGTCTGGAAGGTGGAAGATTCTGCGACGGGAAAGCGTGCGGTGGCCAAGATTCCCCATTCGGTCAAAAGCAACCGCCGTTTCATGCACGAGGCGGGAATTTTGAAGCTTTTTCAGGAACACCCCCACGCCGTTCACATGCAGGAGATTGCCCATGAGGGGGGGAAAGTCGTGCTCATTCAGGAATTTGTGGAGGGCAGGACTCTTCAGGAAATGCTGGATGAAGGCATGGAAGGAGCCCAAAAGGAAAAAGCATTTCTGCAGCTGGTGGAGGTGATGGGTTACGCGCACTCACAGAATGTCATGCACCGGG
>PXBG01000061.1 GCA_003566995.1 Syntrophobacteraceae bacterium
ACTGGATACCGACAGCCAGGGTGCGCGGCGGGTCCTGAATTTCCACTTTTAGCCCCTTGTCATCCAGTGCGGCGAAATCAGAGAACTGGTAGGTCTCCCGTCGACTGGTCGGCGAACGGCCCAGGGCATGTTCATGAGGCTCCCAAAGTTCTTGTTCATTTCCAGCAAACAAAACCCTGGTTTCTTCGGCATCCTCGGGCTGCACGTATTCATCCTGCTCCGGAATGTCAGAGTGGGCTTTCTCTGTCCGGCCATGAAAACCGGCAAGGTACTCGGCCAGCCTCTCAAGCGGCTTGGCATGATCAGGCACTTCTTCACCGCTTCGGGCCCTGTCCGCCAGCCTCTGCACCTCTTGCAGATCCGCGTCCAGAAGATCAATGCCGCAGCCCTGAAGGTCCAGGGCAAGCTGCATGAACTCCCGGGGCAGTTCATCCCAGGCACGCAGGGCCCGGACGGTCAGTTCATCCTGCTCCACCATCGACACGAGCCCCGGCGGCAAGTCGGTCCCTGAGGGCAGGACCGGATGGGACTGGCCGGAAGGCTCGATCTCCATGGCTTTTTCCCCCGCAGCTTCAGTCAAAGGAGGCGAAGACTCCGGATCCACCCTTTGGGCGATGACGGACAGAAGATTTTCATGGCAGGAGTCACGGAGAACGGTTACGGAGTCAGCATTGGAGACGAGAAATACGTCTCCGGGCAAAAGACTTCCCTCGATGCCCAGAGCCTTGCCTTCGTAATCACTCAGATCAAGAAGTTTGTGTGGATAATGCTCGATTTCCGGATGAATCCGGTAAACACTGTCCGAAATTGGGGGGCCCGAAACAAGGTCACTGTACCTTTCTTGGGCCCTGTTCAGGTCATGCTCAAATATGGGTTGCCCAAAACTGTAAAAGCTTCCTTCCATCACGCACCCCACCAGGGTGGCATTCACCGGCTTTGAAGCAAGAACAGCTTTTGGAAGCAGAGGAAGACACAACGCCAATGGCAAAAGCAGCGCTGAAAAGAGTACCCTGAAATAAATCCAAAAAAACCTTTGTTTGGAGTCCGGAAAGGAAGCTTTCGAAAGACTGCTCATCTGCACTCTCCTGACCTTGTGCGAAAAGGATAAGGGGGGCGAAACACCGTGATTTGTGATCATAATGAACGCGAATCAATCGTCGTCATCCTTGTCATTCCTGTCATCGCTTTTGCCTGCACTGACCACTACAGGTCCCTGTTTGCGTTCCTCTTCTTTTTCAGCCCACCATTGCTGGCGATGCAGATCATCAAGGGTTTCTTCCTTTTGCTCCTTGCCTTTGTTTTTCCACATGACGAAGCCGATAAATGCGGCCATAACCAGGATGCCAATCAAGATTTCACTCATGTCACTCTCTCCTTGTTCAAATCTCTTTCATGCTTTTCAAGATCCGCGTTGCTCTTGTTTTCTGACTTATATATATCCACCAGGTTTAAGATATTATCCTGCATTTCCATGTGTTTATCATTAATATGAGAAATTAATATTTATAAAAAATGAACATTCCTGTTGTGAGATTGTGCTCTTTATGGATTGGTTCAAAGTCGATCGAGCCCTCAAAGCAGGCTCAGGCAAAGGCTTCTTGCAGTTCCCGGGCCGCGTGCTCTGCTTCCTGTTCCTTGCCCGCAGGGATGGGCACGCGGACCAGGATATCTCCGCCGCCGTGTCCCCGCTGGAAGTAATGTATGACCAGGCATGGGTTTTCCCCGGTTTCCACCTCAGCTGACTGGAAACTGTGAAAAAAGCCGGTCCAGGTGTGGGTCTGTCCTCCAAGGTACAGGCCTTTGAGCCCTATGTGGGCTTCAAAGGGGCCGCGCAGAAGGCGCCGCCGGGAAATCACAGGAACCGATACTGCTGTGAGGACAAGCACGAAAAACACACCGCTGATGATCATCACTGCCAGTGCATCGGCCACCCAGGAGACCACCAGGGCTGTGGACAGGAGAACAAGGCCGATAAGAGCCAGTTTCTGCAGCATATCCCTGCGCTCTTCATTGCACTGCTTATGGACAAAGTCCTGCCATTCTGCAGGAGTGTAATTCCATTGCAGCAGGCGTTTTTCTCCCTGCAAAAGATCCCGGATATAATTGAAGGTTCCGAGAAAAGACAGAGCGCTGACCGAACCGCTCAAACAAAGGAAAAGGCCCACGAAAAAAGCGGCAAAACCCAGGTCGGAATCTCCCCAGATCCCATACAGGTGAGGCATGGCAATCATTGCCCCGCCCGAAAGTGCCAGACCCAGGCAGCAGGCCAATATTGTCCCGATCCTGCTGTCTGCTGCACTGGGCGTGGAAGCCTTGTCGCCTCGTCTCCACACCAGGCCCGAAGCTGCAAAGAGCACCGCAGCAAAAAGCACTGCATACGGGCGCAGGGGATACTTATCCCTCCAATTGAGTTCGGACCCGAAAACATCCGCCGATTCCAGCCATGCAAGCTCCAGCAGTTCAATGCTTTGAGCATTTTCCAGGAAAACTGTCAGGGGCACTCGATATTTTGACGGCCAGGGCAGAGGCCATTGTTCAGGCTCCAGGTATGTCCGGCCGCGCTCGTTGAGTTTGTTCAGCAGAGGGTTCAAGAACTCAGGATCAGCCTTGAGGGTCTGATCAGCTTTTTCAATGAAAGCAGTCCGGAATTCTTGAAAAGTTACGTCCTGCCTGTTGCCACGGGTCATTTCCAGCGGAAGTCCGAAGGTGGAAGTGCCCAGCCATGTGGGATTCTGAAAACGCTCAAAGCGGTTTTTCAGGTCCACCGGCTCAATGCGCACCACATTCTGGACCGGATACCACCAGGCCAGGAGCAGGATCAGGCCCATGAGGCACAAAAAAAGTTTTTTAACCATATCTTTTTCCAGAAAGTAGAGTGTGTATGAGTTCCTTGGAGGTAAACAACAGTCTTACATATGGTGCGCAGCGGGCATAAGGAGAACTCCATGCTTGCCTGAAATGAACTGAAATCCCCGCATCATTCTTATTGAGGCAAGGTTGTCACATACAGGTCATAGCCGCCTTTTCCACCCGGCCGGCCTGAGGAAAAAGTTTCAAAATAAGCTTCTCATCCTGCAAGTTAGCCGGAGTAAAAGTCTTCGTGTCCGACTGGACATGGTATTCCAGGCATGATCTTGAGAAGCTGCATGCTTTATCCTGTGGGTCTTTGTCCAGGATGAGCACATCCGTGGGGCAGGTAAAC
>PXBG01000017.1 GCA_003566995.1 Syntrophobacteraceae bacterium
GACCTGGACAATGCCTGGAAACCCGTCATACCCGTGAATTTTCAATTGATGCGTTCGGAGGTCAATCCCCAGTTTGCCACCATCGTGGCTCCCACAGACCTGGTGGTGGTGGTGCATTTCGAACTGGAACTGGATCAACTGGTGGGAAAAATCATTCTGTGCCTCCCCTATTCCACCATTGAACCCATTCGGTCGCGCCTTTACGCCAGTTTTCAAAGTGACCAGCTGGAAGTGGATCTGGAATGGCTGAACAGGTTGAAAGAGCGTCTGACGGATCTGGAGGTGGAGGTGATGGTGGAACTGGGCAAGAGCAGCATCAGTGGACGGGATTTGACCCAGCTGGAAGTGGGGGATGTGCTGGTGCTCGACAAGGACATCCAGAATCCATTGACCGTCAAGGTCGGGGGGGTTCCCAAGTTCAGGGCGGTGGGCGGAACCTTCAAGGGCAACCGGGCCTTTCAGGTGACCGATGTCATCGTGCCACCGGTTGTGGAAAGTTCAGCAAAGAGGAGTTTTGACTCATGACGGAACAGGAAAAGCACGCGAAGGAAGATGCGCAGGAGAAGGCCAAAGGAGAGGCACCCGCCGAGTTTCCTCCCCTCGAATCTTCCTCTTCGAAAGAATCCGCCAGAGATCTGGATTTCATTCTGGACATTCCCCTTCAGGTGGCTGTGGAACTGGGAAGGACCAGCATGATCATCAATGATCTGCTGCAGCTGGGGCAGGGTTCGGTGGTGGAACTGTCCAAGCTCGCCGGCGAACCTCTGGAGATACTGGTGAACGGCAAATTGCTGGCGAGAGGGGAAGCCGTGGTCGTCAATGAAAAGTTCGGCGTGCGCATCACGGACATCATCAGTCCCCTGGAGCGGGTCAAGCAGCTGGCGTGACGGGTTTGGGGCAGGGGGTGAATCACAGGGAGTGAACCGGGCGCAGCAAGCTCAGTGGCTTGGGTGATTTGAATGGGGCATGGGGAAAGGCCGCCCTTCCGGGGCCGTTCCCCGGGCGCTTTTGCCGAGGCTTCCTCATGGGGAGCGGGAGAGGGTGGTTCTTTCATGGCCGACTCAATGGATTTCGGTGTGCAGATACTTCGGGTTTTTGGCGGGCTTCTGGTGGTGCTGGCCATACTGGGGGGCGCAGTGCTGGCTCTGAAAAAATTCGGCCCCTATGTGCAAAGGCCCAATGTGGGGGGCACGCTGGAGGTGCTGAGCCGCCACCATCTCGATCCGAGGAATGCTCTCCTGGTGGTGAGGGTTTACGAGCATCATTTCCTGGTGGGTGTTTCTCCTCAGGGGCTGCACATGCTGTCTCCGCTGGACCCCCCCTCCCACGAATTCCAAAGGGAACAGGAAATCCCCGGCGGCGGGCCGGGAAAAGGGGGCGGCAGTGGCCGCGCGTGATTCAGGATCCCGTGGCCGCCGGGGGCTGAAAGGGAAGGGGCGCCTGCCGGTTCTCTCCGCCTTGGTTTTCGGACTTCTTTTCATGCACACTCCCGTCCAGGCTTTTGAGATCAGCTTTCCATCCATGCAGCTCAACCTGGATGGGCCCGATGGGCCGGAGCAGGTCTCCAATGTCCTTCAGATCGTGTTTCTGCTGACGATCCTCACCATCGCCCCCGCCCTGGTGATCATGATGACCTCCTTCACAAGGCTGGCCGTCGTGCTGTCCCTTTTGCGACAGGCCATCGGCACGCAGCAGTCTCCGCCCAATCAGGTGATCGTCGGGCTGGCCCTGTTCCTCACCTTTTTCATCATGCAGCCCGTGTGGGACCGCATACACCAGGAGGCCCTGGTTCCGTACCGCAACATGGAGATCACGGGGGAGGAGTTTCTGGAGCGGAGCGCCTCTCCCCTGAAGGATTTCATGCTGAAACAGACCAGCAAGAAGGACCTGGCTCTTTTCATCTCCTTCAGCGGAGCGGGAAAGCCCGAAAATATCGATGACATATCTCTTTCCACACTCATCCCGGCTTTTGTCATCAGCGAACTGAAGACAGCTTTTCAGATAGGTTTTCTCCTATACATTCCGTTCATCATCCTCGACATGGTCGTGGCAAGCATTCTGCTCTCCATGGGCATGATGATGCTTCCTCCCGTCATGATCTCTCTGCCTTTCAAGCTCATGCTCTTTGTGCTGGCGGATGGGTGGAACGTGCTGGTGGGATCGCTGGTCAGAAGTTTCTACTGAACGGTCAGCTCCGGCGTGAACCCTCGTGCAAGAAGAAGAAAGTCCCGGGCGGAAAGAAAGGCTTTTCATGCGGCCGGGGGCGTCGTGACCCCTCCCCTGGGTTTTGGAAACAATCCCTGCGCGCAACCAGGCGGTGCACAATGACAACGGAATTTGCCCTGGGCCTGGCCCAGAGAGCCGTGGAGACCATGCTTTGGACCGTTTTGCCCGTGCTTTTGATCTCTTTGCTCGTGGGCATTCTCATCAGTCTGTTCCAGGCGGTCACACAGATTCAGGAGACCACTCTTGCTTTTGTTCCCAAGATCATCGTGACTTTTCTCTCCCTTCTTTTTTTTGGTTCCTGGATGCTTGAAAAAATGCTGAGTCTCACCAGGGAAATCTTTCACAACTTTCCCGCCTGGATTTGAAGAATGGGGGGATTCAATGGTTTCAGGGGCGGAAGCACATGATCCATGTTCATGTGAACGTGCTGGAAGTGGCACTTTTTCTGGCCCTGGTGCTTCGCATCGGGCTGGTCCTCTTCCTGTTGCCCTTTTTCAGTGGACAGCAGGTTCCCGCCATGATCAAGGCGGGAGCATGTTTTTCCATTTCCCTGCTCCTGTATCCCTCCCTGAAGGATGTGGCCCAGCCCGTCCCCCTGGACATGACCGGTCTGGTCCTGGTGGTCGTGGCCGAACTCATCATCGGGATGCTCCTCGCCTTGAGCTGTGTTTTGATTCTGGCTGCTTTTCAGCATGCGGGAGAGGTGATCAGCTTCCAGATGGGACTGGGTTTTGCCCAGGTCGCCGATCCCCACACGGGAAACCAGGTGACCATGCTCAGCCGCTGGTTCAATCTTCTCGGGCTCCTTCTCTTCTTCAGTCTCGACGGCCACCATTATCTGCTGCGCGCCATCGTGGGGAGCTTTCACACCATTCCCCTGGGTGCAGGCGTGCTGACCCCCCTCAATTATGAAAGGATGATCGCTCTTTCGGCCGAAGTCTTTGTCATCGCCGTGAAACTTGCAGCACCC
>PXBG01000123.1 GCA_003566995.1 Syntrophobacteraceae bacterium
CGATGGTGATGCCGCGATCGCGCTCTTCGGGAGCCTTGTCGATCTGGTCAAAGGGAATGTAGCTCGCCGAACCCCGTTTGGCCAGATTCTTGGTGATGGCCGCCGTCAACGTCGTCTTGCCATGGTCGATGTGGCCGATTGTGCCCACGTTCACGTGCGGCTTCGTCCGCTCAAACTTCTTCTTAGCCATCTTGACTTCCTCCTCGCCGGTACTCTCTCAGTTCAAAATCTCTGTATGAAAGGATGTTCCGAAATCACTCTCCATTGTGGGGATGCGCAGGATGCCGGGAGCTGTGACGACACAGCCCTTAGATACCAAAGAGAGCGGCGAAAACCTGCCTTCCCAACCTTGCCTCGGGGCGGTCCTTGAAAGGGGCACCCCATCAACGCGGCCATCAAAGGCAATTGTTGATGCTACCATCTGTAATGAGCAAAGGCCTTGTTCGCTTCAGCCATGCGGTGCGTGTCTTCACGCTTTTTAACAGAACCCCCGCGGTTCTGAGCCGCATCCTGAAGCTCTCCCGCAAGCCTCTGGACCATGGTCTTTTCCGATCGTTGACGAGAATAGTTGATGAGCCAGCGCATGGCCAAAGCGTCCCGTCGCTCGTACCTCACTTCCACAGGAACCTGGTAGGTCGCGCCACCCACCCGGCGTGACTTCACCTCGATGATGGGCCGAACATTTTCCATGGCCTTGTTGAAGACCTCGAGCGGCTCCTGCTTGGCGCGCTGCTCGATGAGGTCCATGGCACCATAGATCACGGATTCGGCAACACTTTTTTTGCCCTGCTTCATGATGTTGTTGATGAACTTGGCCAGCAGCCTGCTGTTGTACTTTGGGTCAGGAAGTACTTGACGTTTTGGAACTTCTCTTCTTCTTGGCATCCGCTTCCTCGATGTTTTCTGAATTCACGAGAAAAGAGAAGCCATGACGTTGCACAGAGCGTCATGGCCCTACAGACAAACGTTCTCGACGTATTTGCTTATTTGGGTCTCTTGGCGCCGTACTTGGAGCGGCCCTGCTTGCGGTTGGCCACTCCCAGGGCGTCCAGGGTGCCTCGAACGATATGATACCGCACACCCGGCAGGTCCTTGACGCGGCCTCCCCGGATGAGCACCACCGAGTGCTCCTGCAGATTGTGCCCGATGCCGGGAATGTAGGAGGTGACCTCAATGCCGTTTGTCAGGCGGACACGGGCAATTTTGCGCAGCGCTGAGTTGGGCTTCTTGGGAGTCGTGGTGTAGACGCGAACACACACTCCACGCTTCTGGGGACAGTTTTGCAGAGCCGGCGTATTGGACTTGGTGGTGATCTTTTCTCTGCCTTTTCGAACCAGTTGGTTGATCGTGGGCATCTTTGTTCTTCTCCGCTTTCTTCTCGGAATCCGTTGCATTTGCCCTTTTCTGGGCTTCCAAATCTCCTCTTTTTACAGAGGGTCTCATAGGTTGTCAAGTTTTTTGTGCTGTGGGCGGGGACCCGTCGGGGCGTCTCTGTCTTCGACCCCCTCCTGGTCCCTGTTGTGATCACCCTCCCAGATCCCGGTACATTTTCAGTCCCGTGCCTGCGGGAATGAGCCGGCCCATGATGACGTTTTCCTTGAGTCCCTGCAGGTTGTCCACTTTGCCTGCGGTGGCCGCATCGGTGAGCACCTTGGTCGTCTCCTGAAAAGAGGCGGCGGAAATGAAGCTTTGCGTGCTCAGAGACGCCTTGGTGATGCCCAGGAGCAGAGGTTCCGCCGCTGCAGGACGGTTGCCTTCCTGAGTGAGCTTGGCGTTCACTTCTTCAAAGACGCCTTTTTCCACAAATTCGCCCACCAGAAACTCCGAGTCACCGGGGTCTGTGATGCGCACTCTCTTGAGCATCTGCCGAACGATGACTTCGATGTGTTTGTCATTGATTTTTACACCCTGAAGCCTGTAGACCTGCTGCACTTCGTCCACAAGGTATTTGGCAACCTCTTTTTCCCCAAGAATATTGAGGATGTCATGAGGGTTGGGGGAACCGTCCATGAGGGGTTCTCCGGCGCGCACATAATCCCCCTCGTGCACGCTGATGTGCTTGCCTTTGGGAATGAGGTAGTCCCGGGCTTCTCCCACCTCAGGGGTCACGGTCACCTTGCGTTTGCCCTTGGTGTCCTTGCCGAAACTCACCTGGCCGTCGATTTCGGTGATGACCGCGTTTTCCTTGGGCTTGCGAACTTCGAAAAGCTCGGCGACTCTCGGAAGACCGCCCGTGATGTCTTTTGTCTTGGTGGTCTCTCGGGGAATTCTGGCGAGCACGTCCCCGGGATAAAGAACCTCCCCCTCGGAAGCCATGAGAATGGCGCCCACCGGCATGAAGTAACGGGCGTGCCCCCCTTCTCCCACTTTTGCCGTCCGTCCCTTTTCGTCTTTTATGGACACGCGGGGACGGACGTCCGAATCCCGGTATTCCACGACCACCTTGCTGGATTTGCCCGTGACGGGATCGAGCTTTTCCTGCATGGTCTGACCTTCGACGATGTCACCAAACTTCACTGTGCCCGCCACATCCGTGAGAATGGGCGTGGTGAAAGGATCCCATTCGGCAAGCAGCGTGTCCGCTTCCACACGCTGTCCCTCGGCGACCTTGATTTTTGCCCCATAATTGATCACATACCGTTCACGTTCCCGGCCTGTTTCACTGACGACGCTGATTTCACCGTTGCGGTTCATGGCGACAAGCTCGCCCTCCCGGTTGCTGACCGTGCTCAGGTTGAGAAACTTGACGGTTCCCGGAAACCGGTTGGTGATGGAGGTCCTCTCAATGCTTTTGCTGGCAGTTCCGCCGATGTGAAAGGTTCTCATGGTGAGCTGGGTTCCGGGTTCGCCGATGGACTGAGCGGCAATGATTCCCACCGACTCGCCGATCTGGATCATCTTGCCCATGGCCAGGTCACGTCCGTAGCACATGGAGCAGATGCCCCGCTCGCTCCTGCACGTGAGGGCGGATCGTATGAAGATCTTTTCGATGCCCGCATCTTCGATGGTGTGGACCCTGTGCTCGTCGATCTGCTCCCCCGCATGCACGAGCACCTCGTTGGTGACGGGGTCGACGATGTCCTCATGGGCAATGCGCCCGAGAATGCGATCCCCCAGCCGCTGAATGATCTCGCCAGCCTCCATGAGCGCTTCCACCTGGATGCCGTCGAGCGTTCCACAGTCATGTTCGGAAATGATCACATCCTGGGACACATCCACGAGGCGGCGGGTGAGGTAACCGGAGTTGGCCGTTTTGAGGGCCGTGTCCGCGAGGCCTTTGCGGGCGCCGTGAGTGGAGATGAAGTACTGAAGGACGGTGAGTCCTTCACGAAAATTGGCGGTGATGGGTGTCTCGATGATTTCGCCGGAAGGTTTGGCCATGAGGCCCCGCATCCCTGCCAACTGCCGCATCTGGTCCTTGCTGCCGCGCGCGCCTGAATCGGCCATCATGAAAATGGAATTGAAAGACTCGTTTTCCTTCACGTTGCCTTCATCGTCCATGAGCTTGTCGATGGCGATCTCTTTCATCATCTGTGCGGCCACATCCTCTGTGGCCTTGGCCCAGATGTCCACGGCCTTGTTGTATTTTTCCCCTTCGGTGATGAGCCCCTCGTTGTACTGTCTCTCGATCTCTTTCACCAGGCTGAAGGCTGCGTCCAGGATGGACGGCTTGGCCTGGGGAATGGTCATGTCCTTGATGGAGATGGAAATGCCCGAATGGGTGGCATACTGGTATCCGAGGTCTTTGAGGCGGTCCGCCAGCAACACGGTGGCTTTCACACCCGCTTTTCGGTAACAGAGATCAATCAGTTGTGCGAGGCTCTTTTTGTTCATCACCTTGTTGATCGCAGAAAAGGGCACACCCTCCGGAAGAATCTCCGAGAGGAGCACGCGTCCGACGGTGGTGTTCACATGTTCGCCGTCAATGCGCACCTTGATGAGGGCGTGCAGGTCGGCTTCTCCCGCATCGTAAGCGCAGCGCACTTCTTCCCGGCTGGAAAAGACACGGTTTTCGCCTTTTGCAAAGTGCCTGTCCCGCGTCATGTAGTAAATTCCCAGAACAATGTCCTGAGAGGGCACGATGATGGGGTCCCCATGGGCGGGACTCAGGATGTTGTTGGTGGACATCATGAGTATGCGGGCTTCGGTCTGGGCTTCGATGGACAGAGGCACGTGCACGGCCATCTGGTCCCCGTCAAAGTCCGCGTTGAAAGCGGTGCACACCAGGGGATGGAGCTGAATGGCCTTGCCTTCAATGAGGATGGGCTCAAAGGCTTGGATGCCCAGCCGGTGCAGTGTGGGAGCACGGTTGAGCATGATGGGAAACTCCCTCACCACCTCGTCCAGAGTGTCCCAAACCTCCGGGGTTTCCCGTTCCACCATCTTTTTGGCCGCTTTGATGGTGGTCACATAGCCTTGCTCTTCCAGTTTGTTGTAGATGAAAGGTTTGAAGAGTTCCAGGGCCATCTTTTTGGGCAACCCGCATTGATGCAGCCGCAGGTTGGGTCCCACCACGATGACGGTACGGCCGGAGTAATCCACCCGCTTGCCGAGAAGGTTTTGGCGGAACCGTCCCTGCTTCCCCTTGAGCATGTCGCTGAGAGATTTGAGCGGTCTCTTGCTTGCCCCGGTGATGGTTTTGCCCCTTCGTCCGTTGTCGAGCAGCACGTCCACAGCTTCCTGAAGCATGCGCTTTTCGTTGCGGATGATGATGTCCGGTGCATTGAGTTCCTGGAGGCGTTTCAGCCGGTTGTTGCGGTTGATCACGCGCCGGTAGAGGTCGTTGAGGTCGCTGGTGGCGAAACGCCCTCCATCCAGGGGAACCAGCGGGCGAAGGTCGGGTGGCAACACGGGAATGACATCCATGATCATCCACTCGGGCCGGTTTTCAGACTCCCGAAAGGCGTCGATGATCTTGAGCCGCTTGGCCAGTTTCTTGCGCTTGGCCATGGAATTGGTCTTCATCATGTCTTCACGGAGCTCTGCCGCGAGGGAGTGAAGCTCCAATTCGGACAGGAACTCCTTGATGGCTTCGGCACCGATGCCCGCCGTGAATCCGGCGCCATGCTCCTGCACCATCTGACGGTATCTTTCCTCCGTGAGCAGTTCTCCACGGGTGAGAGAGGTTTCTCCCGGGTCCAGCACGATGTAGGAGTCGAAATAGAGAACCTTTTCAAGCTCTCGAAGAGTGAGGTCGAGCATGTTTCCGATTTTGCTCGGCAAACTTCGCAGGAACCAGATGTGCGCCACGGGGGCGGCCAACTCGATATGGCCCATCCGCTCCCGGCGCACCTTGGACTGAATGACCTCCACACCACACTTCTCGCACACCACACCCCGGTGCTTCATGCGCTTGTATTTCCCGCAGTTGCACTCATAATCCTTGATGGGCCCGAAAATTCGGGCGCAGAAAAGACCGTCGCGCTCGGGCTTGAAAGTGCGGTAATTGATCGTCTCAGGCTTTTTGACCTCCCCATAAGACCATTCGAGAATGCGCTCAGGTGAGGCAATCATGATTTTGACGGCATTGAAATTCAATGGGTCTTTGGGTTTCATGAAAAGACTGTAAAGTTCTTTCAAGGCGAACTCCTTGTCAGTGCTGGAGAGGGTTTCCTGAGAACGCCGGGCAGCAGGGATTACTTTCTTCATGCCCCGCCATGCCCGTCTCAGAGACTGTGAGCCGGTGAACCGCCCCCATCACCGATGATTCGATTCTTCTAATTTTCATCGTCTTCAAGCAGTCTGACGTCCAATGCCAGAGCCTGGAGTTCTTTCACCAGGACGTTGAAAGATTCGGGCAGTCCCGCTTCCAGAGTGTTGTCACCTTTCACGATCTTTTCATACATTCTTGTCCGTCCCGCCACGTCGTCCGATTTCACCGTGAGAAATTCCTGGAGTGCGTGGGCTGCCCCGTAGGCCTCCATGGTCCAGACTTCCATTTCCCCGAGGCGCTGACCGCCGAATTGAGCCTTGCCGCCGAGGGGCTGCTGAGTCACCAGAGAATAGGGGCCGATGGAGCGTGCGTGAATCTTGTCGTCAACCAGGTGATGAAGTTTGAGCATGTACATGGCGCCGACGGTCACAGGCTGATCGAAGGGCTCCCCCGTTCGGCCGTCGTGAAGGGTCGATTGACCTGTCATGGCCAGGCCTGCTTCGCTGAGGAATGTGCGAATTTCGTCCTCCTCGGCACCGTCAAAAACAGGAGATGCCACGTGTATGCCTTCCCGCAGGGACGGCACAAGGGCCTGGATGTCGTTTTCATTGGCGCCGGCAAAATACTGGTCGAATTCCAGTTCCGAGTAGATCCTCCTGAGTTTGTCATCAATGGTTTCCCGGTCTTTCATTTTTTCGATCATGGCGGCCAGTTGTTCTCCCAGTCCTTTGGCAGCCCATCCCAGGTGGATTTCAAGCACCTGTCCCACGTTCATGCGGGAGGGCACGCCGAGAGGATTGAGAACGATGTCAATGGGTGTGCCGTCGGGAAAGTAGGGCATGTCTTCCACGGGAAGAATGCGCGAGACCACTCCTTTATTGCCGTGCCTTCCTGCCATTTTGTCGCCCACCTGGAGCTTTCTTTTGACGGCGACATACAGCTTCACCATCTTGATGACGCCGGGGGGCAGCTCATCACCCCGCTTGAGCTTGCTGATCTTGTCTTCGAAAAGGGACTTGATGAGCTCCACCTGCTCCTTGTAGTTGTGGAGAATGATTTCCACTTCCATGGAGACGGCCGGGTCCTTGGCGACGGAAATCTGGTTCCATAGGCTGCTGGGAATGTCCAGGAGGTTCTCCTCGGTGAACACCTCGCCCTTTTTGATGTAGACGCGCTTGCCGTCTTTGATGGTGGAGTCACTGACTTTACCCTCGAGGAGGCGGAAGAGGCGGTGCACGGACGTCTTGTGAACGATGTCCAGTTCGTCCCGCTGGTCCTTCATGAGACGGGAAATTTCCTGGTCCTCGATCATGGCCGTTCGCTCGTCTTTTTCCACGCCCTTTCGTGAAAAAACCTTGGCATCGATGACGATGCCCTCCACACCGGGAGGCACGCGAAGGGAGGTGTCCTTCACATCGCTGGCCTTTTCCCCGAAGATGGCCCGCAGGAGCTTTTCTTCGGGCGTCAGCTGAGATTCCCCCTTGGGCGTCACCTTGCCCGCGAGGATGTCGTTGGGTTTGATGTAAGCCCCCAGGCGAATGATGCCGCTTTCGTCCAGGTCCCGAAGTGCCTCTTCCCCCACATTGGGAATGTCGCGGGTGATGTCTTCCTTGCCGAGCTTGGTGTCTCGCGCGACCACCTCGAATTCTTCGATGTGGATGGACGTGAAAACGTCTTCCTTGCAGATGCGCTCGCTGACCAGAATGGAGTCCTCAAAGTTGTACCCGCCCCAGCTCATGAAGGCCACCGTCACGTTGCGCCCCAGGGCCAGTTCGCCATGGTCGGTGGAAGGGCCGTCCCCTATGATCTGCCCCTTTTTCACATGGCTGCCCTGCTGCACCAGCGGTTTCTGGTTGATGCACGTGTTCTGATTGGAACGCTGAAACTTGATGAGCTTGTAAATGTCCACACTGCGTCCCATTTCCGCATCGTATTCGTAGGCGCGCACAACAATGCGTGTGGCGTCCACGTACTCCACGACGCCGTCCCTCCTGGCAACGATGGCAACGCCGCTGTCCTGGGCGACCACTCTTTCGATGCCCGTGCCCACCAACGGGGCCCGTGTCTGGATGAGGGGCACCGCCTGGCGCTGCATGTTGGAACCCATGAGAGCCCGGTTGGCGTCGTCGTGCTCCAGAAAAGGAATGAGCGAAGCGGAAACACTCACCAGCTGGATGGGGGAAACGTCCATGTAGGTGATTTCTTCCGGGGGCACCATGACAAATTCGCCGGCTTTTCGGGCGGAGACCTGTTCACGGACGAATCTGCCTTCCTCGCTCAAGGGGGCGTTGGCCTGAGCAATGGGGTATTCCTTCTCTTCCATGGCCGCAAGGTATTCCACTTCCTTCTTGGCAATGGAGTTTTGAACATTGCGGTAAGGGGTTTCGATGAACCCGTAGGAGTTGACCCGGGCATAAGCCGACAGGGACACGATGAGACCGATGTTGGGGCCTTCCGGCGTTTCGATGGGGCAGATTCTTCCGTAGTGCGTGGGGTGAACGTCGCGAACCTCGAAACCGGCTCTCTCCCTGGTGAGTCCTCCTGGTCCCAGAGCGCTGAGACGGCGTTTGTGCGTGATTTCGGAGAGGGGGTTGGTCTGGTCCATGAACTGGGAGAGCTGACTGGTTCCAAAGAACTCTTTCACCACAGCAGAGACGGGCTTGGCGTTGATGAGGTCGTGGGGCATGAGTGCCTCCACTTCCTGAAGGGTCATGCGCTCTTTTATGGCACGTTCCATTCGGACCAGGCCGATACGGTACTGGTTCTCCAAAAGCTCCCCGACAGCTCTCACCCGACGGTTGCCCAGGTTGTCGATGTCGTCCACCGGGCCATTGGAATCCTTGAGGCGAATGAGATGGCGAACGGCGGAGAGAATGTCTTCCTTGCGCAGGGTGCGGTGATCGAGCGGAACGTTTTTCAGATCCAGCTGCATGTTGAGCTTCAGCCGGCCCACTTCCGAAAGGTCGTAATGGTCAGCGTCAAAAAAGAGCTTGTGGAAAAAATCTTTCGCCACCTCATGGGTGGGGGGATTGCTTGGACGCAGGCGCCTGTAGATTTCGATGAGAGCCTCTTCCTTGGTGTTGACCTTGTCCATGAGGAGCGTGTTTCGAAAGGAGGGGCTGATGTCGAGGCCCTCCAGGTGCAGAAGTTCAATTTCCTCCACACCCCGTTGGATGAACTCATCGAGCTTGGCCTCGTTGAGGGTGTCGTTGCACTCGGCGATGATCTCCCCCGTGGAATAATCGATGACGTCCTGAGCGAGCACCTTGTCCACAAGGTCCATGGTTTTCATGGGAAGGCTTCGGATTCCGACTTCCTGAAGTCTTCTCAGGGTCTGCTTTCCCAGTTTTCGGTTCTTTCTCACGAGAATGTCGCCCGTCTCCGGATGCAGCACGTCTTCAGGAGCACGACTGCCCACAAGAACTTCCGCATTGAGTTCCTTTTGCGACTGATTCTCATTGCCCAGAAAAATCTTTTCACTGGGATAAAAATAGTTGAGCAGTTCCTCCGTGCTGTAACCCAGGGCTTTGAGCAGAACGGTCACGGGAAATTTGCGGCGGCGGTCGATGCGCATGTAGAGAATGTCTTTGGGGTCAAACTCCAGGTCCAGCCATGAACCTCTCAGGGGAATGATCCGGGCGGAATACAGGATCTTTCCCGAAGAATGGGTTTTGCCCCTGTCGTGATCGAAAAAAATTCCGGGAGAACGGTGCAGTTGGCTGACGATGACCCTTTCGGTGCCATTGATGATGAAGGTGCCGTTTTCGGTCATCAGAGGAAGGGTGCCGAAATAGATTTCCTGTTCTTTGATGTCGCGAATAGAGCGCGTGTCTGCTTCTTTGTCCACATCATAGACGACCAGGCGGACCACGATCTTGTTGGGAGCCTCGTAGGTCATTCCCCTTGCCAGACATTCTTCCACGTCGTACTTGACTTCACCGAAGCTGTATTGAACAAACTCCAGGGATGCGGTGCCGCTGAAGTCTTCTATGGGAAAAACGCTCGAAAAGACTTCCTGGAGTCCCTTGTTGCTCCGTGCATCCGGGGAAACATTTTTTTGCAGAAACTGCTCGTAGCTCTCCTTCTGCATTTGAATCAGGTTGGGGAGGTCGATAATTTTCTTGATTTTACCGAAATCTTTTCGCACCCTGTATTCATGGGTCAAAGCCGTGGCCATGGTCTCTCCTGCGACTTAAATGCGCTTTGTGGGTGACACTGAACAAATGAAAAAGTCTGGACTTCCCGGGTCCTGTCCCCGAGTGGTTTCGTGGGACCATCAGGACATTATGCCATAAAATCGAAAAACGGAAATCGGCTGAAGAGGGTTTTCAGCCGATTTCCGATAATAATGTAAAAACAGAGCGGTTACTTGACTTCTACGGTGGCTCCGGCGTCGGTCAGCTGTTTGGCGATGGCCTGGGCTTCTTCCTTGGGAATACCTTCCTTCACCACACCGGGAACATTCTCCACGAGGTCCTTGGCTTCCTTGAGGCCCAAACTGGTGATGGCTCTCACTTCCTTGATGACGTTGATCTTCTTTTCACCGGGGCTGTTGATCACAACGGAAAACTCCGTCTGCTCTTCAACGGGAGCGGCCTCAGCGGCAGCGCCTCCGGGCATGGCCGCAGCGGCGACTGGAGCAGCAGCACTGACCCCGAAGCGCTCTTCCAGCTCTTTGACGAGTTCGCTCAGTTCAAGGACGGTCATGTTTTCAATAAAGCTGATAACATCTTCTTTGGTCACAGACATTTCTCCATTCCTCCATCAGGGTATTTTAATCTTCTTCCCGTTTTCTTTGCACGGCAGCCAGCACGCCCACAAAAGCCCTCGGCACGCCGCTCAGGACAGTGACAAGGCTGGTGGGCACTGCGTTGAGTGTTCCCAGCAGTTTTGCCAGGAGCTGTTCACGAGGCGGCAATTCAGCCAAATCCGAAACCTGTTCGGAGTTCAGAAGCCGATCACCCAGCGCACAGGCCTTGATCTGGAACTTCTCCTTCTCTTTGGAGAACTTTTTGAGCACCTTGGCTGCAACGGCAGGGTCTCCGTAGCCGATGGCGATGGCACATGTGCCTTTCAGGTGTGGTTCCAAAACGGCTGCACCCGTGTCGCGGCTTGCGAGACGCATGAGGGTGTTTTTGACAACCTGGTATTCCACCTGCTCGGCAGCGAGAGCCTCGCGAAGCGTGGTCATGTCCGCGACGCTCAAGCCTCTGAAATCTGTCAAGATGGCCGCACTGGCCCGCTGCAGCTTATCGTGCAGCTCTGCAACTACCTGCTCTTTTTTGGCTCGCTCCAATTTCGATCAACCCCCCTTTCATCTGCCGGTGTGCTTTCCCTGATGCCCCTTGAAGCTAAGGAGGATCGGTGTGCTGCGTCCCTGAGCCCGAATGGCCTCTTTCATCCTTCTCGGTAGGTGCTTCTGAGCCAGAAGTTTAAACGCCTCAGGCGTCCCTACGGTCTCAGACGGCTGAAAGCACCAGTCGGCAGTTAGTCGTGTGATTGTTCCACGTTCACGGAATGGCCACCTGTGGCCACTCCGGAAAACCCATCATGAGACAAAAGACTTGACTGCCAGGGGATCCACCTGAATCCCCGCACCCATGGTGGTGGAAAGGGCGATGCCCTTCACATAGGTGCCCTTGGCGGCAGTGGGCTTCAGCCGGACGAGAGTGTCCATGAAAGCCGCAATGTTTTCCAGGAGTTTTTCCTGGCCAAAGGAGATTTTTCCCATGGGCGCATGAACAATGCCCGTTTTTTCCACACGGAAGTCCACCTTTCCCGCTTTGATCTCCTTGACGACCCTTGCCACGTCGAAGGTGACGGTTCCCAACTTGGCGTTGGGCATGAGGCCTCTTGGGCCAAGAACTTTACCGATTTTGCCCACTCCACCCATCATGTCGGGAGTGGCCACGGTTTTATCGAACTCCAGCCACCCCTCCCTGATTTGTTCCACCAGCTCATCCCCGCCCGCATGGTCTGCACCTGCTTCCAGTGCCTCCTTGACCTTTTCTCCCTTGGCGAAGACAAGAACCCGGACAGGTTTGCCCAAGCCATTGGGCAGCACGACGGTGCCCCGGACCATCTGATCGGCATGGCGGGGGTCCACTCCGAGCCTCACGGCAATGTCAAGGGACTCGTCGAATCTGGCGTAGACACATTCCGCAGCAAGCTGCAAAGCTTCCTGGAAGGTGTAGCGCTTTGAAGGGTCTATTTTTTCGCGGCTTGCGCGATATTTCTTTCCACGTTTTGGCATCTTCAACTCTCCACGAACGGACCGGTTCTCTCAATCACGGTGATTGTCTCTTCAGACGATTTCAACTCCCATACTGCGAGCGGTTCCTTCGACAATTCGCATGGCTGCATCCACATCGCGGGCATTGAGGTCTGGCATCTTGAGGCGCGCGATTTCTTCCACCTGGGCCTTGGTGACTTTCGCAACTTTGTTGCGGTTTGGCTCACTGGAGCCCTTTGCGACCTGCGCCGCTTTTTTCAGGAGAATGGATGCGGGGGGAGTTTTGGTGATGAAGGAGAAAGAGCGATCCGCGTAAACAGTGATCACAACAGGAATGATCATTCCTTCCTGCCCCTGAGTCTTGGCGTTGAAGGCCTTGCAGAACTCCATGATGTTGACGCCGTGCTGACCCAGTGCGGGACCTATGGGTGGCGAAGGATTTGCCTGCCCGGCAGATACCTGCAGCTTTATGTTGGTAACGACCTTTTTTGCCATCGTCGTATGAACTCCTCAGTCTTGCTCTCTGTCAAAAGTTAAGTGCGCTGGACCTGGACAAAGTCCAACTCCACCGGTGTCGATCGTCCAAAAATACTGACAAGCACCCTCACTTTTCCCTTGTCGGGCATGACTTCGTCCAGAATGCCGCTGAAGTTGGCGAAAGGACCATCCACCACTCGAACCTCATCGCCCTTTTCAAACCGGTATTTGGGCCTCGGCTTTTGAATGCCCTGCTCCATTTGAGCGATGATGGCTTCCGCTTCCTCGTCCGAGAGAGGAATGGGGCGGTCCTGGCTGCCGATGAAGCCTGTCACTTTGGGTGTGTGGCGAACGAGATGCCACGTTTCATCGTTCAGCTCCATCTGGACAAGGATATAGCCAGGGTAGAACTTGCGGGAGGACGCCTTCCTCTGGCCTTTGACCAGTTCGATGACTTTCTCTGTGGGAACCAGAACCTGTCCAAAAAACGCTTCTTTGTTTTCGGCCTTGATGCGTTCCTCAAGGGAAGACTTCACCTTGTGCTCAAAACCCGAATAAGTGTGGACAATGTACCACTTTTTTGCCACGGACCCACCCCGCTTGTGCCTGTCTGGATAGTGGTCGTGCTCGGCGATGCCCGGCCTGAACCCTGAACTAGCCGATGAGCAAACCGACCAAACGGCTTAAGATTAAATCCACAATCCCTAAGAATATCCCTGCAAGAATCACGATGACCAGCACCACCGACGTGGAACCCAGTGTTTCCTTGCGCGACGGCCAAACAACCTTGCTCAGTTCGTGCCAGACCTCCCCGAAGTAATGACGGGCCTGTTGCCACCAAACCATGATTTTGGAGGGATCGCCGGGCTTTCTGGTGTTTTTTTTCTGAACCTCAGACTTTTTGGGCTTGGTTACTTTCGGAAGATTCTTTTTCTGGGATTCCATGGTTTGGACCTTGTTGGCTGTCAGTGCTTTACGATGAAGGCAGGCTCTCAATTTCTGAAAAAAGACTTGCTCAACCCGCTCCATGCCCCCTGCCAGCTCTTTGGGGCTGTCCAGCAGCGCGCAAGATAACAGAAGGCCAAAAACAAATGGGAACACCTGAATCTGGCAGATGGAGCGCCCACGGTCGAAGGCGCTCCATGTTCAGTCCATGAGCAGTGCCGAAAAGATCCCTCAAAGGGCTTGCTTTCACTTGGTCTCTTTGTGCTCCAGGTGAGCATCGCAGAACCGGCAGTACTTTTGAAAGCTGAGCTTTGCAGGTGTGGTTCGCTTATTCTTGGTGGTGGTGTAGTTGCGCCGTTTGCACTGAGAACACGACAACGTCACGATGACACGCATAGAGATTCACCTTTTTGTGGTTGACTCATTCACTCATTCAACGATGCCGGTGAGTACGCCTGCACCGACGGTGCGTCCGCCTTCGCGAATGGCGAAGCGCAGACCTTCTTCCATGGCCACGGGGGTGATGAGTGCGACTTCGCAGCTGATGTTGTCACCGGGC
>PXBG01000136.1 GCA_003566995.1 Syntrophobacteraceae bacterium
AACAGGCAGTTTGGCATCTCGTCGTCCCTTCAGCACATCTGCGCGGCGACCTTGCCCCTGAAGGCGAAGTACTTTCAGTACGACTGGAAGGCGTCCCCCTGGAACCTCGCGCTGGTGGCGGGCGTGATCGTGGGGGCGCGCATCGCGGCTCTGGCCCTCGACGGAACCAGCACTCCTGCGATCTCCTCAGGAGCCCATGCCCTTTTCGCCCGCTGGGGCATCCTGGTGATCGACAACCTGCAGCCCGCCGCCATCTTCGCCCCGGCCAACCTGTTCAGCCCCACTGCCCTGGTGTCGCTGCTCGGTGGCGGCTTCCTCCTCGGATTTGGCGCTCGATACGCCAACGGCTGCACCTCTGGTCACGCGGTCATGGGGCTGTCCCTCCTCAGCGTTGGATCCCTGGTGGCGGTGACGGGGTTTTTCATCGGGGGACTGCTGGTATCGCACTTCGTGGTCCCGTTCGTACTGGCGTGGTAGGAAGGATGGTCATGAAACTGCTCAAGTTCTTTCTCATCGGGGTCTACTTTGGAATTGTACTCATAAAGGGAGAGGTGGTTTCCTGGTTCCGAATCCAGGAGATGTTCCACTTCCAATCCTTCTACATGTACGGTGTGCTGGGAAGCGCGGTGGCCGTTGGATCGGTCTCCATTGCCATCATCCGGAAGTTTCGCATCAAGGCGATCGACGGATCTGCGATCAGGCTGGAGGACAAGCCGTTCAACAAGACCGGAAACCTGGTCGGCGGTATCATCTTCGGGTGCGGATGGGCCCTCACCGGCGCCTGCCCGGGACCCCTCTACGCCCTGCTCGGCGCGGGGTACTGGGGGATTCTGCTTGCCCTCGCAGGGGCCTTCCTGGGAACCATCGCGTATGGAACCCTTAAACCGCGCCTGCCGCATTAGCGGTGCGAAGTATTGCATCTTCTTTTGGGATCGATCCGATACGGAAAAGTGGGGGTTTTTTCCTTGAAACCTGGTGCATGTGCCCAGGCACTGGGTCCTGACGGCAAAACATCTGCCCCTGTCTTCGATGACGACCTTCTGCAACGCACTCAGGTCCTGCTTGCAACCGGACCGCTCGCGGGAATGCCCCGCCGCCTCGATTCGTCGGTTGAGGTCCCTTCTGAGTACCGGGGCACTGGAAGCGGAGCACAAAAGCAGTTATGAAGAAGCTTTGGCGCAGCGGTCCAAGGCTTACAGTTGAGCCATTGAGCAACTGGAAGACCTGCCCGACTGGGAAAACCTCCAGGAGGAGCAACAGCAGCTCATCAATTTTGAAGGGAGGCTGGGAAATGTCTGAGCCTGCAAAGAAAAAAGCCACATACGAAGACCTCCAGGCAGTCCCCGATGACCTCGTGGGGGAA
Organism: Syntrophobacteraceae bacterium; assembly: GCA_003566995.1. GTDB lineage: Bacteria > Desulfobacterota > Syntrophobacteria > Syntrophobacterales > Syntrophobacteraceae > SLCH01. Next base: position 1,364 of record PXBG01000136.1, read on the forward strand.
ATCATCGACGGAGAGCTTGTCACTACTCCCCGGCCTTCGGTGCGGCATGCCCTCGCCGCGTCTGCCCTGGGGGGAAGGCTGCTTCCCGCCTATCACCTGGGCGAGGGAGGCAGTGGCGGGGGTTGGGTGATTCTGAGCGAAACGGAGATTAAACTGGGCGAGCATCTTCTGGTCCCGGATCTGGCCGGGTGGAGAAGGGAACGCTTTCCGGGCCTGCCGGACGAAAACTGGATTGACGTCTCCCCCGATTGGGTTTGCGAGATTTTATCACCCCGCACCTTCCGGGTGGACAAAGTCCGCAAGATGCCCATATACGTCCGCCATCAGGTCCAACATCTGTGGATGATCGATCCCATGTCCAAATCCCTGGAAGTTTTCGGGCTGGGTGAGGACAAATGGTATCTCCTGGGAGTCTTCACGGAAAATGACAGGGTACGCGCTGAACCTTTTGTGGAAGTGGAAATCGAGCTGGGGAGCCTCTGGTGGGAATGAATGCAATGGAGGAAAGAAGCCATCCACTGCATGGCCGCATGGAAACCAGGAACTGAATCATGCATGAATTTCATGAAATAGCTACGAAACCCTGCATTCGGAACCTAGCAAAAACTAGCCCGTCCCGATTGAGAAAAGCCTGAATCTGAATCCGTGAACGTGTAAATTCTTTTAGATATATCAAGCACAAACTAAGCCATTGAAATATATATATATATCTAATTGCTGCATATTGTCACCTCAAGGGGGCCCACTTGGGAGCTGACGCATTAAATTATTTATCCTCGCACAGTCAGACAAGGAATTCTACACTTCTCACTCGGGGCTCGCCTTGGTGGGGCTGTGCCTGAACAGGCTCTGTCTGCTTCCAGACAACCTGCATCCGTGAGTGCTCCGCGAGTGGAGCATTCTGGTCTGTTTCACAGGTGTAAATTTCTGCAGATGTCGGGCTGCATGCCGTTTCCCGGCAAGGCTTACCAATTTTTTGAGGCCACCTCACGCAGCATTCGATTATCCAAGGTGAGACAAATTTTTATCATGGCCAAACCTGTTCACCTTTTCGGTCAAATGTGTTGAAGTGACGTCTGATGGGATGCATGTCAGAACACTGAACTCTGGGTTCACGTTAAAAGAAAAATCGGGAAGGCGGACTGACACAGGGAATATACTTTTGGACCCTTTGGCAGAATTTCACTTCTGGTCAATGGCCTCGCGTACCTTGGCCGCCATGTCCTTCATCGAGAATGGCTTCTGGATGAACTTCACACCTTCCTCGAGTATCCCGTGATGAGCGATCACATCAGCCGTATAGCCGGACATGAACAGGATTTTGAGACGGGGGTTACCGGCCAGCAGCCGCAAAGCCAGATCCTTCCCGTTCATCTCAGGCATGACCACGTCGGTCATTAAAAGATCAATTTTCCCCTCATATTCTTCAGCAACTTTCAGCGCAAGTTCAGGCCTTTCAGCGGTCAACACGGTGTAGCCCAACTTCTCCAGCATGATCCTGGCCATTTCCAGAATTGCTGTTTCGTCCTCAACCAGCAGGATGCACCCGGAGCCGGCAGGCAATTGCTCCTTGGCTCCAGTGCGGCCAAGTGAAGCCTCCTGCGCATCATGGCGCGGCAGGTAGATTGTAAATGTCGTTCCCTTCCCCGGTTCACTGTACACGTTTATAAAGCCTTTGTTCTGCCTGGCAATGCCGTACACCGTGGGCAGTCCCAGGCCCGTTCCCCTGCCAATTTCCTTGGTTGTAAAAAACGGCTCAAACAGATGATCTTGAACATCTTTTTCCATGCCGCAGCCGTCGTCACTCACCGCAAGCA
>PXBG01000035.1 GCA_003566995.1 Syntrophobacteraceae bacterium
AGAATGGGCAGCGTCATGTTGGCCAGAACGGCTCCAAGAATCACCAGTCCTTGACCGGCATTGGTGGGAAGAATGTACACGATGAACTTGGTGAGGTTGTCGAAGACGCCCCGGCCCTCTTCCACGGCGGCCTCGATGCTGGCGAAGTTGTCATCCGTGAGGATCATGTCCGAGGATTCCTTGGCCGCATCCGTTCCCGCCTGTCCCATGGCAATGCCGATGTCGGCTCTTTTGAGGGCGGGGGCATCGTTCACGCCGTCACCGGTCATGGCCACCACATGGCCGCGGGACTGAAGGGCCTTGACCAGGTGGAGTTTTTGCTCCGGGGCGACCCTGGCAAAAACGTCCTTTTCTTCCGCCGTGGCGGGAAGGTCTTCCTCTGAAACTTTCGCCAGCTCTTTGCCCGTCAGGGCCGCCTGTGCCCGCTGCGCGGCTTTGCTGGAGGAGACGATTCCAATTTGCCGGGCGATTGCCGAAGCCGTTATGGCATGGTCTCCCGTGATCATTTTGACCCTGATGCCCGCAGAGTGGCAGGCCTTGACGGATGCGATGGCTTCGGAGCGAGGCGGATCGATCATGCCCTGCAGGCCCAGAAAAGTCAGTCCCGACTCCAGGTCAGCATGTTCCAGGCTCTCCTTTCCGCCCTTCATCTCTTTTTTGGCAAAGGCGATCACCCGCAGTCCCCTGGAGGCCATCTTGTCGCTGATCTTCATGATCTCGTCGGCGTCCAGCTCCACGCTGTTGCCATCCGCATCCATCAAGGAGTCGCATATGTCGAGAATTTTCTCCAGGGAACCCTTCGCAAAGGCTATGGGAGTGTTCCGGGAACCGTCCTCGTTCAAGGTTCCCATGTACTGCTGCTCCGACTCAAAGGGGATGGTGTCCAGCCTGGGGTGTTCTTTTTGCACCGCTTCCAGGGAAAGTCCACCCTTGATCCCCGAGGCGATGAGCGCTCCCTCCGTGGGATCGCCCTGTATTTTCCACTGTTCTTCCTCTTCGTAGATGCGGCTGTCATTGCAGAGAACACCGGCCCTGAGGCATTCCATGAGAGCGTTGAAATCCGAGGCGTTCACCTCTTCGTCATCCAGCAAAATCTCCCCCGAAGGGTCGTAGCCGCTGCCGGTGACCCGGAAGCTCCGGCGACCCGCCCATATTTCCTGCACGGTCATTTGATTTTCTGTGAGAGTTCCTGTCTTGTCGGAGCAGATCACGGTGGTGCTTCCAAGGGTCTCCACAGCGGGCAGCTTTCGAATGATGGCCCGGCGGCGGGCCATGCGGGAGACGCCGATGGCCAGAGTGATGCTCATGGTGGCGGGAAGCCCTTCGGGGATGGCGGCAACCGCCAGAGCCACCGCTGCCAGAAACATGTCGAGCCATTCCTGGCCCTGCAGAATCCCCACGACCACCGTCAACGCCGCAAGGGAAAGGATGACATAGAGCAGCACGTGGCTGAAGTGGGCGATTTTCTTGGTCAGGGGCGTCTGGAGCTGTTCCGTCTCGGAAATGAGTTCAGAGATGCGCCCCATTTCCGTCTTTGTGCCTGTGGCCACCACGACGGCCACTCCATGGCCGTAGGTGGCCACGGTGGAGGCATAGGCCATATTGATCCGATCACCGACGACCGTGTCCTCATCCAGAACTTCCAGCTTCTTGTGGACGGGAACCGATTCCCCTGTGAGGGCGGATTCATCCACCTGCAGATCCCGAACCCGAATGAGGCGCATGTCCGCGGGAGCCTTGTCTCCCGACTGAAGTTGCACGATGTCACCGGGCACGATCTCCTCTGCGGATATGCGCTGTTTTTCTCCGCCCCGTATGACGGTGGCTTCCGTCACCATGGTGCGGGCGAGGGCTTCCAGCGCCTTGAGGGCCTTGGACTCCTGAATGAACCCTATGGCCGCGTTGATGAGAACAACGCCCATGATGACTCCCGAGTCCACCCATTCCTCCAGAAGGGCGGTGACGAGGGCTGCAGCCAGGAGGATGTAGATGAGGGGCTGGTGGAACTGTAAAAGGAACCGTATGATAGGGCCCTTTTCCTTTTTTGTGGCGATGAGGTTGGGGCCGAATCGTTCCTGGCGCCTCTTCACCTCCTCCGTGTCCAGTCCCTTTTTAGGGTCCGTTTCCAGCCTTTTGATCACCTCGTCTTCGGATATGTTGTGGGAGTGCTCGTAGATATTCTCTTCCATGGGTTTTTCCTTTCAGCTTTGAGGAGGGATCTGTTTTGTTAGAAAAGGAAATCAGAATATCCCTGGCTGCACCTGCCGCAAGGTGCAAAGGGCTGGAATATGCGGTGGGCAAACCGCCCCCGGAAAAAGGTCCAAGCGGCTAACTGTCATGATAATAGGGAATGATTTGAATCTGAAAAGATATTTCACAAACCCTGCCATCATCAGATGCCCGATCCATGCCATGTGAATTTCAATGGATTCATGCAAACGAAATATTATAGATGGGGTGGAGCATGGATGAAACAAAAAAAGGCCACATCTAATGGCGACGTAACCCTTTGATTTGACTGGTGCCCCCGAGAGGACTCGAACCTCTGGCACCGAGATTAGGAATCTCGTGCTCTATCCGCCTGAGCTACGGGGGCTGCCTTCCAGAATTTCGTGTGCATACCACACTGCTCCAAGTTTTGTCAACAAGGGCTGACAGGCCTCGGAAGGCCGTCATTTCCATATTGACCCGTGGAAGGAAAGGTCACATGAAATAGGTGGATTTTTTGCGTTTCTGGTGCCTTCCATTGAGCCATCCCATGAACCAGCCCACGAGCAACACGAGGCCGCCGGCTCCGAACCATTTGATGCGCTGGGAGATTTTGAGGCTTTCATTTTCCTGGCTGAGGGTTTCAAAGTCCTCCTGCAGCTGCGCCAGGGCCACAAGGGTGGTTTCATGCTCACCCTTGAGCTGAAGGTAATCGGCGGCGCCGCTTTTCAGCTCCTCGTAGTCGCTTTCCATGGTGGCAAGTTTTTCCGTGAGGAGTTTTTCCGTTTCCACCAGGTCACTGCGTTCGCTCTGAAGGGAACTGAGAGTGGCCTTCAAGCTGGTGTTCTCCTCTTCCAGCTGCTTGACCAGAATCCCCTCGGGCGGCCTGGGGCCCAGCAGTATGGAATCCACCCATCCTCTGCGGGAGTTGCCCGAATCGTCCTGAAACTCAATGAGCACCCAGCGGTTGGCTTGCCGAATCTCCACGGGGTCTCCCGGAGAGATGCTGCCAAAAACATTCCCCGTGGCCTCGGGAGTCGAGCGAATGGGAACATCGCCGGAGCTGATGTTGTAGACTGTTTCCGCCCAGCTTGCGTGCACATGGCTGAACATGATAAGGGATATGGCCGTCAGGAAAGCAATGCCCGTCTTTTTCATTAAAAAATTCCCATTGTGTGTGAATGTTTCAGGTGGTGTGAACAAAGAACGGTTGAGAGCTTGTCCCTGGAAGGGCCTGAAGGGGGAGGGGTGTCTCGTTGATGTTCATGGAAAAACATTTGAGGAGTTCTCTTCCCCCTTTGCAGCGCCCCATTTCCACGCAGACTCGCTTTCCCCCGCTGGATGGTTTGCCGCCTCAGCCGAAAGTCTGTTTTGGATTTTTTTAAAACATGATTATAGTTGCATGGTCCTGCGCGATCAAGACAAAAGGATCCTGTGTTTTGAAGCCTTCGCCAGGCCTTTGGATTTTTTGAAATGTTCCCCTATTTCCAAGACTCCTGCCATGACTTGTGCCGGCCTTCAGCCGAGGGCTTGTCAGGAGAGGGGCAGCGTGTGCCCCGGTCATGGCGTTGAAGAAGCGAGGTTTTCATGCTCATTGACACTCACGCCCATTTGGACTTTCCTCAGTTCAGCGAGAATGTCCCTTATTTTTTGCAGCGGGCTCACCAGGTGGGCGTACACCGGATCATCACCATCGGAACAGACCTTTCCAGCAGCGCCAAATCCATCCAGCTGGCCGAGGTTCACGAGGAGATTCATGCAACGGTGGGTGTGCATCCCCACGATGCCCTTTCCATGGATTCCAGCACACTGGATCACATGAAGGCCCTCAGCGGGAAGCCCAAAGTGGTGGCCCTGGGAGAGATGGGGCTGGATTTCTTTCGGGACCGCCGTCCCAGGCCGGTGCAGAAGGAATGTTTCAAGGCTCAGCTGGAAGTGGCTTCCGCCGTTCAGCTGCCCGTTGTCTTTCACATCCGTGACGCCTTTCAGGAGTTTTTTGATGTGATCGCTTCGCAGGGGAAATCCTTGAAGGGAGGAGTGCTGCACTGCTTTTCCGGGGACTGGCCGGTGGCCCGCCGGTGTCTTGACCTGGGCTTTTATCTCTCCGTACCGGGGGTGGTCACCTATCCCAAGGCCCATGATCTTCAGGAGGTGGTGCGCAAAGCTCCCCTGGACCGTCTGCTCCTGGAAACAGACGCGCCTTACCTCACGCCCGTGCCTCACCGGGGAAAAGTGAACGAGCCCTCCTACGTTCATCACACCGCTCAAAAAGTGGCCCAGCTGCGCAAGGTTTCCCTGGAGGAGGTTGCCCGGGGCACAACGAGGAACGCGTGCTCCCTTTTTGGCCTGGAGATACCCTCTTCCTGTTGATCTTCCAACACAAAAGAAAAAAATGCCATGTCCGAAGGTCTCTATGAAAACCTTGAGCCCCTGATCCTTGCTTCCGCCTCGCCCCGGCGATTGGAGCTTCTGGGTTCCGTGGGCATACGAGTGGAAGTGGTGCCCAGCAGCATCGACGAGTCGGAAGGTCCTGCGGACAGCCCGTTGCGGCTGGTGCAGCACTGGGCTCTTGAAAAGGCGAAGGCGGTCTCCCGGTCCAGAAAAGCTTCCTGGGTTCTGGCTGCGGACACCATCGTGGTCTTGGGGGGGAAAGTCTTCGGCAAGCCACGCAATGAGGCACAGGCCATGGAGATGCTCAAGGCCCTCAGTGGAAAGAAGCACCAGGTCACCAGCGCCTTTTGCCTCAAGCACGCTGAGCGGGGTGTGGAGCAGGTGTCCGCCGTGACCACGGGGGTGCGCTTCAAGACTCTTTCAGGGGCGGAAATGGCCGCTTACGTGCGAACGGGTGAGTGTCTGGACAAGGCGGGTGCTTATGGCATACAGGGACCCGGGGCTTTCATGGTGCGCGCCATAGAAGGGAGCTACACCAACGTGGTGGGTCTGCCCCTGGCTGAAGCGCTCGAGTGCCTCATGGACCATGGGGTGATTGAGCCCGCGAAGGAAGTGGGTGCGGGGGCTCCCAAGGGATTTTGATCGCGTCCACTGAGAAGGCGAGGATGGAGGTCATGCAGGAGAGCATCAAGGAAAACCTGTGGGTGATCCAGCAAAGGATGGCTGAAGCGTGCCAACGTTCGGGCAGAAGCATTTCCCATGTTCGATTGATTGGTGTGACCAAGACCGTTTCTTCGGAGAGCATTCGTGAAGGCGTTGAAGCGGGCGTTGGCATATTGGGGGAGAATTATGTTCAGGAAGCCATGAAAAAAATGGAGCTTCTGAAGGATTTGCCCCTGGAATGGCATTTCATCGGCCACCTTCAGTCCAATAAGGCCAGGTTCGCCGCGGGCATCTTTCAGCTCATTCACACGTTGGATCGTTTGAGCCTGGCCCGGGAACTCAACAAGGCGGCACGAAGGCTGGACCGGAAAATTGCCGTTCTCCTTCAGGTGAATGTGGGGGATGAATCCAGCAAAAGCGGTGTTCAACCCCATGAACTCACAACCCTTCACAGGGAAGTTTCCCGCATGGAAGGCCTTCATGTTCAAGGGCTCATGACCCTGCCTCCCTACCGGGAAGATCCGGAGGAAGTGCGGCCTTTTTTTCAGAGGATGAGAGAGCTGCTCGATGGGATCAGGGACCGGTCGCAAAACCCGGAAGATCTGAAGGAGCTGTCCATGGGCATGAGCCATGATTTTCAGGTGGCCATCGAAGAAGGGGCGACCCTCATTCGTGTGGGAACGGCCTTGTTTGGGGTCAGGCCTTTGAAAACCCCATGAGTCTCTGGCGTTGAACTTCCGCCAGGGCAATGGTTCCCGCGGCGGCGGCGTTGAGGGATTCCAGGGGGCCCTGGGGAGGGATGTTCACCAGGAGGTCGCACTTTTTCAGCACAAGGGGCCGAATGCCCCTGTGTTCATTGCCCACCACCAGAGCCAGGGGCACGGTGAGGTCCACCTGGTAGATCATTTGAGAAGGGGCCAGAGTCATGCCCATGACCCAAAGGCCCGCTTCCTTCAGCTGTTCCAGTGCGCGCGCCAGGTTGACCACCTGAAGGACGGGAAGGTAGGAGGCCCCGCCGGCGGCCACCTTCATGGCCGCGGCGGTCACACCCGCGCTGCGGTCCGTGGGGATCACAATCCCTTTGGCTCCCAAAAAGCAGGCGCTGCGTATGAGGGCCCCCAGGTTTTGAGGGTCCTGAATGGAGTCCAGAATCACAAGGGGTTCCCGTTCCTGGGAAGGCGAGTGCAGGAAACCCTCCAGGGAGCCATAGGGAAACTTCTCCATGCGGGCGGCCACTCCCTGGTGATGAGCGTGGCCCACGGTCCTGGTGAGATGGTCCTTGCCTTGGAAGTGAACGGGAATGGAGCGCTTCGCTCCCATTTCCGAGATTTCCCGGGCCAGGGCATCGGATCGGGCCAGGAGGATTTCTTCCATGGACATGCCCGGACTGTTCAGAGCTTCCCGAACTGGGTTTACGCCGCAGATCCACAGCTGCTCCCGTTGTTCTTTCCCCGTTTTGCTGCTCTTTCTCTTGTCTTTCATCCCTCCCGGCACCTCCCGGCAATGGGGGGAAAAAAGCCGTTCTGGCTATGTCCCGTTCGGTATGCAGGGGCATTCTCGTTCAGTCCCGAAACGAAATGAACTGTGCGGGGCGGGTGGTTTTGAGCCCGAAGGATTTCCATGGCAGAGGGCCTCCTGAAATCAGGGTTCGTCCAGGGCAAGAAAGGGAGAGATCCTCCGGCTTTGAAAAATCCGCCGGCAGCGCTGGGCGCGAAAGATGGCCTCCAGGTCCGCCTGCGCTTCATGGAGAAGGTCGTTGACGATGATGAAGTCGTACCAGGGTGCCTCCATGATTTCCTGCTGGGCCGCCGACAGCCGCTTTTCCAGTTGATCCGGCGACTCGCTGCCCCGCTTCAGCAGCCGTTCTTTCAGGGTTTCCATGGAAGGGGGAAGGATGAAGATGGTGAGGCACTGAGGCCGCAGGCATCGAATCTGGCGGGCGCCCTGCACATCGATGTCCAGGAGCACATCCCAGCCCTCCTCCAGCCACCGGGCCACCTGGTCTCCGTCCGTGCCATAATAGGCGTCATGCACCGCGGCCCATTCCAGAAAGCGCTGCTCACGGATTCCCCGCTGAAACTCCTCCCTGCTCAGAAAATGGTAGTCCGTACCGGGGGTCTCCCCGGATCTGGGAGGACGGGTCGTGCAGGAAACGGAAAAGCGCACAAAGGGCAGCTTCGTCAGGAGGTGGCGAATGAGGGTGGTTTTGCCGACTCCCGAGGGAGCTGAAACCACGTACAGCTGGCCCCTCTCGAATCTTTGGCTCATAGGCTCACTCTTTTTCCCCTTTGGTGAGATTCACATCCTTGGGGCTATTGTCCATGAGCAGTCTCTGGGCGATGGTTTCAGCCTGCACGCCCGAGAGGATCACATGGTCACTGTCCGTGATGATGATGGACCGGGTGCGGCGCCCCATGGTGGCATCGATGAGCTTGTTGGCAAGTTTGGCGTCCTCCTTGAGACGCTTCATGGGGGCAGAGGCGGGTGAAACGATGGCCACCACCCGACTCACCAGCACGGTGTTTCCAAATCCAATGTTGAGCAACTTCAAATCCATCTGAGACCTCACTTGGTTGTTCTGGTTTTTGCGGCCCGCTCTTCATGAATTTTGCCCGGCAGCCGCACTCATGCAGGTTTTTTTCAATGGCTTCCTTCCCCATTCCACACCGGGACCCTACTCCACATTCTGTATTTGCTCTTTCAGCCTGGCGATTTCGCTCTTCATGCGCACCACGGCGTGAAGGGTTTCCAGGTCCCCCGTCTTGCTGCCTATGGTGTTGGCTTCGCGGTGCATCTCCTGGGCCAGAAAATCCAGCTTTCTTCCTTCCGCGGCGTGAACGCCCGCCAGGAGGTTTTCCAGTTGGTCAAAGTGGCTGTTCAGGCGGACGATTTCCTCGTTGATGTCCATTCGTTCGGCCATGGTGGCCACTTCCTGGACAAAGCGGTTTTCGTCCATGAGGGTGTCCCCCAAGAGTTCCTGAATTCTTTCTCTCAACCGTTTTTGGTACTCTTCGACCACCGAATCCTTTCTGGAGTTGATGCCGGCGAGTTCGGTCCTGAGGTTTCCCAGGCAATTTCGACAATCTTCGCCCAGGGCCTGTCCTTCCAGGAGGCGCATCCTGAGAACTTCGTCGAGAGCTTCCTCCGCGGTTTTCAGAATGAGTTGTCCCAGTTCGCCCGAGTCCGCGGTCATCTCCTGAGGCTCAAAAACATTGGGTATTCGAAGAACGTGCTCCAGCCTCGGAGCGTCGGCGCCGGTCAGCTGTTCCTGCAGCGTCAGGAGTTGCTTCCAGTAAAAGGCGGCCAGTTCAAAGTTGACGTGAGAGGCCTTCAGTTCCACGCGGGTTGCTTCCACCTGCACGTAGACTTCCACCCTGCCTCGTCGCAGCTTTCCCGCCACCAGCTTTCGAAGGGGGTCTTCGAAGGGGAAAAAGTTTCTGGGAAGGCGCAACACCGTGTCCAGGTTCTTGCCGTTGAGGCATCTGATCTCCACGGTGGCTGCATATCCTGCCTTTTCGTCCTCCTTCCTGGAGCGCCCGAAGGCTGTCATGCTATGAATCAAGTGCTGTCTCCTGCGTGGGTGAGGTGTTGTGGAATGTGGCCGCTGCGCTGGAAGATGAGCTTCTGCCGTGTGGCATTGAAAAAGTGGAGAAGCAGCGGACTTTTGTAGTCCGGGTAAGTCCAGGGCAGTTCCTGGTAGTTTCCCTTCTGATAGATGAGGGTCAGGTCGGCATAGATGCCCTTTCTGAGGTGAACGCGGTGCGTGAAGTTTTTGCCCGTGGCCAGAATGATCCGCTCCTCGCTGAGAAGGCCCGGGTCGATGTTCACCCGCCGGCTGCCTTCCCGGGAGAACTCCTTTTCCAGTTCGTTGGTGAAGAGCTTGATGGACACAAGCTCTTCCACGGGAACGAGTTCGAGGAAACTTGCCGTCCGGCGATAGATTTCCTTTCCCATTTCCCGCTCGTAGTAACGGGTGTAGGTGAAGGGCTCGGGCTCCGTGAGCAGGTCCAGGGGGCCCCATCGTCGAGTCATGCGCTGAAGCACCTGTTCTTGCTCGTGGAAGCTGCAAAAAAGGAGACCTGCAATGAGTTTGGCGGGAGCCGGTTCTCTGGGGTCGCTCATGGAAATGTCCGGGTTTGGGAACGGTGCAGAGGGGCCGCCTTTCCAGGAACTGCAAGAACGGGTTCAGTGCCCATTGACGGCGCTCAAAAGCTGATCTCTGGTGACGACGCTGGTTCCCACTTCCCCCACCACGATGCCCGCCGCTGCGTTGGCCAGAATGGCCCCTTCCCTGGAGTTGAGCCCTGCGGCCATGGCGAGGCTCAGGGTTGCGATGACCGTGTCTCCCGCTCCCGTGACGTCGAAAACACGCCGGGCCACGGTGGGGATGTGGTCCACGGTGCCATCCTGAAGAAAAAGGGTCATGCCCTCTTTTCCCCGTGTGATGAGCACGGAGTGGCACGCGAGTCTTTCCATGAGTTGCCGTCCTGCCCTGAGCAGGCTTTCCTCGCAGGTGATTCGCACCTGGGCCATCTGGGATGCTTCCAGGTGGTTGGGCGTGATGACGGCCACATTCCCGTACAGGTCCACATGTTCCACTTTGGGGTCCACCATCACGGGAATGGCCCGTTTGCCCGCCTGAACTCTCAGTCTGTCCATGAAGGGAAGCGTGATGACCCCCTTGGCATAATCGGACACCACGATGCCATGAATGCGTGCCAGGCTTTTTTCGATGAAAGCCTCAATGTTATGGAGAGAGCCTGGTTTTATGGGCGTGCGGTCTTCCCGGTCAAAGCGAACGACCTGCTGATTTCTCGCGATGATGCGGGTTTTGGTGGTGGTGTGTCTCTGGGGCTCGATGATGAGTCCTTCCGTGGAGGCACCCAGCCGGTGAAAGAGGTGGAGCAGGGAATGGCCCGCGGGGTCTTCTCCCAGCACGCCGGCAGCGAGTACCTGCCCCCCCAGGGCCGCCACATTGTGGGCCACGTTGGCGCAACCCCCCAGAAGCCGGGTTTCTTCCAGCACTTCCACCACGGGGACAGGCGCTTCTGGGGAAATGCGGTTCACTTCGCCCCAGATGAACCGGTCCAGCATGATGTCTCCCACGGTGAGGATGCAGAGGGCCGGAAAACTCTCTATGGCTGCCAGGAGCCGGGACTTCAGTTCCGCCGAAAGGTTCAGGGGGGCATTTTGCATGATGTTTGAAAAAGGGTCTATTGATCTTGCAGGGGTTTGGCTTCGTCCATGAGCATGATGGGAATTCCTTCCCGGATTTCATAGAGGAGTTTGCATTGATCGCACATGAGTCCGTCCTGGGTCTTGTTGAGCGCAACGGGCCCCTTGCACTTGGGGCAGGCGAGAATGTCCAGAAGTTCTTTGCTGATGGTCACCGTTCTTCCTTTTTTGTTTTGGTGCGTTTCACCTGAATGCTGGCGGGGGAAGGCAGAAGGCATTCCCCCCGGAACCTGAAAGAGGCCATGGCGGTGGACCGGTCAAGGGCCCCCGGGTTCTTCGGGTCCTGCGGGGCCTCTCCCGAAAAACCGCCATCACTGAAGGGCTGCACAGGGACTGCAGCTTTTGACAAGCGGGGGAAGGGCTCATCCTGCCATGCGATGGGCCATGGAAATGAGGGAGGACACCACAACATTGTCCAGGAAAACGATGGCCAGGAGGACGATGAGCGGGGAGAAGTCGATTCCCCCGAAAGACGCCGGGATTCTGCTTCGAACAGCGTGCAGCACGGGTTCGGTGATGTTGTAGAGAAACCTCACAATGGGGTTGTAGGGATCGGGGTTGATCCAGGACAGAATGGCGCGGGCGATGATGACCCACATATAGAGGTTGAGGGCAATGGAAAGGATTTTGGCCACGCCAAGGAGTAGGTTGCTGATGAGAAACATGAGGTCACCTGTATTTGGGGAAAATGAGGGATCATTGCCATTGAAACTGTTCCGTGATCAAAAATGAAAACTACTTTTTTTCCGGGTCACTGTCAACTTCAAGTCTGGTTGTGCCCGAATGGTTTTCTGTGGTTTTTCCGGGGAATCTTCTGGTGGAAGTTCCCGGGAAGGTGATTCACGGCGCCGTGGTGCTCATTTGTGGAACGGGTGGTTTTGGTGCAGTGCACCACGCCAATGCCCGGAACCGCGAGCCCTGCCGCCGAAAAAACAACTTGACAGATTCGTTGGATGTCAAGTATTAAAAAGCGTTTCAAGTATTTCACCCGGACCAGGAGAGATGAAATGTTGAAAAGCCCGTGCATCAATTGCGATCGCGCTGCTGAAGACAAAAACAAGTGTCTCGACAACTGCGAGAAGCTTAGAGAATACCAGGAGATGTTGGTTAAGCAAGGCATTTACGCAACCATGTGAAGCCGGGCCAGGCGGGCATCCCTCGCGGAGGCGGTCTCCATGGCCGCTTTTTTTGTCTTGCGTTCACCGAGAAATGCTGTGAACCGGTGGGGCCCAGAACGAGATAATGAGAGGCGGAGGTTTTTTTATGTACGCAGTGATCAGGTCAGGGGGTAAGCAATACGAGGCCAAACCGGGGAAAGTGCTGAAGCTGGAAAAGCTTCCCGGTGCAGTGGGAGAAGCGGTGGATCTTCAGGATGTTCTTCTCTACAGCGATGGCGAACAGGTGGAAGTGGGAAAACCTCTGGTGTCCGGTGTGACCGTCAAGGGCAAGATTGTGGAACAGGATCGGCACAGGAAGATCATCGTTTTCAAATCCAAGCGGAGAAAAGACTGCAGGAAGAAGCAGGGCCACCGCCAGTATTACACGGCGGTTCGCATTGAGGGAATCGAAAAGGAAGCCTAGGGGAAAGGGGCGGCGCCAGGCTGCCGGCGAGGCTTGCGAAGCGGTTTCTGCACACTTGAGCCAATGAAGTGGAGGTGAATATCCATGGCACATAAAAAAGCGGGCGGCAGTTCTCGAAATGGACGTGACAGCGCCGGACAGAGGCGGGGAGTCAAGAAGTACGGTGGCGAATTCGTTCGCGCCGGAAACATCATCGTTCGCCAGTTGGGCACCAAGTTCCATCCGGGAAAAAATGTGGGGCTCGGACGTGATTACACCCTTTTCGCCCTCGTGGATGGGGTGGTGGCCTTTGAACACAAGGACAAGTTGCGTCAGAAAATCAGTGTTTATCCTGTTCCCGAGCATCTGTAGCCCATGAATGCCCCCTCTTTCAATGGAGGGGGGTGTCTCTGATCTCTCGGCGGAGAAATTTCAGGGAATCGTCTGAATACTTCACATTCCGTTTCGCTCCCTTTTGCGCCAGCCAGTTTCCATGGAAGCATGGAGCCCGTCCTCTCCCTTTTAGGGTGGGTGCGGGCCTTGGCGGAGTCGCCGTTCAGGGGGAAAGGCGGGGTGTGAAGTTTTTCTGTTTTCAGGGGGTTGCGTTTGTGGTGTTTTTTCGGGAAGGTCTGCACTGAAAAGAGACGTGAGCAGTTGAACCTTTGAGCAGCTGAACCGGGGTCCCGGCATGGGGCCCTGAAAATGGCGGTGGTCACCATGAAGTTTGTGGACGAAGTGAAGGTGAGGATCCAGGCAGGAAACGGCGGACACGGGTGCGTGAGTTTTCGCCGCGAAAAATATGTTCCTTACGGGGGGCCTGACGGGGGTGACGGCGGCCGGGGGGGGGACGTTGTTTTCCAGGTCACCACCAGGAAGCACACCCTTCTCGACTTTCGCTATCGCCACCTTTTCAGGGCGCCCAACGGAAGGCACGGTTCCGGTCAGAACCGGCACGGCAGAGGAGGGGAGGACCTGGTCCTTGAGGTTCCCCCGGGGACCGTTGTGAAAGACCTGCACAGTGGGGATGTGCTTGCGGACTTGAGTGAACCGGGGGAAAGGTGGGTGGCGGCTAAAGGGGGGAATGGAGGCAGGGGCAACGCGCGCTTCGTGTCTTCCACCCGGCAGGTGCCACGTCATGCGGAGGATGGTGAGGAGGGGGAGTACCGGGAGGTGCTTTTGGAACTGAAGCTGCTGGCGGATGTGGGGCTTGTGGGGCTTCCCAATGCGGGCAAATCCACCTTGATTGCGGCCATTTCCGCAGCGAAACCAAAGATCGCCGATTATCCCTTCACCACCCTTGTCCCCAACCTGGGAGTGGTGCAGTATGGAGATGCGCCCTCTTTTGTGGTGGCCGACATTCCCGGTCTCATCGAGGACGCCCACCAGGGGGCTGGTCTTGGAGTGAGATTTTTGCGCCACATCGAGCGGACCAGGGTCCTTGTGCACCTCGTTGACGTGAGTCAGCTGCCCGGGGAGAATATTCTGGAACCCTATGAAACAATCGAGAAAGAACTGAGGGCCTATTCTCCCGAAATGGCCAGGAAGTCACGAATCATTGTTCTCAGCAAGGTGGATCTCGTCCACGATGATCAGTGGGTGAACGGGGTCGTGCGCACGTATGGGAAGGAAGGCTGGCCGGTGCTTCCCGTGTCCGCTCTCAGCAGGAAAAACCTGCAGGAGCTGCTTCGCCTGATGGTGCAGAAGCTTTTCGGGGAACAGGAAGAGAGAGAAAAGGGGCCTGAGCGCTGGTCACCCGTATCCCGGGACGAAAGCTTGAGGGAGTGGAGAGAA
>PXBG01000055.1 GCA_003566995.1 Syntrophobacteraceae bacterium
AGCCGCAGCCCGCCTCGAGGAATCCGTTGAGGACGCCTTGAAGCAACTGACATGGGAAAAGGATGCCCGGGAATCCATGCCCCGCAAGGCCACCACGCTCCATCGGCTTCTGGGCAGCCAGCTTCGCTCTCCCTATTTCCGCCATCATGGAGGCAATGTACTTCCCCTGGACCTGGTGGTGATTGACGAAGCCTCCATGGTGGACATGCCCCTCATGTCCAAACTGGTCCAGGCACTCCCTTCCGGTGCGAGGATCATCCTTCTGGGGGACAAGGACCAGCTGGCCTCCGTGGAGGCGGGGGCCGTCCTTGGGGATCTTTGCGATTCGGGGGAAGTCTTGAGTCACTCATGGAGCTTCATGAGGGAAATGGAAGATTTTTGCGGTGCCGTGTTCGCCCGGAAGAGTGAACCCCGGCCGGAAGGAAAGATGGATGGGAAAGGGAGAAGAAAGCCCAAGGACGGGATCATTCAACTGAAAAGAAGCTATCGGTTTCATCCGGAAAGGGGAATCGCACGGCTGAGCCAGGCCGTTCGCGACCGCCAGGGAAAGGGGGCCATGGCCATCCTTCATGCGGCGGATCACGGGGATGTGAAGTGGTTCGATCCCCTCGGGGGCCCATTGGGTTTCGAAGCCCACTTGAAAAACATGGTCGAAGATGGCTATGGTCAATATTTCAAGGAAGTCCGGAAGCTGTTGCGCGGAACCCCTTCCAAGGGGAAGGATGCGCTGGGGCCTCTCTTTCAGTCCATGGGAAGGTTTCGCATTCTGTGCGCGCTCCGCGAGGGGCCATGGGGGATAAAGAGTCTCAACGAACGTGTGGAGGGGTTGCTTCGGGGATGGGGCTGGGTGGACGCCTCCCGTGACTGGTATGCGGGAAAGCCTGTCATCATCCGCCGGAATGACTACCAGTTGGAGCTTTTCAACGGAGACATGGGCATTTGCCTTCCTGATGTTTGGGCAGACAATGAACTGCGCGTTTTTTTCCCCTCCAGCAACGGGCGTTACAGAGCTCACCACCTCCTGAGACTTCCCGAGCATGAAACCGTTTATGCCATGACGGTTCACATGAGTCAGGGGTCAGAGTTTGACCATGTTTTTCTGATCCTTCCCGACAGGGATGCACCGGTTCTCACTCGAGAACTCATCTACACGGGCATCACCCGCGCACGTGAGACGGTCATGATCTGTGCGAAGGAGGAAGTTTTTCTGAGGTCTGTTTCCCGTGAAACCCGGCGTCTTTCGGGCCTGGCCGATGCCTTGTGGAAAGAGCACTCCTGAGGGAATGTTTTTCCGATGATTTTCCTTCCTGATTTTGCGCGGGGAAGACATGAAGCTTATGTTTGGTGTATGAATGGGATGGATGCAAACGGATCAATCTCTGCCGTGGAAGAATTTTCAAGGCATGAGGGAACACATGGTGAAGGGTGATGGCCCCCTGTGAGGAGCCTGCCTGCAGGTTGCTGGCCCATGGGATGAAAATGCTGACAAGTCGGGATCACGGACACAAGTTTGGGGTCATCTTCTCATGATCCGCTGGCAGGGAGAAAGGAGAAAACCATGTCTGCGAGGGCACAGCGCGCGTCACGTGCAAATGAACTTTATCTGAGGGCCTGTGAGGAAGTTGGAGTGAATTATGCTGCCTGGCACAATTTCGAAGGCTGGAAGGAGTATGTGGAGGGGTCCATTGGAGAGAGTCAGCTGGGGGAGAGGGCTCGGGAAGAAATGTCCGATATGCTCAAATCTTTTGGTAAATATGTGGTGATCGATTCCCAGTCTGAAAACAAAGGCTCGGAAGAAGAGGAAGACAGACGACAACGGGCTCGCAAGGCCAACGAAATTTACCGAAAAGTCTGTAGGGATGTGGGTGTGGGACTGTTTTTCTTTGAAGATTTTTCCAGCTGGAGCGACTTTGTGGAAGGGAAAATGGACGAAGATGAATTTTACCAAAAGGCAAGGGTCGAACTGGAAAGCATCTTGTCGGAAGTGGCACAAGGCAGGCCCGAGGACAACTGACCGCAAGCCCAAAGCATCATAGACAGATCATGAAAACCATGTTGAAGTCATTCGGGCAAAATCTTCCCTGCCCCGCGTGTGGAAGAGTTCATGACCTCTTGTATGCAAAACCCCTCACACCCCTTGAGGGGTTTCAGTTTGACGAAGCGGTGGCGCAGGTCTTTCCTGACATGATCCAGCGGTCCGTTCCGGGATACACCACCATCCTTCACATGATCGGTGTTTTCACCCGCCGATTTGCGCAGGCGGAAAGCCGCTGCTATGACCTGGGGTGTTCCCTGGGGGCTGTGACCCTCTCCATGCGCGAAAACATCGAGCATGGCGGATGCCGCATCGTTGCCGTGGACAATTCCATGGCCATGGTGGAGCGTTGCCGCGTGATGCTGGAAAGGAATGACAGGGGGGTTCCCGTGGACCTGGTGTGTTCGGACATTGAAGATGTGGCCATTGTGGACGCGTCCATTGTGGTCCTCAACTTCACCCTTCAATTCATTCCCCTGTGTGCCCGCTCGATGCTCTTGTCCAGAATCTACGAGGGGCTCCGTCCCGGAGGCGTTCTGGTGCTTTCGGAGAAGATCCGCTTCCATGATTCCGCCCGGCTGTCTTTTCAGTCGGAGATGCACCATGCTTTCAAAAAATCCATGGGCTACAGCGAACTGGAAATCAGTCAGAAACGTGCCGCCCTGGAGAAGGTTCTGCTGCCCGAGTCCCTGGAAGAACATGGGGAACGCCTTTTGATGGCTGGTTTCAGGGATCATCATGTATGGTTTCAGTGCTTTAATTTTGTTTCCCTCATGGCCCGCAAATGATCGACTTTGACGTCATGCACAAGACTTTTTCCGGCGGCCCATTGGAAAGTTGGCTTCCCGAGCTGAAAGGCAAGCTGGGCGCTGCCTTTCGCGAGGCACGTGACGGCCGTCTGCCCCTCTGGCAAAATGTCCTGAAAAACCTTCCCCCCCTGACCCCTTCTCAGGTGAACCTCAACAGGGATGCGGTTTGCGTGGGTCATGCGCAGGACTGCGATGGTGAGACACGTGAACGGTTCGGGGAGCTTCTGCGCCATCTGTGTCCCTGGCGCAAAGGACCCTTTGACGTCTTCGGCATACGCATCGACACTGAATGGCGTTCTCATTGGAAATGGTCACGCTTGAGCTCTCATGTGGAGCCCCTGGCAGGCCGCCGTATTCTGGATGTGGGATGCGGCAACGGCTATCACTGCTGGCGCATGGCGGGGGCAGGAGCGGAGCTGGTTGTGGGAGTGGATCCCTATCTCCTTTATGTCATGCAGTTTCTGGCTTTGAAACGTTACGTGAAAGGGCCCGATGTTTTTGTGCTTCCCTTGGGAGTGGAAGACATTCCTCCGGGCCTGAGGGCTTTCGACACGGTTTTTTCCATGGGGGTTCTCTATCACCGCCGCTCACCCATGGATCACCTGCTGGACCTTCGATCGTGCCTGCGTTCCGGAGGTGAACTGGTTTTGGAGACTTTGGTGGTGGACGGTCCCGAGGGCCAGGTGCTGGTGCCCAGGGGGCGCTACGCCAAAATGCGGAATGTGTGGTTCATTCCCTCCCCTCTCACTCTGCACGCCTGGTTGACCCGCTGTGGCTACAAAGATGTCCGGCTGGTGGATGTGACCAAAACCACGACGGAAGAACAGCGTTCCACTCCATGGATGACGTTCGAATCACTTCCTCAGTATCTGAATCCCCGCAATGCTTCTCTCACGGTGGAAGGATATCCCGCCCCTCAAAGGGCCATTTTTCTTGCCCGAAGCCCTTGAATTTTTGATGGGTCACAAGGGAAGCTTCTTCAAAGAAATCTTTCAAGGATTGCTTTCTCATCCCACTGGCTGCACGGCCAAGGGTGAAAACCTAGCCAGAGGAAACAAATGGATAACGTGGAAAGGCAAACCTCGGACATTCACCTCTTTTCGGCACCCTGGCCCCTGTTCAACAGGCCCTCCATCCAGCTGGGAACACTCAAGTCCTACCTTGAATGGAAGAGCCCTCAAACCAAAGTGGAAGCCCATCATTTTTACCTGAACCTCGCAGAGGCCCTTGGGTATTCTGTCTATCAGGCCATCAGCGAAAAGACCTGGCCTGCGGAAGCGGTCTATGGGGCGCTCCTTTTCCCCGGCATGGGGGAAAAGGCCGGTGCGCTTTTCAGGAGGGAGTGCAAAAGAAGCCCTGCTTTGAAAGGGCTCGATTTCTTCGAGCTCACTCAAAAGGTCAAAAGCATCACGGACCATTACCTGGACAACCTTCCTTTGAAAGGGGCTCTTCTGGCCGGTTTTTCCATCTGCCTGTGCCAGATGACTTCTTCCCTCTATTGCATTCGGCGGCTGAAGACGAGGTTCCCGGCTCTTCCCGTCGTGGTGGGAGGATCCAGTTTTGCCGGTCCATCGGCCCGCGACCTCCTGGAAGTGTTTCCTGAAGTAGATTTCGTGGTCCTGGGCGAAGGGGAACTGCCACTGAGTGCACTGGCTGAAAGCCTCTCCCAGGGGGGCGGGCATGCATGCATGAAAGGCTTGGAAGGTGTGGCGAGCAGGAATCAGGAGCGTTTCCAGGGAAGTCCGCCCCCTTTTCACCAGCTGGAGGACTTGGCAAACCTGCCCATGCCAGATTATTCGGAGTACTTTCAAGTTCTTCAGGGTTTTGAGCCTCAAAAGCGTTTTTTCCCCACTCTCCTCCTGGAAGCTTCGAGGGGGTGCTGGTGGAGGAAGCGTCAGAGTTCGGGGGATTTCAAGGGGTGTGCCTTCTGCAATCTCAATCTGCAGTGGGAGGGCTACCGCACCAAGGGACCTGAACAGGTGGTGCGTGAAGTGGATGAGACCACTTCCCGCCACCAGGTCCTCTCCCTGGCCTTTGCCGACAACGTTTTGCCCTGGGGGGAAAAGGGTGAACTGTTTCAAAGGCTTCAAGATTGCGGCAAGGATTTGCGCCTCTTTGGAGAAGTGCGGGCCCGTACAAACCGCCCGGCACTGCAGGCCATGAGGGGTGCGGGCCTGGAGGAAGTGCAGGTGGGCATCGAAGCCCTCAGCACGAGTCTTCTGAAGAAGATGAACAAGGGCACCACCGTTCTGGACAACCTTCAGATCATGCGTGATTGCGAGGAATTGGGAATCGTCAATGTCTCCAATCTTCTTCTGCGCTTTCCCACCAGTGATGAGAGGGATGTGGACGAAACGCTGCGGACTCTGGAATTCGTCATGCCCTTTCGACCTCTGCGAAAGGTCTTTTTCTGGCTGGGTCTCGGCAGTCCCATTCATGGGGACCTCGAGTCCTTCGGGATCAAAAGCGTGTTCAATCATCCTCACTACAGGCAGATCCTGCCTTCCGGGGTGGTGGATGGCATGCGGCTGATGGTGCAGGACCACCGTGGAGACCATGCGGTTCAGAAAAAACTCTGGCGTCCCGTGGAACAGGCCCTGCGCTTTTGGCAGAAAAGCTACGAGCGATTACAGGACAAAGACATCGGCCGTCCCATTTTGAGCTACCGCGATGGCAGGGATTTTTTGATCATCACGCAAAGGCGCTGGAAAGAAGAGCCCGAGGTGCATCGTTTGCGGGGAAGTTCCCGGGCCATTTACCTTCACTGCACCACCCACCGTGCGCTGAAAGATATTCTCAAACGGTTTCCCCGTCTTCGGGAGGAATCGGTGAGCTCCTTCCTGGGAATGCTGGTGGACAAGAGGCTCATGTATGGGGAGAAAGACCGGTACCTGAGCCTGGCCGTGAGGGTGCCCAACAGTTCCTGCTCCCGCTGAAAGGAAGGATGCTGAAGAAAAAAGGGGCCATCCCTTCAGGCCATGAACTCCGGAGAAGTATGGGCATGGTCCCGTTTCCCCACTGCCCTGATGACGTTGGCGGATGAATGCCTTCAGGGGGAATAATGCCTCATGGCTTCGGGGATGAGCGATCGAATTGCCCTCAACCTCTCTTCATCGGCCGGATGGGTGGAAAGAAAGGGCGGAGGGGCAGGTCCGTCCTTGGCTCTCATCATTCTCGACCAGAAGTCGATGGCTTCGGAGGGGTTGTAGCCCGCTTTGGCCATGAGAATCAGGCCGATTCGATCTGCTTCCAGCTCCTGGGACCGGCTGTGGGGGAGAATGACGCCCACATTGGTGGCCAGGCCGTAAGCAGTTTCAAAAGCCTGGCGTCCTGCCGGAGTCTGAATGTTGAAGGCTCCCGCAAGAGCTGCACCTCCCACCTGGGCCACCAATACCCGGCTCATGCGTTCAGCCCCGTGGCGGGCAATGACGTGAGCCACCTCGTGAGCGATGACGGTGGCCAGTTGCGCGTCAGAACTGGCAAAATCCACCATGCCCGTGTTGACGAAGACCTTGCCTCCCGGAAGAGCGAAAGCGTTCAGGCTCTCGTCTTCAATGGTGGTGAAGGACCAAGGATAGTCGTGCTGATTGGCGGCCATGGCGATGCGTTGACCCACCCGCTGCACTTGATTGGTGTAGCGGGGGTCGGTGCTCACCCGGGATTCCTGGCGCACCTGTTGTGCGGCCTGCTGTCCCAGGGAGAGTTCCTGCTGGGGATTCATGAGTACAAACTGGGTCCGGCCCGTGTACGGGACCGTGGCGCAGGCGGATAAACCAAGAACAAGGGCTAAAACGAGGCATATCTTCGCGAGTGCCTTCCCTTTCATGTCCAGCTCCTTATGTGAGGTTCCTTCCAAGTGCATCAAACCCTGCGGCCCTTGAGCATTTCCTCAGTGAAAAGGTCCATCATGTCCGTTCCGCCCGTTGCAATGTGAAGCGCCACTTGCAGAAATGGTCTTCGGGGTGCGGATCGGGAGGTGCATAGAGGCACTCCACCTGAATGGCCGGGTCGATTTCTTTTGCAAATTGTGAAAACTCGTCGTGGTGCATGGCTTTGCAGGAATATTCGCCCAGACCTTGTTTGATCCGTGCCTCCTGTGGAGGGCAATGTGGAACCGTGAGCATGACTTCATTCTCCCTTTCTTCTATTTCATACCCCACGATGGCTGTCCAGGGAAAGAGCCTCAGGGCTTTTACGAAGCCGTTCAAACCCTTTTGCTCCAATTGAAAGCGTTTTTTCAGGTCTCTAGCTGCCAGGTTGGCGGCTTTTCCCCAGACCTGCTGGTTGAGATCTTCTGCCGTGGTGAGTCCATATTTTTCTTCTGTCTTGAGAAACCAGAAGGCATCCACCACACGGTAATGCCACAGCAGAAATTCTATGTAACGGCGAAGTTCCGGGGCGTCCATTTGCTCGAATATTTTGAGATCCATTTTTCTTCGACTCCATTTTTTGAGCTGGAACCACTTCCCCTTCAATGGAAGGGCACCGGTTTTTCCTCCTTCACCCATTGATGGTGGTCAATCCAGTGGTTTCTGCGCGTTCGTGCCTGCGCTTTTTGGCCGCCGTATCATTTGAGGACCGCTCGGGAGTTGCTTCCAGAGCCTCTTTTTCTTCCGGGGCGGGCGTTTTTGCGTCCAGTGCTTTTCTGAGATCCAGATCCAGGGCGTCCCCATACTCCCTGGTGCCGGGAATGAAATATTCTTTGAAAAGCGACAGGTTGTTTTCAAGGGAACGGATGTATTCTGCCACCATCTCCCGTCTTTTTTGGTGCCACCCTTTGACCAGAAAGCCGTACTGGTACATTTTGATGTATTGACGGGCCGAACTCTCCCAGCCCGCATCGATGGCCATGGCTTCACGCATGAGGGCCTGGTGCCAGGCGGGACGGTGGCGGTAGGTGTCGATGGCGGCTTTGATCTGTCCGAAAAAGGCGATGGCTTCGCCCGTGGGGTCGGAGATGTCCAGCCATTCATAGAGGTAGGCGCAGTGGGCCGTTTTGGTGAGTCCTCCCGTTGCCCTTCCGATGACCACGTTGCCCACCAGGCAGGACTCGTAATCCACCAGGCCGCAGGGTTCGAAGCGGGAAGGGATGAGGGAAAAGTCTCCACCCGCCAGTATGAGCCTGGAAAGGGGCTGATTGAAGGTGTTGCAGAAGTGGACCTGATGGGGATAGAGCGTGGCCAACCGCCTGAATTCCCCTTCGACTGCCTGCCCCGCTGCATCTCCCGGTGTTGCCGAAGCGAGAAGGACGAACCTGGCCTGACCATCGTAGGCGAGCGTTCTCTCGATGATGGCGGCCACCAGGCCCAGGTTCTTCTGCTCCACCAGTCGTCCCACAGCGGTGAACAATATGGGATCGCCCGCCGGTTCTGAATGGAATGCTTCCAGGTGCAGCAGGCGCTTCAACTCCCCCTTCACTTCAAGTGTTTCCATGTCAAAACTGTGGTCTTTGGCGAGCATTTCCTGCTGCGTGATGGGGTTGGTGAAAATGGGATTTTCGGGGCCTCTTTGAGCCTGGAGCTTTCGGAGCACCTCCCCTTTGAGTTCCGGAAGGTTTTCCGGCCGGTTCCTGTCGCTCATGCCATTGGTGATGCCTGCAACGGGAAGCTTTTCGAAAAGGTCCAGGTGGCGGTTTGGAACAAAAACCTCCCTTGGAGGACTGCCTTTCTGGGCATGGGCTTTTGCCAGGACCTGGGCGTGACTCTGGCGCAACTCGGCGGCATACCCCCATGTGCCTTCAATGTCCCCGCTCACCGTGGTGATCTTGCCGCCCGTTTCGTACACTTTGAGCATGCAGGCTTTCATGAGGTTGAGGTTGTCGAAAAAATCGAAATACTTGTGGAAAAGCTTTTCACCGGGAAGATGGATGCGCTCCAGGGTGGCGTACCCTCCATCCTGAAGAGGGGTGATGCCCTGATACGTGGCATTGTGGATGGTGAAATGGACGGGGAGGTCCTGCAGGACCTCGTCTCCCAGGTAGAAAGGTATCAGACCCACGTGATAGTCGTGCAGATGAACGGAATCGAAAGCATTCGCCCCAATGTATGCTGCCATGGCCTGACAGGTGGAGGCATAGAGGCGCAGGCCCATTTGGGGGTCCGAGGGGTAGATGCTCGCTGCATTGGTCCAGTTCAGCTGCCACTCGTCCCAGAAATAGACGACCTTCTGTCCATCGGGAAACACATGTTCATAGGCTTCAAAATGCAGAGTCGTGTCCATTATGGTGGCGGGCAGCTGAAGATCGAGCTTTTTCAGTTTGCTCTTGTCGTAATGGCCAAAGCATGGAGTGAGCACCTCTATTTCCAGTTCCATTCCCATTTTTTCGGCGGCTTTGACCAGTTCCGAAGGCAACTCCTCTATGATCACTCCCAGGCCGCCCACTTTCGTTCCAAGCCCTGTTTCGACTCTGCCCGGTTCCCAGGCTGCCATGGCCACTTTCAAGCGCTTCTTTGGCTGCGTCATGTTTCCTCTCTCGGTTCAAAGATAAAAGAGTGTTCGATGCCGAGGACCTTTTGGCCCTTTGGGGCAAAATTTTTCATTGAGGACATGTTCTGCACATGAGACATTCATGCGCGGTGCTGCAAGTGCATGAACCAACCCTCAGTATAGCAAAGTAGAAGGAATGGGGTCAGGGAAAAAGGCATGAAGGGCGATCCCCATCTTTCCCGGAGTCTTGAAAGGAGAGGCCCGTTGGCACTCAATGGAGGTTTTCGATACCGTGAAAAAATTGGCGAAGGAGCCTGCGGGGTCAGGCTTTTGAGTCACCTGGCCAGAACATACCGCCACTCGGATCGGGCGGTGTGGAGAGAGCGCCTTAGAGGGGGGCAGATTTTTCTGGACGACTGCCCCGTGACCTCCGATTGCCTTTTGAAGGGGGGCCAGTGGCTCACCTGGCAAAGGCCGCCCTGGAATGAACCCGAGGTGCCCCTCGCTTATGCGGTGCTGCACGAGGATGAAAATCTGCTGGCGCTGGCCAAGCCAAGGGGACTTCCAACCGTGCCCGGGGGAGGTTTTCTCGATCACACCCTCCTCACACTGGTGCGCAAAGGATACCCTGAAGCAACACCCCTCCATCGTCTGGGGCGTGGCACATCGGGTGTTGTTCTCTTTGCCCGCACGGCCCTGGGGCGGTCCACTCTTTGCCGAGCATTCAGGGAAAGGGAAGTGAAACGGGTCTATCGCGCCCTCGTTTGTGGAAGTCCTCTGAAAGATCAATTTGTTGTGGACGCCCCCATCGGTCCCGTGCACCATCCCCGGCTGGGAACGATTCATGCCTTCAATCCTGAGGGAAAGCATGCCATAAGCGTTGTGCGCGTTCTGGAGCGCCGGAAGCTGGACTCTCTCGTGGAAGTCACCCTGGGAACGGGAAGACCTCATCAGATCCGCGTGCACATGGCCGTTGCGGGGCATCCTCTTGTGGGCGATCCCCTTTACACCACGGGGGGAGGTCTGGCAGGAAAGGGGACCGCTCTCCCCGGGGATGCGGGTTACCTGCTCCATGCGGAGTCGTTGTGTTTCGTTCATCCCGTGGGGAATGATATTTTGAGCGTGTATTGCCATCCACCCATGGAGCTGCGCTGACACTTTTTCCGGGAAATCAGAAGGCAGCGTCTGCCGGGGTTTTTGAGTCGAAAAGAGTGATGGAAATCGTGTAGAATGCCCACAAATTTTGAGGTTGTGAAGTTTCGCACCCAAAGGTTTGTGCGGAGCAGAGAAACAGGAAAGTCACATCACTGAAGACGTGCGGCCTTCCTTTGCCGCATGTCTTTGCCGTTGAACCTGAAAGAGAAGAGCCATGAAAATACTGGGCCTTAAGTTCAAGAACATCAATTCGCTGCAGGGTGAGTGGGAGATCCGCTTTGACCAGCCGCCTTTATCCGACACGGGTTTGTTTGCCATCGTGGGCCCCAACGGATCGGGAAAGTCTTCCATCCTGGACGCGCTCACTCTGGCCCTCTACGGGGAGACCACCCGGCTGAAGGGCCCTGGGCTGGAAATCATGAACTGGCAAGGGGAAGAATCCTTTTCGGAGGTGAGCTTTTCTTTGGAAGGAAGTGTCTATCGAAGCCGGTGGTCCCTGCAGCGGGGCAACGGAACGCAGGATGCTCCCAGCATGAGTCTTTACCTGGCGAACGAAGAGGATCAGCTGCTGGAAGAGCGGGTGATCAAAGTCAGGAGTCGAATCTCCGAACTCACAGGCCTGGATTTCAAGCGATTCTGCCGGTCCATTCTTCTGGCACAGGGAGAATTCTCCGCATTTCTCAACGCCCTTGAAAATGAGCGAGCGGAGATCCTGGAAAGAATCGTGGGGCCTGAAATCGCCCAGGAAATGGAAGATGCCGCACGCAGTCAGGCGGCCATTGAAAGTGAGAGGCTGCAGCAATTGAAGGAGCAGGCCGCAACGTTTCCGGTGCCCGATAAGAATCAGGTTCAGGAAGCCCGGCAATCCCGTGAACAGCTTCAGGAGGAGATACAGGAGCAGGAAAGGATTGAAGGGGAGCTTGAGGGTGTTCTCAATCGTCTGGGAAAGCTGGAAGAAGTGAAGGCTGCGGCGCGGGAGGCGGACTGGTTGCTGGAGCAGGCGGAAGCGAATCACCGACAGGCGCAGGAAGATCTTCAGCGTCTCGGAAAAGGGAAAGCATCGGCCAGCCCCCTTCAGGAAGAAATGATGGCTCTGGAAGAGCTTTGGGCTCAAAGGGACAAGGTTCGGGAAAAGATTGCTGCAGGGGAAAGGGAGGCCGAAACGGCAGGCAATCGCATCCAGGAACTGGAGGCGCTCCTCGAACAGTCCCGGGAGGAACTGGAGGAAGCCCGCGCGCGTTTGACCGACCATGGAGAAGAGTGGGAGAGTGCGTCGCGGCTGGATCAAAAAATCGAAGAAGCAAGAGCACGGTTCCTCGAGCTGGTGGCGCAGTACGAGGCGGCCGAGCGCGCCAGGGACGAGAAGTTGCGGGAGCAGTCCCAGATTGAAGGAAAAATCGGGGAGCAGGATGCAAAGCGCCGGGAAATTCAGGGCTGGCTGGATGGGCACACCCGCGACCGCGGCCTGGGAGAGCAGTTGGCCGCTCTCGAGGAACTTCGCCAGCGCTTTGTGTCCATTCATGAGGATTTGAAAGGGCAGCGGGAAAAAAGAGCGATCGCCAGGGACACGGAGCGGCTTGCATTCAAAGACCTGAAGCGAGCCCAGGCGTCGGCCCAAAAAATGCGCTACACCACCGATCGGCTGCTGCGCCGCAAAGCGGCCAGGGACCGGCGCATGGAGGAATCTCTTCAGGGTGAGACCCTGGAATCTTTGAAAGGACGCCTTCAGGAGCAGCGCCATAAGCTTTCGGTGATCTGGAAATTGTTCAGGATCAGCTCCCAATATAAGCAACAGGGTTATGGCGAAGAGCTTGAAAACAGGCTGGAAGAGTTGAAGGCTGAGGAAGGCGCTCTCCTCGAGGCCCTGGATCTGGAGCAAAGTGGCCTCAAGCAGCTCCAGGGGCGCATTCGAATGCGGGACGCCGTTCGCAGGCTGAGCCATGAGCGCTCCGAACTTGAAGGGGGCATGCCCTGTCCTCTCTGTGGAGCGCTGGAACATCCCTATGTGGATGAAGGTTTGCCCGATTTCAGTGAGCTGGATGCAAACGTTCGTGAACTGACTCAAACAATCAGGAAACTGCAGGAAGAACTGTCGAAGGTTCATGAAAAAATTCAAAAGCTGGGGTCTCGGGGGCAGACCGCGGAGCGTCTCAGGGGGGAATGGACCAAATGTTGCGCTGAAGCTGGCGTGGAGTGGGACATCACGGACACCGCCAATGTCAAAAAGGAAATCCAGGCCAGCAAGGAAGAGGTCCGCCGCATCCGGTCGCGAATTCGCTCGGCCCGGTGGAACAAGTTCTGGGGAGATTTCGCAGGACGCTCTCTGGAAAAGAAGACGGAGGATTTGGCCTCCAGGGATCAGGTGAGAGAAGCGGCCCTGGCCCGTCATGAGGATGCTGTAGGGGAGCTGGCCACCGTCACGGACCGAATCCAGGGGTTGGAAGAGGAACAGAAATCCATCCGTGCAGAAATGGAAAACCGTCTGACCGCGTGCGGCGAAGAGGTGCCGCCGGTTCAGGATCTGTTCCGTGCCGATACGGATTCGCTCATGCGCCTGAAGGGGCGTCATGAAGCCTACAGTCTCAAGAGTGACGAACACAGGGCCTGCAGTGAAGAAATTCTTGCCCTGGAGAAGCGAAAAGAGAGGCTGCCGGGTGAAATTGAGGAGACTGAAGGGCAGATTCAAAGCCTCGCCCGTGAGACGCAGGACCTGCAGACACTTTTGACAGATCTTGGACATGAACGGGAGAGCCTTTCCAGCACCGTGGATCCTGCAGGCAAACGCCAGGCCGTGGAAGCAGAAATCGATCGCTGCACCGCCCGGGTGTCTTCTTTTGAGGAGGAGATGGCATCTTTGCGCGGAAAGATGCGGGAGCTGGACGAATCATTGCCTCAGTGGAAGCAGGAGGCCCATAAGCTGGAAGAGGACTGTCAGAGGGAAGAGCGTGCCCTCCTGGAGAAAGCTGAGTCCCACGGCTTTGCGAATTTGCAGGAGTTGCGGGAACTGCTTTGGTTTTTGCAAGGGGAACAGGATATTTTAAAAAGATGCCAGGAGGCTGAAAGAACTCTGGAAGAAGCCCGGTCAGGGGCCACGGCTGCTCAAAAGGAGCTGGAGTCCATGGGCGCCCGGGAACTCGCGGAGGAGTCTTCCGACTCAGTTCGCTGGAAAATGGCCGATGCCGCCAAGCGCAAAGATGAGTTGCAGCGAACGCTCCGCGAAGTGGAGAGTGCATTGAGCCGATTTGGCGAAGCGGATAGGGAGTACAGGGAAATACTGCAGGCCATTGCGGCTCAGGAGAAGATCTGGAGTGAGGTGATGGGCGAACAGAGGGAGCTCCTCTCGCGGGATGAGGCCGAAAGGCGCACCAGAGTGCAGCGCCTCATGCTGGATCGTCTCATAGAGCAGAGCAACCAATATCTGACCAGTCTGAGCGGTCGTTATTCTCTTGGATGTGGCGATGGCCTGGGAATGGTGGTTCAGGATTTCTTACAGGAAAACAAGCCCCGTTCTGTAAAGACTCTCTCGGGGGGAGAAGCCTTTGTGGTGAGTTTATGCCTCGCTCTCGGTCTTTCGGACATGGCCGGGAAACACCGTAAAATCGAGTCTCTTTTTTTGGACGAGGGCTTTGGAACGCTCGATGAAGAGATGCTGTACAAGGTGATCGCCGTTCTCAAAAGCTTGCGGGCCAATGGAAAAATGGTGGGCGTCATCTCCCATGTGAAGCGGTTGGCCGATGAAATTCCCACCCAGATCAAAGTGGAGAGGATGGCCGGCGGATTGAGCCGCATCACCCTTGTGGCTTGAAAATGCACACGGGGATGTTTTCTCCCCGCCATGGCAATGGTTTGCATCGAGCCACATCTTGGCTTCTTCAGGGACGCCGGCTTTCCCGCTTTTCGGGTTCATCCCCTCTCATTTGAAGGTGCGGGGGAATGGGCGGAGGGGGCTGAAGCCTAATAGCGTCTGGGCTTCGACTGGCGCTTGCCCCCCGTGTTTGCCTGATTGACCTTGATGTTTTTACCGTTGACCAGTTTTCCGTTGAGTGCCTTTATGGCTTGGTCCGCTTCAGAATTGCTGGGCATCTCCACAAATCCAAATCCTTTTTTTTGACCTGAAAACCTGTCGGAAATGAGCTTGATGCTTTCGATGGTTCCAAACTCTTCAAACATGGTTTTCAGTTCCTCCTCTGTGATGCTGAAGGGAAGGTTGCCCACGTAAATGTTCATTGTCAAATCCTTTCGATCATGTTGAAAACGATCAGGAGAGCTTTGCTCATGGCTGCTGCCGGAGGATGCACAAACACAATGAGCCGGAGTTGCACTCCGGCTCATTGTGTTTGCTGTCCTGCTGAATCTTTTCTATGGTCTAGAGTTTTTTCACTCTGACAGCCTGAGGGCCTTTGGTGCCCTTCTCTTCATCAAAGCTCACTCTTTGACCTTCGTCAAGGCTTTTGAAACCCTCGCCTTCAATGGCACTGTGGTGCACGAAAAGTTCCTTGCCGTTGTCAGCAGCGATGAATCCATAGCCTTTTTGGTCGTTGAACCACTTCACCTGGCCTTCCGCCATCTCCTGATTCCTTTCAATTTTGTTCATTTTCTGTTTTTTGCAGTGCGTTACTTTGAGGATAATCTGGAGCCGTTCTCTGCGAAGCGAAAGACCGAATTCCTGGTTAACTCAAAATATCGAACTCCCTCGATTTCGGATCATTATAGAGCTTAAAAATGAAAAGGCAAGCAAACAAGACAAGGGAGCACAATTTGGGGCGCGCTCATGGGGGACGGAGGTGTCTCACCCTGAACCTTTTTCCATGAGCCGGCGCTTTCGTTGTGTTATTTTCAAAGGGCAAAGTGAGTGTTGGTTCGGGAAAGGGCCCAAAAACCTCCCCCGTGAAAAAGTGAGGACATACATGATATCAAGAGCATGGAAGTTTTTTAGAGAAGACCTCTGGAAAATTCGGGTATCCGAGACATCCAGGATCAAGGCTTTTTCCATCAGATTTCTTCGCATACTCCTGCTGGCATTCAAAGGGATTTCCGAAGGCAGAACCTACCTGCGTGCCTCCAGTCTCACTTTCTATTCGCTCCTTTCAGTGGTGCCGCTTCTGGCCTTGCTTTTTGGAGTTGCACAAGGTTTCGGCCTGAGCCGTTATCTGGAGAAACAGCTTCTCGAGCATTTGCACGGTCAGGAAGAAGTCATCCGGATGATCATCGAATTTTCCCACAATCTGCTGGAAACCACACGGGGAGGGGTTCTGGCTGGGGTTGGCATTGTGGTGCTTTTATGGGCCATCATCAGACTCTTTGGAAACATCGAGAGCTCTTTCAACGAAATTTGGAATGTCCAGACGGGGCGAAGCTTTCTGCGCAAGCTCACGGATTATCCCGCCCTGTTTTTTCTTTGTCCCGTGCTGCTTCTCCTCTCGAGCGCGCTCACGGTGATAGTGGTCGCCGAAGTCACCTTTGTGGTGGAAAGATTCCGGCTGCTGGAATTCTTTGGACCTGCAATTTTTCTTGCCCTTGAACTCCTGCCCATGGTGGTTCTCTGGCTTTTGTTCACTCTTCTCTATGCGGTGATGCCAAACACCCATGTGAAGTTGACGTCAGCCACCCTGGCAGGAGTGATAGCCGGGACGCTCTACCTGGTTTTTCAGCACATATACATCACTTTTCAGGTGGGTGTTTCCCAGTACAATGCCGTTTACGGAAGCTTTGCCGCATTGCCCCTTTTTCTGGTGTGGCTGCAGACCAGCTGGATGATTGTCATGGTGGGGGCGGAAATCGCATTTGCCCACCAGAATGTGGACCTTCTTGAGTACGAGATGGACGTTGCTCAAATGAGTCCTTACGCCAGAAAAGTGCTCGCTCTCTCGGTGATGCTTTTTTTGGTGAAACGATTTGCACAGGGTGACTCGCCCGTGGGGGAGCGCGCCGTTTCCCAGTCCCTGGAACTGCCCGTGGTCTATGTGCAGACGGCCCTCAGCGACCTGATGTCTGCGGGCATCGTCTCGGAGGCCCGAACGGGTCTTGGCAGCGAGGCCGTTTATCAGCCCACTGTGGATTCCACCAGAATCACGGTGGACTATGTGCTCCGATCTCTGGAACATTGTGGCCAGGAAGAACTCATGCTGTCACGGAAGGGTGAGGTTGAAAAAATTTCCCGTTCCCTGGAAACACTGGAAGAACGATTGAAAGGCCGATCGGAGAACATGCTCCTGAAAGACCTCTGAGGGAGCTTTTAAAAAACTGGCAATTCCAATGGGACTCATGGTAATGGTCAGTGACTTTTGAACAGGCCTCTCAGGTGGTTTTTTGGGTGTCTCCCTGCATTCAGTGTGAAAGAAAGACAGCAAATTTTCCCTGGGAGTTTTATCTTCGGGAACAGTGTCCGGAAAAGCACTGAGCAGTCAGGGGACTGCTTTGAAAACAAAAAACTGGAAACTACAGAAAGTGTGGGGATAGATCATGGGACATTGTGCGATGATGTCAGGGCATGCCGCTGCAGGCCACGGAAAAAAGCGCGAACCCAGGAAGGCCATTTTATTGGCTGCTTTCGGCACGACGGTGCCTGAAGCCCGCAAGGCTTTGGACAACATTGACGTCCGCGTCCGCGAAGCCTTTCCCGAAATAGAAGTCCGATGGGCTTATACGTCGGGCATTGTGCGCAAGCGTCTCGCCGAACAGGGAAAGGTCTTTCACTCTCCCGAATCGGCGATGGCCCGCCTCATGGACGAGGGTTACACCCATGTGGCCGCTCTCTCCCTGCACACCATTCCCGGAGAAGAGTTTCATCGCCTTTATAAAAATGCTCACCTTTTCCAGCAGATGGTCAGAGGTTTCGATCAGGTTCTCGTGGCGCCTCCGCTCCTGTCTTCCCGTGAGGACATGTTTCGTTCGGCGGATGCCCTTCTTGGAAGCCTTCCCCCTGAAAGAAGGAAAGAAGATGCTGTGATCTTCATGGGCCACGGCTCCAAGAAGCACCCTGCCGACGGGTTGTATCTCGCCATGAATCAGGTGCTGCAGAATCGGGACTCCAATGCTTTCATGGGCAGCGTGTCCGGCTATCCCGCCTTGGACGACCTTCTTCCCGGGCTTCATGAACGAAGGGTGCGAAAAGTCTATGTGGTGCCTTTCATGGCCGTGGCGGGGGACCATGCCATCAATGACATGGCAGGAGATGATCCCGATAGCTGGAAATCCGTCCTGGAGAAGGAAGGTTTCACGTGTGAGGCCATTCTCAAAGGCACGGCAGAGATACCGGATATGGTCCGGATCTGGGTGGACCATCTCAAAATTGCCGTGGCCCACTTCAAGACAAAGTGAAGATCGCCAAGGCATCGGGATTCACCCAAAGGTTTTTTTTCCAGGGCATGCGGGAAATGGAAGCCCCTTGGGAAGCAAGGCCAGGAGTGCCTGTCAAGGTCTGAGCAATTGGATTTGCGGGTGTTCCTGGCCTTGTTGCTGCGGCAGAGAGAAATTCAGCATGAGCCAGCCGCGCAAGGTCTTTGCATGTGCCCCGCACGGCCACGGGGTCACCTCGTGTTCCTCTTCTCATGATTCATCCTTTTCGGCCATTTCACTCTCGGCTGTTGCCAGTACCCTGCTCGACAGGGCGGAAATGGTGGCGCTCACAAGAGTGGCCAGGGGTATGGCAAAGAAAACACCCCAAAATCCCCACAGCCCACCAAAGGTGAGAATGGCCACGATGATGGCCACGGGGTGAATGTTGACCACTTCGGAGAAAAGGAGGGGAGCCAGGAGGTTGCCATCCAGGAGCTGGATCACGAGGTAGGCGATGACGGCCGTTGTGAACTGGGGTCCCCATCCCCATTG
Organism: Syntrophobacteraceae bacterium; assembly: GCA_003566995.1. Classification (GTDB taxonomy): domain Bacteria; phylum Desulfobacterota; class Syntrophobacteria; order Syntrophobacterales; family Syntrophobacteraceae; genus SLCH01. The sequence continues at coordinate 18,256 of PXBG01000055.1, forward strand.
AAAGTAGGCGATGATGGCCACGGGAAATGCCATGACGGTGGCGCCCACGTAGGGAATGAGAACGGAAAGGCCGATGAAGAGGCTGATGAGCATGGCAAAATCGAGCTTCAAAATGGAAAAGGTCACGTAGCTCGCCCCCCAGACGATCAGGATTTCCCAAGCCTTCCCACGGACATAATTGCCAATCTGAAAGTCCACCTCCGTCCAAACCTCTTCTGCAAGCTTTCGGTCTTTGGGAAGGAAATGCACGATCCAGCGGAGAATCTTGTTTTTGTCCTTGAGAAAGAAGAACACGAGGAAAGGAACGATGAAGGTGTAAAGAGTCAGATTCACCAGAATGTGAACCGATGCGAGGGAAATGGAGAGCACTCGCTGTCCCAGTGTCGTGAGCTCTCGGCGCAGGGCATCGATCACATCCATCACCTGCTGTGCGGAGATGAATTCGGGATAGCGCTCGGGAAGCTGAAGGAGTTCCCGCTGGCCCCAGGAAATCATAGCGGGCAATTGCAGGAAAAGCTGTTCGATTTGCCGCCAAAGAAGGGGGAGAAGGCCGATGAGGATGAAAGCCAGGAAGGCCAGGAAAAGCAGATAGACCAGTAAGACGCTGTATATGCGGGGCATTCTCCAGCGCTCCAGCATGCGAACAAGTCCTTCCAGAAGGTAGGCGATCACCAGGCTTGCGAAAACGGGAGCGAGCACGTTGCCCAGGAGAAAAACCCCTGTTATTCCAAATAGGAAAAAAAGCAGCAGGACGACCACTTGAGGGTCTGAAAAGTGGCGCCGAAGCCATTGAAAAAGAATTTGCATTGAATCCTTCCCATGAAGACCGGGGAATTCTGTACGGGAAAAAACCTTCCTGAGGCCATGTTAAATCAATCACTAAGTGCATAAATTTACACGTCTCCCCTTTCATTTGCCACAAAAAATAGCGAGGGGCAAATGGGCTGAGAGAGAGTTCTTGCCGTTGGTTTGCAATTTTATTTGAGATACTATGGAAATGTGACGATATGTACAAGCGTTTCCCCAAAGGAGCCGTTTCTTTGAACACGCGCAATAGAATCGGGGCCTGACAGGGAGTGCGGAAGGTTGAGGGGGAAGTCAGCATGCATCAGCATTGGCCTGCTTTCCTTTCCCCCTTTCAGTCATGCGCGCACTTCCTGGGCCACAAGGAGGATTTGACTTTGCAGATCATTGTCCCTCACAAGAATGTAGATTTTGATGCACTGGCTTCCCTGGTTGCGGCTTCTCTGCTCTATCCCGAGGCCACACCCCTCATGCCCACCAGCGTGAACCCCAATGTGCGAAGCTTCCTGTCCATCCACAAGGACATTTTCACTTTTGACACCATAAAAAATCTTGACCTCGCCAGTGTGACGAGTTTGGTCGTGGTCGATGCCAACCGCTGGATACGGTTGGAAGGGGTGGGGCCACTCATGGAGAGGGAAGATCTTGAAGTGCATGTGTGGGACCATCACCCGGAAATCGGAGACATTCATCCCGCCTGGGCCTGCCAGGATGCGGTGGGAGCCGCATCCACGCTGCTGGTGGAGGCCCTGAGAAGTGCCTGTGTGGAAATTTCTCCCATTCAGTCCACTCTCTTTCTGGCGGGAATTTATGAAGACACGGGACACCTCACCTTTCCTTCCACCACGGCCAGAGACTTGCGTGCCGCTGCCTATCTGCTGGAGAAACATGCGGACCTGAAGGTGATCCAGACCATCCTTCGTCCCACCTATGGCCCCAAGCAAAAGGACATTCTCTTCCGCATGCTCGCCGACACCAAGCGAATCAAGCTCAATGGCTACCGCATGAGCCTCAGCAAGATGGACATCGAAGGACACGTGCCCGGTCTCGCAGAAGTGGTGAGCATGTATCGGAATGTTGTCAATGTGGATGTGGCCTTCGGCATATTCAGAGACGCCCGCAAAGACCGCTGCATGGTGATTGGCCGAAGCGGTGTGGACAGCTTCGACGTGGGAGCCGTGATGCGTGTCATGGGGGGAGGTGGCCATGCGGGGGCAGGCTCAGCCATGATCAAGTCCGCGAATCCCGACGGCATTGAGACCTGGCTGTCAGAGGCCATTCAGGACTATCGCCAGTTGCCCGTGCAGATCAGCGATCTCATGTCCTTTCCTGTGGACAGTGTGTCGCCGGACACGCCCATGGAGGAACTGGCCTCCATACTCGACGAAAAAGGGTACTCGGGCATGGTCGTCATGGAAGGAGAAAAGCTCGTGGGAATCATCTCCAGGCGCGATCTCAACAAGCTGAACAAAAAAATACAGTGGAAATCTCCTGTGAAAGCGTTCATGTCGAGAAAGGTCATCACTGTCACCCCCATGCACAGCGTGGCCGAAGCCATGCGGATTCTCATCAAGCACGACATCGGGCGCCTGCCCGTCGTGGAAAATGACCGGGTCATCGGCATCATTTCCCGGTCAGACGCCATGATTTATTATTATGATCTCATTCCCGAGTGATCAGAACCCAAGGGACGGAGTGAACAGGGGGGGCCTCATATGGCCGAGACCTTCCCTGTTCCCAGGGCGCCCTGGAAAAGGAACTGTTTTCTCCCGCAAACTCTCCTTGCTTGGAATTCATTCTTTTGCCTTACATATCCAACAGATAGCATGTCAGAACTTTGGCGGCAGGCGGTGGGTTGCCCGTTGAGGAGCAACTCAAACGTAGCCCATGAAAGGTCAAATTCTGTTCCCCGCTGCAGGAACCTCCTGAAAAAAAGAAAATCCCTGCTGATTTATCCATGAAAGCATGTCTACGGCAGGCTTGATCATCCTTTTTGTTTGAGCTATGCTGCTTTCATCGTGAGTTCAATTCAGTCTCAGTGCACGTCCTTAAACCCAACAGCGAGCGGTGCCATTTTTCTGGCTTCATGATTTGACACACAGGTGCAGACAGTTCAGAGCACGGGTCTTTTTGCCTGATCCGGGAGCGAGCCTGGAGGGCTCGAAAGCAGGCGATTCACCGGATGGAAGTCCACCCCCTGAGAAAGGAAAAAAGATTGGAAGATAAAAATGCATTTCGTGAAAAACTGGAAGCGCAACTGAAGGAATGGAATGCGAAAATCGAACTCCTGAAATCAAAGGCAGAGAATGCCAGGGCCGATGCCAGGATTGAGTATTCCGAGGACATGGAAAAGCTGAAAGCGAGAAGGGATGCCCTCAAGAGCAAACTGGCCCAACTGCAGAGTGCGGGTGGCGAGGCGCTGGAATCTGCCAGGAAAGGGGCTGAAAAGGCAGCGGCAGACCTCAAAAATGCCTTGGACAGGGCCATGTCCAGATTCAAATGAAAGGTGCCCCATTTTCCTTGGGTTCATGGGCGGTGAGAGCGGAACTCAATGGGTGGCTTTTCAGGTATATTGACCGGTTTCTCTCCGGTTTTCCCGTTGCCCGCCTCTTTGCGGTTCACGGTGCGTGGGGGTTGCGGGAAAATCTGAGAGGGGTTCAGGGAGGTTGCCGTTTGTTTTTGGGGACAGCCAGGGAGGCTGTTCCCGCGTGTGGCGAAAATTGTCAATGCAACAGTGAATAGGAGGAGAATCATGAAAATTTTTCGATTGTTGTGCATGATGTTCGTGAGTTTGGCTCTTGTGGGTTTTTTGATGGCTTGTGGGGAAAGGGAAGAACCAGCGGAGGCGCCCCCTGAGACCATGATCGGCGAGATGCAGGAAGAAGCGGAAGAACTGCGGGAAGAAGCGGAAGAAACCGCAGAGGAGCTTCGTGATGAGATGGATGAATCCGCCAGGGAAGAGTACATAGAGGAAATGGAAGCCTGGCTCGAGGATTTTGACAACAGAATGGAGGAAATGGAGGAAAAAGCAGCTGATCTTGCCGAAGACACAAGGGCTGAAGCTGAAGAGTCTCTTGCTGAGTTGAGAGCCGAAAGAGAGAGGCTCGCGGAGCAGTTGGAAGAGCTCAGAGAGAATAATGATGGCATGTGGGAAGAGGCGAGAGAGGGTTTCGAAAGCGCAGTGGAACGTGTTTCCGAGCTGTTTGAGGAAACCTGGACCTACTTCGAGGAATAAGGTGTAGAAGGCGGGGACAGCTGGTTTTCCTGTCAGCCCGCGCTGGGAATGCTCTGTCCATGGTCTGCATGGACAGATTCAAAATGGAGCGTCACCGCCCTTAAACCTCACCCTGCAAGGCCCACTCCACGGTGGGCCTTTGCCGTTTGCACAGGTGTCCCTTTAAAGAATGAGGGCTGAGCGTGTCTCTTCATGAAGGAGTTTTTGAAGAGCTTCCTGCAATTCTGTCAAGCCATAAGGTTTTTGAAGATAAATCTGAGGTCGATGGGGATGGTTGAATCGCATCACGGCCAGCATGTCATGGCCGCTGGTGAGAATGGTTCTCAGGTCAGGTTGAATTTCCCTGAGAGCAGACAGGGTTTTCCAGCCATTCATGCGTGGCATGGTCAGGTCGAGCATGGCACAGCTTATGGTCTTGTGGTGCTGGCGGAAAACCTCCAACGCCTCCATCCCGTCGGAAGCGGTCAGAACTTCAAAGCCCAGAAGCGTCAAGATGGTTTGCGCCATGTCGCGAACCATGCTTTCGTCTTCCGCGAGCAGAATCCATTTCCCTTTTCCAGGTTTTGGGTCTGGCTTCAATTCCGAGGTTGCATTTTCTGAGGAATGGCTGATCGTTTCAGCCGCAAAAGGATGCAAGAGAACCTTTTGCCTCGCTTTTCCCTCTGTTTTGCGGAATGTCCCGGATCGGTCTGGACTTTTTCTTCCGGTCGCTTTTTTCGGCCATCGGCTGCTATGGTTCCTCATTGGATTCAGCACTCTTCCCGTCTTTTCCTGCCTGGTGAATGAGGATGAGTTTCTCAAAAAAAGAAGAATGTTCGCCGGTTGGCTTTCATCGCTGAGTATTGCGAAAAATCTGAGGTTGAATTCAAAGTCATTTGAGGCAAGTGTGAGCCGTTAATACTTCTGGTGGGAATCATATCAGAAGGAGGCTCACCGAATATGGCAAATGAATGCACGTGAACCGACGGGTACTACCTGACACCTGCAAAGGCCAGAAGGATGAATGAATGGTGGAAGAAATGCCGATTGACGGTGATGATTTTGCTTCTGCTCGCGGGCCTGGGGGTGGCCGTCTGGCAGCCCATCGCCCCCCAGAAAGTTTTGGAATGGGCGGGAGAACTCACCTTGCATCCGGTCACCATTGCACTTCTGGTGATTCTGCAGGTGCTTCTTCATGCCTTTGCGCTGCCCGGCTCCCTCATGCTTTGGGTTTTCGCTCCCCTTTTCACACCGCCGGTGGCCACGGCCCTCCTGACCACTGGCAGTGTGTTGGGGGCCCTGGCCGCATATGTATTTGCACGCTGGGTTGGCACAAATTGGAAACCGGGAAACCGTGGCGGGCGATTGATGGGAATACTGGAAAAACGACAGGATTTTTTGACGCAGCTGATTTTCAGGGTGCTGCCGGGCTTTCCTCACTCGGTCGTCAATTATGGGGGAGGAATGCTCCGCTTGCCCCTGAAAAAGTTTCTCTCAGCGGCAATTCTGGGTCTGACCATAAAGTGGCTCGTTTACGCCAATGCCGTACATGCCCTGGTGGCGGCTGGTGCCGAGGGGGAGTCCATCCACATGGAAAACCTCCTGCCGTTGATCGTCCTCACCGTCTTGTTGCTCCTTGGAGCCGTTTTTCGAAAACGACTCGCAGGGGGCTCAGGTACGGGCTGATCAAAAGAAAAAAATCCATCCGAAGGTGATGGCTGCAAAGGTGAAAGCGATCAACACCAGAAGTCCGTCCTGGGCGACCAGGGAGAGTCCCAGAGTGGTGAGGGCAAAGCCGGCAATGGTGGCGGAAAAGGGCACCAATTCCATGGCCGGTGTGCCCATGGCAATGAGCAAACAAAGGATGGCGATGATATGGGTGCCGACGCTTCCCACCAACAGGGTGAAGCGGGGCCTCACCCAGCGATCGATAAGGCGTGCGGAGGGCTGAAGCCACTGAATGGCCTTAAAGAGCCGGTTTGCCGATACGGAACGTTTCAGGAGCCACTGCGGCAGCCAGAAATGCTTTCTTCCCGACAGCAGCTGCACAGCGATCAAAAAGACAAAGATGGACATGGTCGTGGGCATGCCCGGAATGCCGCTCAGGGGGGAAGCCAGGATGGTGCCCACCAACAGCAACAAGGGGCCGAATGACCTTTTACCCACTGCCTCCACCACTCTTTCCAGGGAAACCCGCTCCTGTTCGGTGGCTATTCGGGCAATATGGTCAAGCAGCTGCTGAAGGTTTTTCAGGTCTTGAGCCATTTTTTGTTCGCGATTCTTGAGAAGTGGTCCGATGCGGGCTGGGCTGCATTTTTTGGATCAGCCCTGTTGGAATAGGGAGCGGAAGAAGGAGCTTTTTCAGGAAGACCCTGAAAAGGCGTTTCCGGGTGGACATGGCCATGAAATCTTCTTCGGTTCATTGATGGTCGTATTTGTTGCGGCATAAAGCTTTTCCCCGGTTTTCTCACGGTTTGTGATAAGCAAAGCCGGAAGCGGACCAGTCAGATTGGGAAAAACGAGTTTTCTTGAATTTCTTTTCTCTCTCAACGGTGGGGAGTGCAACGCAAAAGCGTTGGAGATTGCGAAGGATCGTGAATCTCTTTTTTTCAGAAAAGCTCTCAATAACTTATAGACTAACAAACGCAGGCATTGTCCGCAAGCACATTGGCCCAAAGAAAAACATTCCTCTGTGAAGGCCGGGCAACCAAAAAGAGGTATGAGTTGGAAGGTTGACAAAGTGATCCAAAGTGTTAGCCATTCCCCTGCGGGCATGAAAAAAGCCCACTGCAAGAGTGGGCTCAAGTCTCCGAACTTCCTGAGTTTTTAGGTGGTCGGGGCGAGTGGATTTGAACCACCGACCCCCTGCTCCCAAGGCAGGTGCGCTGACCAGTCTGCGCTACGCCCCGCAACCGACCTTCAGCTAACACAAGTGGTGTGTGATTGCAACCTGAAAAACCCCTGAGGCCTGAGAGTCATCGCGAGGGTTTTTTTGTGTTTTTTGCAAAACCCCGTGAGGAGTCCCTCACCCTTTCACTGCCCCATGGCTTTCACTGCCCCATGGAGTGGATCAGGTGTGGTTTGTTTGGCCTTGGCCTCTCGAATTGTGAACGGTGTGGGTGAGCGAGAGCTTTTTTCGGTGAAGGTCCGAGTAGGCCATGTCCAGAAGGTCCTGGGGACAAGACATTCCTTCCTGGCTTGAACCCACTCCCATGACGGACTGTATGAGGATCACCGTGTTCTGGTGCTTGAAAGGAGCTTTGCGTATCATTTGAGTCAGATAGGGCACCACTTCCGCGGCTTCACTTTCTGGAACTCCGGGAAGTACGGCCAGGAATTCACTGCTTCCATAACGGGCCAGGAAGGTTTCTTCCGCGGGCAAAATGGCCTGGAGAAGGGAGGCAGAGTGTTTCAGGACCTCGTTGGCCATGTTGAAAGGTCCGTGTTCATGAACAAAGTTGAGGTCTATGGCGAGAACGGAGAGGGGGGTGCCCTTTCGGCGGGTTCTTCGAAATTCTCTTTCGAGGATGGAATGGATTTCAAAATAATTGAGGAGTCCCGTCACCGTATCGGTGGTGCCGAAGTTTCTGACTCTGTCATAGGCAAGGCAATTGTCCATGCAAAGGGCGATTTTGATGCCCAGATGCTCCAGAAGGTCCGTGGCGTCATTGGGCTGGTATCGCTTTGGGTCTCCGCTTCCCAAAAGGAGGCCTCCAAAAAGGATCCCATGCACACTGAGGGGAATGAAAACACCCGACTGCACAGAAGCGAAGGCCTTGGGAAAGAAGGAGAGCAGTTCCTGCAAATCCTCCGAGTCGGCCAGCACGGGCCTGGGATTTTTCTGGCAAAAGGAAGCGCAGATATGGCTGGGGAAAGGAAGGATCCAGTTTCCCCGGGCCAAAGACGTTCCCTCGTTCGAGAGTTCCGGAAAAAAACTTTCGCGCAGGTCGGGGTGGCACAGCAAAAGAACCACTTGATCCAGTTCAAAGCGGTCTCTGATTTCTCTGAGCAAATCTTCCACCAGGCGGTTCAGGTCCCGCGTTCGAAAGAGGGCGCGTTCGATGTCGGCGAAATGGCGCCATATGCGCTCGTTTGAGGCTGCGGTGGAGGCCATCTGGGCCATCTGCCTGATCAAAGTGTCGACCTCATTCCCGGGGGCTGAAGGGGGTGAAACCACACCCCCGTCACCGAGGTCCATTTCGCTGGATTGATTCACATCTGCGATTTTTTTCATGGGAAGTTCCTGGTGCCTCATACAGGATTTGAAATCAGCGCATCAAACGTCTCATCATGAAGATCAGCTTCAAGGCCGGAGAAGCGGCCAGGTGGGTCGATTGAGCCATGCGGATGCTATTTCTTTGCCGACCTCCTCCGCAAGCGCTTCCATGTCTTCCGGGCACTGTCCGGCCTCCGTGACTCCAACATGGACGGGCTGAGAAGTCATGCTTCCCATGCCCACTTCCCCACCAAATCCACAAAACGGACCCCTCCAAGAGTGCTTTTGGTGATGCCGTCGGGCGTTCGCTCCACCCTCATGAGTTCCTGAGACAGGCGATCTCCGATAGGAATCAGGAGCCTTCCTCCCATGGCCAGCTGATCCACCAGGGTCTGAGGAATATTGGGGGCCCCTGCAGTCACCAGGATGGCATCGAAGGGCGATTCCTCAGGCCAACCCAGCGTTCCGTCAGTCACACGGACGATGACGTTTTTGTAGCCCAGTTTCTGAAGGATTTGATTGGCCCGGTAGGCCAGGTTGGGGATTCGCTCGATGGTGAAAACGCGTTCGGCCAGTTCAGCCAGAATGGCCGCCTGGTATCCTGAGCCCGTGCCCAGTTCCAGAACTTTTTCGTGGCCCTTCAGCTCCAGTGCCTCCGTCATGAGAGCCACGATGTAGGGCTGGGAGATGGTCTGCTTTTCTCCAATGGGCAGGGGGTGGTCGCTGTAGGCCTGCTCCTGCATGGCTTCTTCCACGAAAAGGTGACGCGGCACCTTTTCCATGGCTTCCAAAACACGGGCATCCCGAATGCCTCTGGCGGCCAACTGGGTTTGAACCATGCGTTCGCGCTGTTTTTGGTAGTTGCTCATCTGCGGAAATATCCTTCAAGAAACACACAGCACTCTCAGAGGAGGGGGAACCCGATTCGGATGGGTGCACTCTCTTGAGGCGCTGAGGAATCAATGAACAGTGAAAATTGCACCGTTGAATGAATCGCCGGCAATCCCTGCATGAAGATGCCACTTCCCCGCACCGGGATCTCTTGGCGCTGATGACCCGCGCAGGCATATCTCTATGATACATCTGACGAAATTAAATTTAAAGAAAGAATAAAGTCAACCGGTTTTTGGCACTTCAGGTCACTCCAGGTTGGCCCAGCGGGCATATGCCGCATCCACGCACCTTCTTTTCACGGGGTGAATGCCGATCTGCTGCCGGAGTCTTGAGCGCAGGTACTGACCAAAGGGAACTTTTCCGTGATGCACCCGCACCCAGGGGGTCCAGTTTTCAGGGGTCGTTTGAATGGACAGGAGGTCGGCAACCTGCGTGCCCGCATAGAGAAAGCACAAATCGTCTTTCCAGGAAGAGTCGTAGGTGTTCGCGGAGGGGGAAGCGCCCTTTTCCAGCAATTGCTGTAAGCCGGAGGGGTGATGAGTGTCCGTGAAAGGGCGCAGGGCAAAAAATGAATGATTTTTGTGCTCAGCGGCGATGATCCCGGATGCTTCTTCTCGCCTGGAGGAACCGTGGCTGTCAAACACACCAATGCCCCGCATGGAGTGCCCCCCTTTTTTCATCTCTTCAAGGGCCAGAAAAAAACTTGGTTCCCGAGCCCGTCCCGTGTCTTCCCAAAAGAGTATCAAGGGTTGTCCTCCCCAATGATGCAGCCATTTTATGAGGAGGGTCAGATAGGTTTGGTCTTCCCTCCGTTTGGAGGAGATGAAAAACTTGTCGATCCAAGGAATCACCAGTTCATGGAGCCTGCCCCGATCAAGAAGCTTCTGGCCCGAGTGGATGAAACCGCCCAGTGAAAGCAGACTTCTTTTCCAGTTTTTTCCCCTCTCATGGGCCTGGGTCAGGAGATGTTCAATGGCTGGGCGCTGATGGAAAGCGAGGGGGCCAGGCCAAACACAAGGGGATGAATTTTCGGAAAAAGATGATTTGTCAGAAGGGATCAAAGCGAAAGCCCTCTTGAGATGCTTTTGCCACTCTTCTTCAAACCTGTGATCCAGTTCCGCCCTTACTCTGCTTTCCCACAGAGCCTGGCGGATTTTGGGATGAAGGATGCGTTGATCCCATATGTCTTCCAAGGTTTCTGCCGCATCCATGGACGCCTGATGCTGTTGCAGCAGGCATGCTCTGCGGGATTTTGCCTCCCTGATAAAATCCCGGAAAAGAGCTCTGTGGGAAAAGTGGCGGCTGAGGGGGTCGTGAGCCCAGCCGCCCGCGGCGCCCAGTGTGGCGTTGTGCAGGCTCAGCACCACGCGGCCTGTCTGACGGCTGACCTGAACACACAGGTTCCTCATGGCCTCCAGTTCAAGCCCCTGAAAATGCAGGATTTCGTCGAAGGTTTGCAGTTTTTTGCTGCCCAGGCCGCTCCATCGTGATTGCTTCAGAGGGGGGAGGTGGCCGGGGGTGTGAATCCGTCCGGGAGGGGCGAGGAGAACACGGCCCCTCAGAAGCCAGCTTCCCCCGCCTTGGGGTCCGTCTTTGCCCATGACTTTCGTGCTTCTCAGGGGTGCAAGGTCTCTGAGCGTGTTCCGGGCCCACGAAGGTGGGCCCGGGGAGGACGAAAGGAGGCGGTTTTTGAGGATTCGCCAGCGTGACAGGCTCTTTGGCCGGAAAACATGCCGAGACTCCCGGATGAAAGCGCGTGGGGAGAGAAACCGGAGAAAAGGCTGAAGGGGATAAGGCTTTGAGAACATGTTTTGCAGCAGTCCTTCAGTGGGTTTTCTCAGGAGGCGCTCAAAGAAACGGGCCTTTTCAGGTTCAGGGGGAAGCTTTTCCGTCATGACCAAAGTGTCCAGAAGAAACTCCAGGACCGGCATGGGAAGTTTGCGGGGGGAACTGGTCTTCCTGGTGAGGCATTCAATCAGTTTTTCATAGTAACGGATTTCATTGGAAGAGGGTGGTGCGAGAAGGAGGTCTGTGGCCAACGGTCTGATTTCCTTCTCGCCTTTGCTGGAAAGATGAACGAGTCTCAAAAGCTCCGCTTCTTTCACCTGGCCATGGATGATGAAATTCTTTTTGATTTCAGCCAGGTCAGCGCTCTGTTTTTGGAAGAGATCTTTCAGTGGCAAGGTTTCACCTCAGAGGGGCCCATCATGAATCCCCAAAAATTCTTGTGACTCACTTCCGCAAGGGGTTATAGTGGCAAGCGGCCGCCTCATGAAAAAAGAGCAGCCTTGACGCTTTTGTCTTCAGCCACCGCAGGGACCAGAAACCTCAGGCACTTTATTTTGAAAATGCATGAATGAAAAGATCGGAAATGAGACCAGGCCGGCCCTTTTTTCAAAGGAATTTTCCATGAACTTTACCATCAATCTTCCGGGAATGCCGGCCAGGTCGAGCGAAATCTTTGTGGGAGACGATCTTCTGGAGCGGTTGTCCGGGGAACTGAAGATTCGGTTTGGCGAGCGAAGGCCTGTCTGGATCTGCGACGAGAAAATGTGGGGTCGGTGGCGGGAAAAACTGTCTCCCCTGATCGAAGCCGGAGGGAAGGGGAGTGAACCCATACTTTTTGCTGCTTTGGAGTCCAACAAGACTTTGTCTGCCCTGGAAGACCTCGCCCGCAGGCTGGTCCATGAGGGTGCGGACCGCCAGAGTGTTCTGGTGGCCGTGGGGGGCGGTGTCACGGGGGATGTGGCCGGTTTTCTCGCCTCCATCTACATGAGAGGAATTCCACACTATCAAATACCCACCACCCTTCTGGCTCAGGTGGACAGCAGTGTGGGAGGAAAAACAGGGGTGGACCTTCCCGAGGGCAAGAACCTCCTGGGGACGTTTCATCAGCCCGAAGCCATCTGGATGGATGTGCGTTTTCTTGAGACCCTTCCTCGGGAAGAGTTCAGGCAGGGAATGGCCGAGGTCATCAAAACGGCAATGATCGGTCACGGGGCGTTCTGGAAGTATTTGGAAAATCATAAGGAGGACATCCTGCGAGGTGACAGGGAAGCCCTCATGCAGATTGTCTCCCAATCCTGCATGGTCAAGTCGCGGGTGGTGGAAGGTGACGAAAAAGAATCGGGCCATCGCAGGGTTCTCAACCTGGGGCACACGGTGGGACATGCCCTGGAGCGCTTGAGTCATTACAAGATGCGCCATGGGGATGCGGTTGCCATAGGAATGGTTGCTGCGGCGAAGCTGGCTCTCAGGCTTGAAAAACTTTCCGGGAGCCATGCCAGCCGGCTCGTGAGTCTGTGTGAGTTCTGGCAGCTTCCCGTAAAGTGTCCCTCGGCATTCAGCGCCGATGCCATTGTGGAAGCCATGAAAAGTGACAAGAAAAAAATGGGTGAAAAGCTGCACTTCATCTTGCCGGTGGGAATCGGAGAAGTGGTCGAACACCCTGAAGTGAGCCTGAATGATCTTCGGCAGGTTCTTGTGAGCATGCAGGTTTCTGAACCCTGAAAACCTTTGAGTGCAGTGCAGATGGGATTCACAGGAGTTCCCATGGTTTCTCACCCTGAAATACACAACAACAAAGCCCTTGTGGAAAAACTGGTATGGGATGTGCTGGAATCCATTTCCGATGCCATCGTGACCATTGATGAGAATCATAATATTCTCATGTGCAACAGGGCTGCGGAGGAAATGTTCGGGTACAGGGGCTCTGAGGTCATCGGAAAAGATGTTTCCGTCCTCATTCCCGATCCCCATCAAAGTGTGCACCACCAGTACGTTGAGCGTTACATCAGCACGGGTGTTTCACGAGTGATCGGAAAATCCCGGGAATGCATGGCATTGAGACAGGATGGCCAGAGTTTTCCCGTGGAAATATCTTATTCCGTTTCCAAAACGCAGGACCGTCTCTACTTCACCGCTGTGATTCGCGACATCTCCAAACGGAAAGACCTGGAGCGGGAATTCCGCTTCATGGAAAAACTGGCTGCCGTGGGCAAGGCCGTTTCGCAGGTCACCCATGAAATACGCAAGCCTCTCATGTTGATCGGAGGTTTTGCCCGGCAGGTGGAGCATTGCGAGGCGCTCAAGGACAGTGAAAAAGATCGAAACAAGCTGCAGATCATCGTGGATGAGGTTCAGCGGCTGGAGACGCTTTTGAACAGCATTCGCCTGGTGACCCGCCCCACGGGAACCCGACAGAAGCGCTCCATTTCCCTGAACCAGGTGCTCCGGGAAACCATCGCCCTTCTGGAGCCCATGCTGCAAAGCAAAGAAGTGCAGCTGGAGGTCGATCTCTCCAGCAGTCCCCTCATGGTCTCGGGAGATCCGGACCAGCTCAAACAGGTCTTTCTCAACCTCCTTCAGAATGCCCTGGAGGCGTTGGAAGATGAAGGAACAGTGAGGGTGAGCTCCGGTGAATCTCTCACCCATGCCCAGGTGATCATAGAAGATGACGGTCCGGGTATTCCCCAGGATCTTCAGGAAAAAATATTCGACCCCTTTTTCACCACCAAGTCCGCCGGCACGGGCCTGGGACTGCCCATCTCAAGAAACATCGTTCAGGACCACAATGGAACCCTTTCTTTTGACTCCACTTCCTCCCGTGGAACGCGTCTGAAGATAGAACTTCCCCTGGACTTTCCGTGAACGAATGGCCCCGCGGGCAAGTGAAGGTCAGGGGTGTTCACCTCCCGACTGGAAGGCCACGGGTGTCTTCTTGGCCACGGTGATGAATCCTGTGTGAGCCACCATTCGGTCCATGGGGCGGGCTCTTCTCTCATCGACCTTCCAGTCTCTGCGCAAAAGCTCAAAAGTGACCGTGTTGGCGAATTCATTCGCTTTGAGCTCCTTGTGCATCAGTTGCACCTGGCCCACGTTGGGACTCAGGCTGAGCAACAGGCCTCCTTCCCTCAAGAGTTGGGACACGGAATGCACCGCATGCCAGGGTTCCGGCAGATCAAGAAAAACGCGGTCGACTTTGCACGAAAGACTGAAGTCTTGAATGTCGGCCACCACCAGGTGGTGATGTTCCGGTGCATGTCCATGAAAGCGGTGAATGTTTCGGAAGGCCATGCGGGCAAACTCTTCCCGCTTTTCCACGGAAATGAGTCTTCCCCCCTGACCGAGAGCGCGCAGCAGCGCGAGGCTCAGCGCCCCCGATCCCACCCCCGATTCCAGAACAGTGCAGCCCGCATAAAGGTCGCCGTAGAAAACCATCGCTCCCAGATCTTTGGGGTAGATGATCTGTGTTCTGCGATCCATGGCAAAAATGAATTCTTCCAGGGTGGGGCGAAAGGGGTAGAGTTTTGCCCCCTTGCTGGTTTCCAGGACTTCCCCTTCCTCACGTCCCACCACTTCCTGCATGTGAACCGTTCCCAGGTGGGTGGAAAAGGGAGCCTCCTGTATCTGAACCAGCCACTTCTTGCCTTTTTGTGCCACCAGTAAAACCCACTCATCTCTCTCAAAGGGGGCCATCGATTTTGTGTCTCCTCATGGTGAATGGACAGAATCATTGTGTTAAGAAACCGCGTTTATCCAAAGCGAACATGCGTCAAGTGGAGGGCAACATAGAGAAAGGTTTGCCTTTAAGTCAACCCTGCATGTGTGAATGGTTTGAACTGGAGAGTCATTTCGATATAGAATTGATTTTTTGATGGCGTTTCCCTGCGGGTGTTCCGCCGCCATTTCCTGACACGGTGCAGGTGGATGAAAGGATAGAATTCACGGCATGCGTTGCAAGGCGGATTGTTTCACCGTAGATGCGGGTAAATTTTTTCGCTTCGCGCTCGCGGGGTGGGAGACGTTCCGGGTCTGTCTTCCTGAAGGCCGGGATGGCCTGTGCAATTTGCTCCAACTGTACTCTGCGCGTGACGGGAGGTTGAGGTGGATCAGGAAAAAACAACGGAGTGGATCTGTCCTGTGATTCAGTCCACCTGCGCTTTCTACGAAGACTACCAGCGTTTGAAAGAGGAACTCAAAAACATTTCCCGCCTCGTGGAAACGGACACTCTCACGGATCTGTACAATTACAACCATCTGCGGGAAGCCCTTCACCGGGAAATGGAGAGGACGCGGCGCACCGGTCAGCCAACGGGCCTCATCATGGCGGACCTGGACCACTTCAAGCTGATCAACGATCTCCATGGACATCAGGCAGGAAATGCCGTGCTTCAGGCCGTGAGTGCCCTTTGGAAAAAAAATCTTCGACTCACGGACATTCCCTGCCGATATGGAGGGGAAGAGTTCACTTTTGTTCTGCCTGGAACCACATTGAGCCAGGCGGTTCGGATTGCGGAGCGACTGCGATCCATGCTGGAAAAGACCCCCATCGCAGTCAATGGGCGGGAAATCACCATCACCGCCAGTTTCGGCGTGGAAGTGTGCCGGGTGAGGGATGCGTTCTCCCTGGATGAATTTCTGAGCCGGGCGGATGCCTTTCTCCTGGAAGCAAAAAGAAAAGGCAGGAATCGGGTGTGCTGCAGCGAAGGGGAGAGTGGTCTTGGGATCTCGACCGAGTTAAAGAAGGAAGAGCGAGCGTCACTCTTTATCAAGCGGTGGTCTTTTTGAAAAAGCAGGCCTGCACCGAGGGCAGCCGGAAAGAGACTCCCGGGACAAGAGCCGCCCTTTCAGCAGGATTTACAAGGTGACCCTGCAGGGCCCCTTTGTCTCTCTTTTTTCATTTCACAGGACTCCTCTCTCATGGTTGAGAAGAACAATCCGGTCAAGGTTTCCGTCAGCAGCGGCAAGGGGGGTGTGGGCAAGACCACCATCACGGTGAACCTTGCTCTTGCCCTGTCTCAAAAGGGATTGCGCACTCTGGTGGTGGATGGTGACATGGGCCTGGCCAACGTGGACGTCCTGCTCAATCTGGATCCCGTGGCATCCGTGCGTGACCTGCTCAATGGGGAGGGAGATCCCCTGGAGGCTGTTATTTTTCTCACTTCCCATTTTGCCGTCCTGCCCGCCAGTTCCGGGGTTGCCCGAATGGCGGCGCTGGGACCAGGGGAACATGAGAGGCTTGGGGCACTCCTGGACGATGTCGGTCGCCACTTTGACTGTCTTTTTCTCGATACGGCTGCGGGAATAGGTCCATCGGTCCTGTGGTTCAACACGTTTGCCCAGCACAATGTCATCGTGGTGAGTCCCGATCCCACATCCCTCACGGATGCCTATGCCCTCATGAAGATTCTCTCAAAAGACCATGGATGTGATCGCTTCTCCATCGTCATGAATTTCCTCGGGTCCAAGGAAGAAGGACTCCAGATCTTTGAAAACCTGGCACGGGTGGCGGCCCGGTTCCTGCAAGTGAATCCCGTCCACCTGGGATCTGTTCTTCACGACAAGGCGGTGACACGATCCGTCCGCTCTCAGCAGCTTCTCCTGAAGCAGTCTCCGGGCAGTGCGGCCGGTCTGGCTTTGCGCGCCATTGCGGACCGGCTGGAAAAAAGGGTGAAGGTCAGGGGCTGATTTCCCGGGGAGTCGGGTCATGGATTCAGGTCCATGATCAATCCTTTTTTGATGAGTTCGTCTCCATATTTCTCCCGAATTTTGTCCATCGCCGAGTCCAACCGCTCACTGCGGAGGGTGTGAAGGTTTGAGTAGAGATTCATCTGTTGAGGGCCTTTTTGAAAGTTTGCGAGACCCACCCCTACCAGTCTGATTTTTCCGGAGGTGTGAAGTCTTTCCAGGAGACGGCAGGCCCCTTCGTAGATGGTTTGCGTACAGTTGGTGGGATCGGGCAGTGTCAGGCTTCTCGTGACAATTTTGAAATCCCGGAACTTCACCTTGAGCGAGATGGTTCTGCCTTTGAGACCCTTGTGCCGCAGCTCTCTTGCCACCGTTTCTGCCTGGTGAAAGAGCCATTTTTTCACCAGGCCCATGTCCTGCGTGTCTTCCGGGAAAGTGTCTTCGGCACTGCACGACTTGATGACCGGAGAGGGTGTCACCGGAGAGTGATCGATCCCCTGGGCCATCCTGTAGAGGTGTGAGCCCGCCTTGCCCAGCTTTTGAGTCCAGAAAGCGGGGGGGTGCCTGAGAATGTCTGCCGGGGATTTCACGCCCAGGCGCTCCAGAAAAGTGGTCGTCTTCGTTCCGATGCCGGGAATTTTGGAAAGGGGGAGCTGGCCGAGCATGGAGTGAACTTCTTCTTCCTCAATGATCGTCAGTCCATCGGGTTTTTTCATATCCGAAGCTATTTTGGCAAGAAACTTGTTTGGGGCAATGCCTATGGAGCAGGTCAGTGAAGTGCTTTTGAAGATCCGGGCTTTGAGCTTCTGTCCCAGCTCTCCTGGAGGCCCGTGCAAAGCCCCTGTCCCTGAAATGTCCACAAAAGCCTCATCGATGGATACCTGTTCCACAAGGGGGGAGACGTTTTGAAGCATTGCCATGATTTTTCGTGATATTTCCCTGTAACGTTCCTTTCTGCCCGGCAGAAAGATTCCGTTGGGGCATAGTTTTCGAGCCTGGAAAACGGGCATGGCTGAATGGACCCCATACTTTCGTGCTTCGTAGGAAGCGGCTGAAACCATGCCCCTTTTTGATGCACCGATGATGACAGGTTTTCCCTTCAGGTGCGGATTGTCCACCTGTTCCACCGAAGCGTAGAAAGCATCCATGTCCATGTGCATGACCCTTCGAACCATGTTCGATTCCTTATCGATGAGACTCTGTTTGCACTCTCTTTTTCGAGGCGGGGATCACGGTCCCCTTTTGTTCCATGTGCAGTCTGCATGGTGTCAATTCTACCCAATCACAGCATGTTTTCATCAACCCTTTTTGCGGTTTTATGTTTTTTTGAGGGATGTCAAATGGATAAGCGCCATTTTGTGCGTGTGAGGACCGATGCGGAAACGCGGGTCACTTACCTGGGCCAAAACATTCCCGGCGCAATTCACGATTTGAGCGTCAACGGAATGTTCTTCCTGACCAGTTCAGGGGTTCCCCTGCAGGAAATGATTGAGGTGGAGATCGCCCTTCCTCTTTCGGCACCCGAGCCGTCGGTGAAGGTGAGAGGAAAAGTTGTCCGCGTGGAAGAGAGGGGGATAGGTGTTCACTTCGCCATGGAACTGGGCGCTTACAGGCTTTTGAAGGACATGGTGGCAAAGATCATGGAGGAGGAATCAGGCATTGATTCCTGAGAAATGCCATCAGGGGCATGGAGAACAGGGAATTCCCTGAGAGGTTTTTGCTGTCTTCGCCCATTGGGCCGGGAACAGATACCGGACACGGGCCGTCCCCGTTCCCCTCATGATCCTTTCGGCATTTCCTGCACATTTTCCTGGGTCCGGCCCTTCGCGGGGAATGGAGCATCCCTGTCATTCCATCATTCCGATTGAGTGGAACCGGAATCGGGGCTTGAAAAAAGGGCTTCAATGGCCTCCGCGGGTACGGCAGGGCTGTAATAGTAGCCTTGCACCAGATCACAGTTGTGTTCACGGAGGAAAGTGAGCTGCTCTTTTGTTTCCACACCCTCTGCCACAACTTTCAAATTCAGGCTGCGGGCCATGGCGATGATGGCCAGGGTGATGGCTTCATCGTCAGCGTCTTTGTTCAGCCCCCTCACAAACGAACGGTCGATCTTGACCACGTCTATGGGAAAACGTTTGAGATAGCTCAAAGAGGAGTAGCCCGTTCCGAAATCGTCCAGGGCGATTCGAATGCCCTTGAGTTTGAGCTTGCGCAGCATGGAGATGGCCAGGTCGGTGTTGTGCATGATGGCACTCTCCGTGAGTTCCAGTTCCAGGCATTTCGGGTCCAGGCCCGAGGTTTCCAAGGCATGGGAAACGTTTTTCACCAGGTCATTTTGCCGGAACTGTCGACTGGAAATGTTCACCGTCATGCGCAAGGGGGGAAGGCCCATCTTTTGCCATTGCCTGATCTGTTCGCACGCAGCCTGGAGGACCCAGGCCCCCACGGGAACAATGAGTCCCGTTTCTTCTGCAAGGGGAATGAAGTCACCGGGAGGAACCAGTCCCAGGTCAGGGTGGTGCCATCGAATGAGCGCCTCCACAGCCACAATCTTCCCCGAATGAGTGTCCAGCTGGGGTTGATAGTGAAGGCAGAATTCTCCCCGGTGCAGGGCCTTTCGCAGGCTGTTTTCAATGGAAAGCCGTTCAAATGCGGCCGCATTCATGGATTCTGTATAGAACTGGAAATTGTTTCGCCCCTGATCCTTGGCGCAGTACATGGCCGCATCGGCGTTTTTGATGATGGTGTCCGCATCCTGGCCATCCGCAGGATAGATGGCGATTCCGAGACTGGCGGAAATAAAAATTTCATGTTCCGAAAGTTGAAAGGGCCTGGAGAGACTGTCAAGGATTCTGCGAGCCACCTTGGCTGCATCCTGAATGTGATCGATTTCGGTGAGCAGCACGACGAATTCGTCACCTCCAAGGCGGGACATGAGACTTCCCCCTTGTCCCGGGTTTGTCTTTGCGAAGAAGTCTTTCCCGCGGGCGGACTCCTGCAAACGCTCGGCCACCGACTGGAGAAGAAGGTCTCCCGTGTTGTGGCCCAGGGTGTCGTTGATTCGCTTGAAACGGTCAAGATCGAGGAAAAGGACAGCGAGGAGCCCCCCATACCGCTCAGCATGTGAAATGGCCTGGGACAGGTGTTCCCTGAAACGGTGCCGATTGAGCAATCCCGTGAGATTGTCATGGTATGCCAGGTGCACGATCTGTTCGTCCGCTTCCTTGCGTTCCGTCACATCCCTCACCATGGCGAGGGCTCCCCTGTCTCCGCTCCTGACGATCCTCGATTCGTAGTGGCGCCACTCTCCCCCCAGCTGCGACCGGTGTTCAAAAATTTGAGTGCTCCCGTTTTCCAGAACTCTTGAAATGCGGGCGCCTGCCTGCTGCGGGGCCTCCATGAAGAGGACTTCATTGACCGGTTTTCCGATGATTTCCCAGGATGACAGGGAAAGGCGCGAATCGTTGGGGGCTTTGAAGTCCATGATGGTGCCGTCCTCATGCAGCTTGAACATCATGTCGGGGATGGCGTCCAGAAGGGCACGCTTGTTTTCCTCGCTTTCACGCAACCTGTGGCTCATGAGGCTGACGCGCCACATGTAGCGAATCCTCTGGCCGAGAATGACCCAGTTGATGGGCTTGGTGATGAAATCCGTGGCCCCCACCTCATAGGCCTTGCGAATGGATTCCACGTCCTCCAGTCCTGTCACCATGATCACGGGAACATGCTCCCCTTCGGGCAGGCTTCGCAACACCTCGCATGTGGTGAACCCGTCCTGTTCGGGCATCATGACGTCCAAAAGCACAATGTCCGGCCTGTGTTCCCTGAAAACGCCAACGGCTTCCCTGCCGTTCTCGGCCTCGCAAACGGCGATGCCGTCCTTTCCCAGCATTTGACTCACCATGAAGCGGACCATTCGGTCGTCATCGGCAATCATTACAAGGGGCGCTTCAAAGTGGGTCGTCATGGTTCTTTGTCTCCCTGAAGTTCCATGCGCAGAGTTTTTTGCACCGCATCATATTCCTGTTCCGCCTTCGCCAGAAAATCGTCTGCGCCCTGAAGGTTTTGAGAGCGGGCCATTTCCTCCATGTGCCTGAAGAGGGCGGACAACCGGTTGGCTCCCAAGTTGGCGCTGCTGGACTTGAGGCTGTGGGCGGCCATTCTCAGGGCGGAGGTGTTTTTGGATTTCACTGCTTCCCGTAAATCGTTCATGAGCCTGGGTGTGTCGGCCAGGTAGATTTCGATGAGTTCTTGAAGAATTTTGGGAATTCCGAGAGAACGAATGTTGTCCAATACGGCGGTGTTGATGACGCTTTCCCCGGCCCCGTCAGAGTCCCTTGAGGTGAAGGTTTTCTTTTTATCCCGATGGCCGTGAACACTGCTGATTTCAATGGAAGGGCATCGCAGCCCGTTCCTGCTCCCGATCCATTTTTCCAGCGTTCTGCGCAGCTGGTCCCGGACAAATGGTTTGCTCAGATAATCATCCATGCCCACGTTCAAACACTGCTCCCGGTCGCCTTCCATGGCGTGGGCTGTCAGGGCGACGATGGGCATGCGGGGCAGGTTCTTTCTTTTTTCCCGCTCTCGGACGAGGTGCGTGGCTTGATAGCCATCCATGAGGGGCATCTGGCAGTCCATGAGAATGAGGTCATAATGGGTGTTTTCCAGGGATTCCAGAACTTCCTCTCCATTCTCCACCACATGGGCTTCATAGGCGAGAGATTCGAGCATGCCCTTGACGACGTGCTGGTTGGCGCGGTTGTCCTCGGCGATCAGTATGCGGGAGGGGGACAGGGACTCGTCCCTTCCGGAGTGCTGGTTTGTGGAGGCGGGGGCTATGGGGCAAGGGGCGTCGGACCCCATGACTGCCAGAAGGCTTCCATGAAGCTGGGACCTGCGCACGGGTTTGGTCAGATAGGCCTCGATGCCCGTTTTGCGTGCGGCTTCAGCATCGCCGAACTGGCCCACGGAGGTGAGCATGACCAGGTGAACGCCGGAAATGAGCGGGTCGCACTTGATGGCCCTGGCCAGCTCAAGGCCATCCATCTCGGGCATCATCATGTCGAGGAGGGCCACGTGGTAGGGTTCCCCCTTCAAAGCGGCGTTGCGGAGCAATTCCAGGGCCTGCGGACCGTTTTCGGCACTGCCGTTTTTCATGCCCCAGGAAATCACCATGTGGTGCAAAAGACTGCGATTGGTGGCGTTGTCATCCACGACCAGCACACGGAGGCCCTTCAGGTCCCCCGCGGGGGAGCGCAGAGGTTCAATGGTCTTTTTCTGCTTCTCGAAAGTCGCACTGAAATAAAATGTGCTCCCTTCACCGGGAGTGCTCTCCAGGGATATGTCACCATCCATCATTTGGCACAGCTGCCTGGAAATGGCCAGGCCCAGGCCTGTTCCACCAAATCTGCGGGTTGTGGACCCATCGGCCTGGGAGAAAGCATCGAAAATGTGTGCCTGGACCTGGGGCTGAATCCCGATACCCGTGTCCGATACGGCAAAGCCTACCTGAACGGACTGTTCATCCTCCTTCAAAAGGGAAGCTCTTATGACGATTTCTCCCTCACTTGTGAACTTGACAGCATTCCCAATGAGGTTGATGAGGATCTGACGCACCCGTCCGGGGTCTCCCACAAGGGCTGTGGGCACTTCTTCCTGCACGTGGCAGATCAGTTCCAATCCCTTTTTATGAGCGTGCTCCGCCAGCAGTTCAGAAGCCTCCTCCACACAGTTTCTGAGGTCGAAATTCACGTGCTCCAGTTCGAGTTTTCCGGCCTCGATTTTGGAGAAGTCCAAAATGTCGTTGAGGACCTTCAGGAGTGATTCTCCCGAGTTCAAAACCGTTTCTGCGAGCATTCGCTGTTTTTCGTTCAGCTGCGTGTCGAGCAGGAGTTCGGCCATGCCGAGCACACCGTTCATGGGGGTTCGGATTTCGTGGCTCATGTTTGCGAGAAACTGGGATTTGGCGCGGCTGGCTTCACAGGCTTTCTGGGCAAGGATCTGAGCTTCTTCGATGGCGTTTTCCAACTCGATGGTTCGCTGCCTGACTTTTTCCTCCAGGGTTCGCTGGTGCTCCTCCACCTGCTGGCGGTATTCCCGAAGCCTTTCCAGCATGGTGTTGAAGGCCGCGGCAAGTTCGCTGATTTCATCGTGTGTCTTCATGGCAATGGAGTGGTTAATGTTTCCCTCGGATATCTCCTGGGTCACGTGGACCAGGTCTTTGATGGGCGAGGCGATCCGTCGGGTGAAGGTCAGGGTCAGGACCACTCCCAGGGCCACTATGATGGCGGTGACCATGATGGTAGACATCAAAAAGCTTCGAATCTGCTCGTGAAGAATGTCCAGGGTCAGGACCAGCTGGACACAGCCGATGGTTTCAGCGCTTTCGTTTTCTGAGACCCGGTTGACGAACAGGTTCATGTCTGAGCTGGGGCGGGTTTGAACGGGAGTGGTGATGTTGACATATCGTTTCCCGTTCACTCTGCTCAGGAAATCTTGGGTGACCGTCGCTTCGAGGGCACTCCCCATGCTCATGATGTCCGGCGGGCCCACATCAGTGCCCATGTGTTTTTCAATGAGCTTGCGGTTGTCTCTGCTCCAGAGGGCCACGTAGGCTATTTCCTGGCCCGTGAGACTCTCCACCACCTGTGAGAGGGTGTTTTTGTCTTCCGTGAAGATGGCGTATTCGCTGTTGAGGGAGACCATGGTGGCAAGATTTTTTCCATGGTGCAGCAGGGTATTGTAATTTTGCTGCATTTCCTGTTTTATGATGAAAAATGTGATTCCGAATGAAGTGAGCAGGATGAGGCTTATGGTCAATAAGTTGAACTTACCAACGAGCCCGAGCCGTCTTTTGCCTGCCATGAATGGATCTCCCTTGGCTACCTGTAGACCTTGTGCGCACCCTGGATGATTTCATCCGGGATGGCGATTCGCATGTGGCCGGCTGTCTTCAGGTTCAAAATATACACAAACTTTCGCGGAAAGGAGGATTTTGCGTGCTGAGTGTCACTTCCTTGGGAAAGGATTTTTTCTGCTTTTTCAGCGCTCTGCAGCCCCACATCCCTGTAATCACGGTCCAGGGAGTAAAATGCTCCAGCCCGAACCCATGCTTCCGAAAGGCCAATGAAAGGGATCCTGTTTCTCAGTGAGAACAACAGAATGTGTTGTGTGGTCTGGCGTGTGTAGATGCTCTGGTCGGGAATGCCGAGGAGCGCGTCCACTCTTCGGGAGAGAAAGCTCAGGGCTTCCGGAATATCCGAAGGCCTCTCGATTTTTTGCGGGTAGAGATTGAGTCCGTGCTTTCTTGCAATGGAAACAGCTGATTGGATCTTTTCTTCTGTTTTTTCAGGATTGTACATGATCCCGATGTTTCTGACGCCGGGCAGGATCCTGGTCAGCCAGTGAAACTGGACTTCAAAGGGGATGTCCAGAAAAACCCAGTGAATGTTTTGATTGCCTCTCTGTTCGTCCGAATTCAAAACGAGTCCGGCGACCACGGGGATTGAGGTCTCCGACTCGGCTGCTGCCGCGGCAGCTATGGCCCCCAGGGTCAGGATGAGTGCGAACCCCT
>PXBG01000131.1 GCA_003566995.1 Syntrophobacteraceae bacterium
CTCTCCCGTGAAATCCCATGAACCGTCGTCCACCACGAGGATTTCGTAGGATCTGTTGATTCCCCTCATGGCCGCCTGAATTCTCGAGATCACCGGGGAGATGGGTTGCTCTTCATTCATGGCTGGGACAATGATGCTCACATCGAGGCTCCCCTCCACTTCCGTGTCCTGAATCATGAAGGGGTAGGGGAATGTGTGAAACCCCTTGCGGAAATGGTGTGCTGAATCGAAGCTGCTTTTCACTGTTGTCTCCCTGCTATGAGTCTTTCACTCAAAATGACAATTTAGAAATTTGTATGTTCACCGGGACCGAACATTGCCCAAGCATCCCAATTTTTCTGCGGAACTCGGGCCTTCCCCTCAATGATTTCCCTCATGAAGCATGGATTTGTGGAAAAATTTTCTTTTGCGCCGCGACACGGAGGTGCCTTAAACGAAGAGCAATTTGCATGCCGCTTGGAGGATGGAATCTTTCAAAGAATTGTTCTACCGTGCATTCAGATGAGGCCGTGAGGCAGGCCCGGTGTGCGGGAGCCCACAAGGAACACCCTGCCCATTGACGGGGGTGTCAAGCCTTTGTCAAAAAAGAGTGCAGTTTTCCTTATGCCGGGTCGTTCCAGAAAGGAAGCCCTCTCACACGCAAAGAATTGAGGCGGGGTGTTCCAGTTGAAATTTATGGTGCTTGTGTTTACAATAAAATCCTTATGGGCTGCGGAAATAAGCCAATCTGCGGCGAAAACTCATCATCACATCGAGGACGGATCCATGGCTCTTTTGGACATATGCACCTACCCCGACCCGGTCCTGCGCCGCATTGCGGAACCTGTGGATAAAATAGACTGGGAGGTTCGCAAGCTCATTGTCGACATGGTGGAAACCATGTATGAGGCGCCAGGGATCGGACTCGCTGCCAACCAGGTGGGAAAGCTTCTGCGGCTCCTGGTGATCGATCTTCAGCGGCCCGATTGCGGGCACGGGCTGATCGTCCTCGTGAACCCGGTCATTGTGGCCACGGAAGGGGAAACCTCCTACGAAGAGGGGTGCCTCAGCGTTCCCGACTATTATCACAAGGTGAGGCGCCATGAGCATGTCACGGTGCAAGGCTTCGACCAGCATGCCAAGCCCGTGGAAATTGAAGCGGGCGGCCTTCTTGCCATTGTTTTGCAGCACGAGATGGACCACCTGGACGGGAAACTGTTCATCGACCGCCTCGGCCTGGTGGCGCGGGACCTCTTCAAGAGAAGATGGAAAAAAAGACTCAAGGAAGCCCTCACCGAACCGGCCCAATGAGGAGACTCGCTGCACATGCCCGACCTTCCCCCCATCATCTTCATGGGAACCCCCCATTTTGCTCTTCCCACCCTGGAGGGACTTCTTGCAGCGGGGGCCCCTGTGGTGCTGGTGGTGACGCAGCCCGACCGCCCCAGCGGAAGGGGCAAAAAAGTGACCCCATCCCCCGTGAAACAGCTGGCCCTGGAGAGAGGCATTCCCGTATTTCAGCCGGAACGGCTGCGCCGGGAAGGGGTGGTGGAACACCTTCGATCCTTTCAGGCTCAGTGCGCGGTGGTGGTGGCCTATGGCCAGATTCTGCCTCAAAAGGTGCTCGACTGCTTTCCCCTGGGAGTGCTCAATGTGCACGCGTCTCTTCTCCCCCGGTACCGGGGGGCGGCCCCCATTCAACACGCCCTTCTGGAGGGAGACCCGGTGACGGGGGTGAGCATCATGCTCCTGGATGCGGGCATGGACACGGGACCCGTGCTCTCCCGGGAAGAGTTGCCCATTGAGCCTTCAGACAACGTGGGCAGGGTTCATGACAAGCTCTCCATTCTGGGGGCAAAGCTTCTCGTGTCAACCCTTGAAAAGTGGGTTTCCGGCCAGATCGTGCCTTCCCGGCAGGACGATTCCTTTGCCACTCACGCGCCACCGGTCACCAAAGAGCAATTGCGCGTTCCCTGGATGGAACCCGCGGAAAGCATCGTGAACCGCATTCGGGCCTTCGACCCCTTTCCCGGAGCCTACGGTTTCCTGGGTCAGAAAAGGGTGAAGCTCTTCGAGGCCGCTCTCCTCCCATGGGCCGGCGAGGGCTTGCCGGGAGAACTGCTGGGGGCCAGCGGGGAAGGGCTCGTCATCCTGGGGGGAGACGGGCGTGCACTGGCGGTGGGCATGCTCCAACTGGAAGGTCAGCGCCGAATGAAGGCTGAAGAATTTCTGCGAGGCCGGTCCGCGCCCCGCGGTTCCCGGTTTCAGTGAACCCCGTGAGGCCTTGCTGCCTCTTAATTTTCATGGAATAAACTGGCGGATAATCCGGAGCATGTCCACACCCCACAAAGAACCCAGGCAAAAAACTTCCTCCCGGCGGCGACCAGCCAAGGTCACCATCGTCTCCCTTCTTTTGCTCACGGGTGTCCTCCTCCTGCTTTTTTTGGCTCTATCCTTTTTCGTGCCCTATTACGGCCTGGAAAAAATCCACGGAATGCTTCCCCGGGTGATGGCGGTGGCCATTGGCGCCGTCGCGGGCCTGGTGATCCTTTCCATGGGGCTGCTGGCCCTCGTGGTTCTCCTGGGGCGAGACATCCCTTTTTCCTTGAGACTTCGAAGCTTCACCACCCGTTTTCTTCTTCCCGTGCTCGTGGTGGTGGGGAAGCTGATCGGGTATGAAAAGGAAGAAGTGCAGCATGCTTTCGTGGCCGTGAACAACGAACTGGTGCTGGCCCACTGCCGCAACGGAAGGCCTCCCGGGAAGCTCCTGCTCCTCCTGCCTCACTGTCTGCAGGACGCCCACTGTCCCGTGAAGATCACGCACAACGCGGACAACTGCAAACGTTGCGGCAAGTGCCCCATCAAGGACCTCCTGGAACTCTCGGAAAAGTATGACGTCAACATGGCCGTGGCCACAGGGGGCACCTCGGCGAGGCGCACCGTCATGGAACAGCGGCCCGACCTCATCATCGCCGTGGCCTGCGAACGGGATCTCACCAGCGGCATTCAGGACACCACGCCCCTTCCCGTGTACGGCATTTTCAACGAACGTCCCTTCGGCCCATGCTTCAACACCCGTGTGGCCCTCCACCACGTGGAAGAGGTGCTGCGTCATGTGGCCCGCATGCGGCAGGTGCGCTCA
>PXBG01000060.1 GCA_003566995.1 Syntrophobacteraceae bacterium
AGGTCGATGTTTGGCGTGGAGAATTTTTCATGGCTGATGATGGATCCCACATGCCGTTCAACCACTTCGCACAGGCTTTGGAGAATGGCCTCTTCCAGCGTGTTGCCCGAAGCGGGTCCATTGTATTCATTGATCAGGAAAAACCAGTCGATGGGTATCCAGGTGTCACGGTTTTGAGTGAGGTTCCGGCCTTTGACCCAACGCAGGGGGCTTTGACGCAAAAAGGTTTCGCAGAGTCCGGGGGGAGTGGTGATGTCGTGCAGAGAGTTCAGGAATGCATCGATGGAGACGGCTTCCTGATCCACTTCATCATAGGTTTTTGTGGGAAAGGGTGTCTGATGGATGAAGGAGAAAAAACTGAAGCGCTCCATGAGTTCCATCATGGCACTGGCTTCCGACTGAAGGGGAGACGCCCCCTTTCCCATTTGCTTGCTGGTGCCCGTGAACCTTGCGGCATCCCGGCCGCATAAGCTGATGTAAACGGGAATGTCAAGGCGTCCCGTGTCGATGCGCTGGGTTTTGGCCATTACGTCCATGTTGCAGTGAGCCAACCGGTCTTTGACCCACTCAATGGTTTCCCGGGGGGAACGGACCTTGTCCTGGTCATGGCGATGACTTTTAAAGCAATCTCTGATTTCGACGGTTCGGTTCATGCTTGTCCTCTGTTCAGCGCCATCTTGTGGGGGGCGGCTGATTCGGCTCTCGCAAAGCTGGCTGCAGGTAAATTCTGATGGGTTTGAGTCCCTGGGAAAAATCTCTTTTCCCTTCAGAAATCAACTGTTCAATGGCGCTGCCGACCCTTCCGCGGTCAATCGTTTCCTGTTTTCATGTTTTTGCTGACCAGCTGCAAAAGGGTGTGGGCCTTTTTCCCTTTTCTGTAATTCCTGGGAACTCCCTTGAGTTTGCCCAGATCGTCAAGGCTTCTGGGGCGGTGCTGCGCCACCCGGAGCATGGCTTCATTTGAAAGAACCCTGAAAGGTGCCCGGTTGCGCCTTTTGGCTTCATGTTCACGATGGACGAAAAGAGCCCGAAGAACTCGTTTTCCATGGAAATCGAGGGACTGTGCCCCTTTGATGTGCAGATAATCCTGTGGGCGAAACGGCTTGCATTGAATCTCCTGATCGCAAACCTTGAGGAAAGATTGTCGAGCCTCCTCCATCAGTTCTCTGGATTCCAGTTCTGAGACGAACTTGTCACGCAAGGGGATGAGAAAATGAGTGTCCAGCCGGGCATAATCCAGTTCCTCGTGACCCAGCGGACGGTGGGCCCAGTTGTGGCGTTGCAGCTTTTTGCTCAACCGTATGCCAAATGTTGTTTCAAGGAGCGCGGCCAGGCCCAGGTTTTTACACCCCGTCATTTTGGCTGCAACGGAGGTGTCAAAAAGATTCACCACACAAATCTGAAAGTCTCTTTTCAGACCCATGATGTCATTGGACGCCGCATGAAAGATCTTTTCCACACGGTTGTGTTCGAAAACGTTCCTCAAGGCACTGAAATCTTCGATCTTGAGGGGATCCACAATGTAATCTCTGTTTTGGGTGGACAGTTGAATGAGGCAGATTCTCTCAAAATAGGCGTAAAAGCCGTTGGATTCTGTATCCACTGCAATTTTCGGTTCATTGACCAGCTCCTGCGCCAACTCTGCCAAAGCTGCATCGGATTCTATGAGAACAACGGGCTTCATCTGGTGGTTTCCTCAATCCCTGCCTTGTGATAAATGTTCCTGGAAAGCGAGGCTTCAATATGGGACTCAGCAAAAGAAAAAGCGCCAGGTCAATGCGCCGCTCGTCTCCACCCAAGCCTTCCATGCAGGGATTCTATACTCCCTTTGAAGGCCTAGATCAACATTTACGGGAGATTTCACGCTCCGCAAAGGTGGAAAAGTCAGCTCGTGTTTTCAAGGAAGGTGAGGTCCTGCGGGAGGTTTTGCCAAAAGCTGACGATGAGGAAATTTTTCTTCAAAACATGTCCGATGTCATTCCCCTGCCTCGTTTTCGAAGAGAGCGGATTCCTCCGCCCACTCCCGCGCAAAATCCCGCAAGGTTTCTGGCGCAGGAAGAGGGGGAGGTCCATGCGCACCTCATGGGCCTTGTTTGCGGGGAGGTGAAGTTTGAGCTTTCCCTTTCCGATGAATACACCGATGGGGCTGTGGTGGGCCTCTCGCCCGAAGTTTTGAACAAGCTCAAGGGGGGTGAGTTCAGCTATCAGGATCATGTGGACCTTCATGGCTGCAACCGTGAGCAGGCCCGGGAGGAGGTCATTCAGTTCGTGCAGGAGTGCTTTGGAAGGGGGTTGCGCTGTGTTCTCGTTGTTTGTGGAAGAGGCTTGAATTCCAAAGACAAAAAGCCCGTGCTCAAGGAGGGGGTGGTCAGGTGGCTGACCCAGTCACCCCTCAAGAGAATGATTTTGGCTTTTGCTTCGGCCAGGTCTCATGATGGGGGCGCAGGTGCCTTCTATGTGCTTCTCAGGAGAAATGAACAAAAAGGCACCTTCACCACTCGCGGAGGGCGGTCCTGAAACGATGAATTCTCATGCCTCTGAAATCCCGGCAATCGGCCGGCCCCATGGACTCCTCAGTCCCACTCCAGGATGTCTTCATCGTACATGATTTCAATTTGCCTCTTGTGCTTCAGTTCCTCGGCAGCGAGCATTTCGAAGAGCTTTCCCGTACTTTCGTTCAGGCATCTGTCTTTCCATGCCATGTAAAAGGCATGGGCCTTTTCTTCCTTCTTCATGGCCAGGGTGAGCGCTTCCTGGTACGAGAGATCTTCACTGAACTTCACATCGACGAGATATTCGCTGATGCGAAGGTCCTGGACTTTTTCCAACTGGATGTCACCGATGTGGGCCATGTTGAGATTTTGAAGCAGGTCTTTGTGGCGAACCTCTTCTTCATACATTTCCTGAAAGAACTTTCTGATGCCGGGGTTTTTCGCTTTCTCGGCACACTTTTGATAAAACTCCATGGCCTTCTCTTCTTTGCTGATTGCCAGGCTGATGACATCGTCCATGGAACTGCAGGATATGGAACTCATTGAAAACTCCTCGTTAAACTTTAAACATTGAGCATCGGGCTCCAAAGACCAGAAGCTACTGAAACAGGGAAACCGTGGAAAAGGTGTTCACGTCCACGAGACCTTTGTCCGTGAGCTTTAGCTCGGGGATCACGGGCAGACTCAGGAATGAGAGGGCCATGAAAGGGTTCTGGAGGGGGGACCCCCAGGATCTGGCCATCTTTTTCAATTTTTCCAGGGAGGCGACGACCTGCGGCAGAGCCTGGTCGCTCATGAGACCCGCGATGGGAAGAGGCAGAACTTCCAGAGAGCCGTCTTCCGCCCCTATGGCCATTCCCCCTCCTGCCTCCTCGACCGCTTTGGCCACTACGCTCATGGCCGCATCGGAAGTGCCCGCCACCAGAAGGTTGTGGGAGTCGTGAGCCACGGTGGTGGCCATGGCTCCGCGCGAGAGGCCCAGCCCGTGAACAAAGCCGATGGAAGGCTTCTTCTGCGGAGTGTGGCGGTTTAAAACAGCCACTTTGAGCACGTCCCTGGATGGATCCGCCAGCACGCTTCCCTCTACAATTTTGGCACTCAGGGTCATTTTTCGGGTGAAAAGGCTTCCTTCCTGAATGCCCATGACCAATATGCGCTCTCCTTGAGCCTTCAGCCGGAAAATTTCTTCGGAAATTGTCCCCACCCTCATGGAGCTGGAAGGGAGTGCGGGAGTGTTCCAGGACTCCGGGGAGTCTATGAGGCGACCCTCTCTGGCCACTTCAACGCCTTTTTTGAAAACTCTTTGAGGAATCCATGGGGAGAGCGTGGGACTCAAGGAAAAGTCTGCAAAAAAACCGGGAGATATGGCCCCCCGGTCTGTGAGAGCGAAATGTTTTGCGGGAGTCAAAGTGGCAAGAGCAATGGCTCGCACCGGCTCCAGCCCGAGGCTCATGGCCTTGTTCACGATGGCGTTCATGTGGCCATCGCGCAACAATTCGTCCGGGTGCCGATCGTCGCTCACGAACATGCAATGGGGCCAGGTGTGATCATTCACGAGAGGAACGAGAGCAGCAAGGTCTTTGGACTGACTGCCTTCCCGAATCATGATTCGCATGCCTTTGGCAAGCTTTTCCTTCGCCTCCTGTAAAGTGGTGCATTCGTGATCCGATCTGATGCCCGAGCCGATGTAGGCATTGAGCTCCAGACCCCTCAGTTGCGGGGCATGGCCGTCAATGGGTCGCTTCTGAAAAAGTATGAGTTTATCGATGACTTCCGGATCCGTGTTCAGAACTCCTGGAAAGTTCATCATTTCAGCCAGTCCGACCACTCGCTCGCCGGGAAGAAGGGCGTGCAGGTCCGCCCCCCTCAGTCTTGCGCCCGATGTTTCCAGGTGAGTTGCGGGCACACAGCTGGGCAAAGTGACAAATATGTCAAAGGGCAGATTTTCCCCTGACCTGAGGAAATAGCCGATGCCGTCCAGTCCCAGCACATTGGCTATTTCGTGGGGGTCTGCCATGACGGTGGTGGTTCCCCAGGGAAGAACTGCGGCGGCAAATTGGGAAGGATTGAGAAGCGTGCTTTCTATGTGCAGGTGGGCATCGATGAAGCCCGGGCAGAGGTAGGCTCCCGCGGTGTCGATTTCTTCATGGGCCTGGTAGTCCCCCCATCCCACCACCCGTCCCTCATGAACAGCCACATGAGTTTGCTGAATCTCTCCCGAGTGAACATTGACCATGCGGCAGTTGCGCAAACACAGATCAGCAGGATGCTTGCCCTGAGCCACCTGAATGAATCTGATCAGTTCCTCGCTGTGCCAAGTCATCGGCGTTGAGCCCTTCACATTTTGTATTTGCTGAATTCCTTGGGGTCCAATTTTTCAAGCATTTCAGACCAGTCTTCCTGGTTGCGGCGGTCAAAGACTTGTTGGCCCGACTGGTCAGACTGCTCAAATTTGCTCAGGACCTCATCACTGACAAAGATGGGTGCATTCGTTCGAAGGGCGATGGCGATGGCGTCGCTGGGCCTGGCGTCCAAACGGTTCACGCCCTTGCTGTTTTTGAGGTAAATGTGTGCATAGTAGGTGTTCTCGCGAAGATCGCACACTTCGACGCGATCCACAGTGACCTCCAGCAGTTGAAAACAGTTTCTGATGAGGTCATGCGTCATGGGTCTGGGGAACTGGATCTTTTCCAATTCGGTGGCAATGGCTGTCGCCTCCAAAAGTCCTATCCAGATGGGGAGTGTCGTGTCACTGTCAAGGTCTTTCAACACCAGTATGGGAGTGTTTGTCTTGGGGTCCATGACCAGACCGGACACTTTCATTTCCTTGAACATAGCTTCTCCTTGGGGACGCCCTGATCTGTTTTGCCAGATTGCATCGGTTGCTGTTCAATCTTACAGCTTACGGGCGAAGAATCAAATTGGATTCGAAGAAAGTTGTGGCGCCGGACCTTTTGAAAAGGGTTGACCTGTGTGCGGGCTCCGGCAGGCGGAACTCACCGGCCAGGCACGCTCACAGGGGAGGGGAGCGCTGCGGTGTGGCTCATTCAGGAGACGAGCCGGCCCTTGAGGGAGTGGGAAAACGCCTCCCTGATCTCCACAGTGACAAGTTTTCCCACTTCACTCAGTGAACCGCAAAAATTCACAGCCCGGTTTTGCTCGGTTTTTCCCGTGATCTGTCCCTGACCGCTTCGGCTTTCTCCTTCCACCAGGACCTTTTGCAGCGTGCCCGTTTGTGAAAGGTTCTTTTCGAAAGTGATCTGCGCTTGCAGAGCCTGCAGGTGAGTCAGGCGGCGTCCTTTGACCTCCCTGGATATTTTGTGGGAGAAGCCGTTGGATTGAGTCAGGGGACGGTCTGAATACTGAAACGAAAAGAGGTTGTCGAACCGGACCGTTTCAATGAGCTGGAGGGTGTCCTCAAAGTCCCGCTCTGTCTCTCCGGGAAACCCCACCATGACATCGGAAGAAAGCCCCATATCCGGGCAAATTGTTCTCAGTTGATCGATTTTTTTCAAATAATCGGAGGAGGTGTACTTTCTGTTCATGGTGTCAAGTATGCGGTCCGAGCCCGACTGAAAGGGCAGGTGCAGGTTTTTGCACAGCATGGGAAGCTCAGCAAAGGCTTCCATGAGTTCCTGTGTCAGGTCCTTGGGGTGAGATGTGGTGAAGCGCAGGCGAAGGAGGCGGGTTTCTTTCTGAATCCGCCGGAGAAGATCCACGAAGGAGGTGTTTTCAGTCAGTCCTTTTCCATAGGAGTTGACATTTTGACCCAGCAGAAGGACTTCGCGCACACCGGATCTTTCCAGTGCCTGGATTTCGGAGAGAATGCGTCCGGGGGACCGACTTCTTTCCCGTCCGCGCACATAAGGGACGATGCAATAGGTGCAGAAATTGTTACATCCCTGCATGATGGTCACGGGAGCGGTGACTTTGGACGAAAGCTTCCCGGGCAGATCCTGTTCCTGGAATGTGTCTTCAGGGGCGTCTTCCGGAAGGTGGACCTGCTGCCGGGGATTGCGTTCATGCTGGTCCAGCAGATCCCCGACGGCGCCAACGCCCCGGGTGCCGACCACCAGGTCAAGGTGATCAAACTTTTCCGTCAGCTTCTCTCCCAGCTGCTGAGCCACGCATCCCGCGACGATGATCTTGAGGGACGGTTTTCGGCTTTTGAGCTTGCGAAGTCGGCCCACAAAGGACTGGACCTTTTGTTCGGCTTTTTCCCTCACAGAGCAGGTGTTGATGAAAATGACGTCAGCCCGTTCCAGGGTCTCCGTGGTTTCATACCCCCTGGCGCTCAGGATTCTTTGCACCCGCAGCGAGTCATATTCGTTCATCTGACACCCGAAGGTGTGGGTGTAAAGATACTTCGGGAGACTGGATGGATGTGGCGCTGGTTTCATATGAGTTTTCTGAGTTTTTCGGGAGACGACTCAAGAGCCATTTGATCCGGAACACTGCGTCTGCAAAGTTTGAACGACGTGAAGGACTGTCTTCGGACGACGGTGTTCCGATGAATAGCCAATTTGAAATGATATGACAAGGGATTTCATCGTGAAAGGATATTGGCTGATGCCCCCTGTCACTGGCTTCACGAGAAATCCACGAAACGAATTCCCAAGTGCTCACGCTCGGATTCCAGGATGGCGAAGACATCCTTTTCGCAGCCGGGAGAAATGCTGAGCAGCACGCGGCCCAAAGCCCGGTCAATGGTGGACACGAGTGCCATGCCTTCGTAGGCCTCCAGAATGAACCTCAGGTAATGAATCTGGTGAGGATCCATAAGTAACTGATGTTTGGTGCAGTTTTTAAGATTTTGGAATGACACAAATTTTCCTTTTGTTTTCACGGGTCACTTGTTATACGGGATTGTGTGACACGATTGAGGCCGAAGTGCTTTACTGTTGAAAATTCCAATGAAAACATGATCCAGACGGGAGTGACTTCCCATGCCGTTCAAGAACGCCCCCCAGAAAGTTGAAGCTCGCCTCCCCCGGGCATGTGGTTCTCGCTGTGCTGCAATCCTTGCCGTGTTGGGGGTCATGAGTCTTTGTCTCATTCCACCCCCATCATGGGGTGCCATGGAGGGACAGGACAAGGTGCGCTCCTTTTTTGCCGTGGGGCAGGCGATCACTCACGAGACCGATTTTGCTTCCTCCCGCCAGAACGCCGTTCAAAACATGCAAATGCAGGCTGTCACTCAGGCTTCAGGTGCTTTGCTCTCACCCTCCCTTCCGGGTTTTCGTCTTGAGAAAATGTATCATGAGATTTTCAGCCGACCCGAAAAATTTGTACAGAATTATCAGGTTTTTTGGGAAGACCCTTCAGAAGAGGGGCTTTACAGGGTCGCGGGCACGGTGACCGTTTCCCTGGATCTCCTGCACTCGGATTTGGTGCGCCTGGGGTTTTTTGAAAATGGATCACTGGCTCCTGCCGGAGAGGAGGAAAGCCTTCATTCCGCAGTTCCTGACAGGGAAGAGTCCTTGGAAAAGATTGAAAAAACCGGGCTGGACGGGCCGATGGAGCCCGGAGTCATGGAAATCCGTGTGATTTCCTCTCAGTCTTATGTCCGTTGGCTGGAAATTGAAGAACTGCTCAGGAAAACGGCTCCTGACCTGGCTCTCAGAAGCCTTGAGCTTGGACGAGAAAAAACCGTGGTTCGCATTTTGGGACTGGAAGAGGAAATGGTGAGCCGCTTGAACGGCCTTTCCATGGAAGGGGGTCGCCTTCTGAGGGTGGAGAGCCTTCACCCCGAAGGCATGGGGTTTCGTTTGACTTTTGAACAGGAGACGTCACAGGATGGTTTTTCACCTGCCGATGAGCTGACCAATGGGAAAATGGAAACTGAGGGAGTGCCATGACCATTCCCAATCTTTTCACTCTGGCGCGCATCCTTTTGATTCCCATCTTCATATGGCTCCTTTTGTGCGAAATGCTGAACATCGCCTTACTGGTCTTTTTCATAGCGGGAGTGACCGATGCGCTGGATGGCTTCATCGCGCGGGTTTCCGATCAAAAATCCCGGCTGGGAGCTTATCTGGACCCCTTGGCGGACAAGCTGCTTCTGGTCAGTTCCTTTCTTGTGCTGGGGCATTTGGGCCTGGTGCCCGGGTGGCTCGTGATCATTGCTGTGAGCAGGGACGTGATGATCGTTCTGGGTTTGGTTACGCTCACTTTTTTTTCCGTAACGATCAAAATCGAACCCGTGTTGTTGAGCAAGCTGAACACCCTCCTTCAGATCTCAACGGTGCTGGCTGTCCTGTCTGTTTCCCTCTTTCCCCTGCCTGAATGGGTCTACACGGTGCTTTTTGCGTGCACCGGCGTGGTTTGCGTGGCCAGTGGCATTCACTATGTGGTGATCGGCGTCAGGACTCTGGAATCTCAAGGTTCGCGATCCAAGGGCTCCTGAAGTGTCCTGGTGACGTGGAGATGGAGAGCCGGAGCAGGTCAGAGGGGCTTCGTCATGGGGGGGCTTGCTCCATTTCCCTTGACAGATTTCCACATAAGCGGTATAGGAAATCATCCTTTGATTATAGGCGCGTAGCTCAGTGGGAGAGCGCTACCTTGACACGGTAGAGGTCGGCGGTTCGATACCGCCCGTGCCTACCAATGATAAATGCAAAGCGATGCAATGCTCACAGTGAATGAATGGAATTCATTTCGTGAGAAGCAAACCATAAACCTCCATGTTTGACAGGACATTTGCAACGAAGAAGCTCTTCCCCTTTCATCAGCAGTTGTTGTAGCTTGATATTCATAGGGCACTCTATCCTTACCCAGGAGAGGTGCCCTTTTTTCTTCTTTAGTAAGAGACGGGTATTTTTCAACTGAAAGCATTTTCAACGCAATGCGTGAAGGATTCAGGACGAGGGCATGAACACTGAACAAATTGAGGTGATCTACGTCGACGGAGAACGAAAACAATTTCCCAGAGGGGTATCCATACAGCAAGCACTTGATGCAGTGGGAAAAGGCAGGGATCGGTGGATTGCCGCCAGGTGGAACGGGGCGCTGGTGGATCTCAGGTTTGTCCTTGAGGAGGGGGGGCGCCTCGAGGGTGTTTCTGCCGACTCGAAGGAAGGGTTGGAAATCCTGAGGCACAGCACTTCTCACGTCATGGCCCAGGCTGTCAAGATGCTCTATCCGGGGGCGAGCATCGCCATCGGCCCCGCCATAGAAAATGGTTTTTACTACGATTTTGAGGTTGATGAGCCCTTCACTCAGGAGGACCTTGCCAGGATCGAATCCAAGATGAAGGAGATCATTTCCTCCCGCCTTGAAGTGAAGCGCAGGGAGATGCCCCGGGAGGAGGCCATTCGCTTCTTCAGGGAAAGGAATGAAAGCTACAAAGTGGAGTTGCTGGAAGAGATACCCGATGAGGTCATATCCTGCTATCAGCAGGGGGATTTTCTGGACCTGTGCCGCGGGCCCCATATTCCTCACACGGGATACGTCAAGGCATTCAAGCTGCTGAGCGTTGCCGGCGCCTATTGGCGGGGCGACGAGAGCAAGCCGATGCTTCAGAGGATATATGGCACTTCTTTTCCTGATCGTGATGGCCTCAAGCAGTATCTCAAGTTTTTGGAAGAGGCGCAGAAAAGAGATCATCGCCGGCTGGGCAAGGATCTGGATCTTTTCAGCTTCAGTGATGAGGTGGGTGGTGGCATGCCCATCTATCATCCCAAGGGTGCCCTCTTGCGCCATATTCTCGAGTCTTTTGAGAAGCGGGAGCATCTGAGGCGGGGATACCAGATCGTGATGGGGCCGACTCTTCTCAAGACGGATCTCTGGAAACGCTCCGGACACTTTGACAACTATCGGGAAAATATGTATTTTACAGAAATAGATGAGCAGTCTTACGGGGTGAAACCCATGAACTGTCTGGCTCACATGCTCATCTACAAATCCCGCATTCGAAGCTACCGGGATCTTCCCATACGGTATTTTGAACTGGGTACGGTTCATCGTCATGAAAAGTCCGGAGTTTTGCATGGATTGCTGCGCGTGAGACAGTTCACTCAGGACGATGCGCACATTTTGTGCATGCCCGAGCAGCTTCATGAAGAAATTCAGCGAATCATCGATTTTGTCATAGAAGTCATGGGAATTTTTGGCTTTGAATACGAAATGGAGATCAGCACTCGCCCCGAAAAATCCATAGGCACTGAAGAAGATTGGGAAAAAGCCACTGATGCCCTCGTAGGGGCTCTGAACGAAAAGGGCATTGCCCACAGCATCTGCGAGGGGGATGGGGCGTTCTATGGCCCCAAGATTGATGTCAAGCTGAAAGACGCGTTGGACCGAAAATGGCAATGTGCCACCATCCAGTGCGACTTCACCCTTCCAGACCGTTTTGATTTGACCTATATCGGTGCCGATGGAAACCGGCACCGGCCCGTCATGGTTCACCGGGTGATCCTGGGGGCTGTGGAACGGTTCATGGGAGTGCTCATAGAGCACTATGCAGGGGCTTTTCCCCTTTGGCTTTCTCCTGTTCAGGCCACCATAGTGACCGTCACCGATGCTCAGGCGCAGTTTGCAGCGAAAGTGTGGGAAGAACTGAAAGAACTGGGCTTGCGTGTGGAACTGGATGATCGGAATGAAAAACTGGGTTATAAGATTCGCGAGGCTCAAATGCAGAAAGTCCCCTACATGCTGGTCATCGGAGACCGTGAGGTCGGCGCGGTGGGGATAGCTCCGAGACGACGCGATGGAACACAGCTGGAACTCATGTCCACCGGGGATTTTGCCGCCTTGGTGGAAAAGGAGTGCCTGGAGGCCAGCAAAGGCAGAGTGGGACTTGGAATCATTTAACTCATCGGTTTTGAGTCAGACCTGAAAAGAAAGGAGGATTTTGTCCTGGACAAGCAAACAAATGTCAATGAGAGAATCAGAGCTCCGGAAGTTCGTGTGATAGGTCAGGATGGTTCGCAGCTGGGGATTCTGACATTGAAAAAAGCCCTCGAGATGGCTTCTCAGGAACAGCTGGATTTGGTGGAGGTGGCTCCCAATGCAGACCCCCCTGTCTGCAAAATCATGGACTACGGCAAGTTCAAGTACCAGCAAAGCAAAAGAAGTCAGGAAGGCAAGAAGAAGCAGACGGTGATCCAGGTCAAGGAGGTCAAGGTCCGCCCCAAAACAGACGAGCATGACCTGATGGTCAAGCTGAAGCATGTGAAGCGGTTTTTGGCAGACAAGGACAAGGCGAAAATCATGGTCGTCTTCAGAGGGCGTGAAATTGCCTACACGGGACAGGGAGCAAAAATCCTTGAGCGCTTTATGGAAGAGCTGAAAGAAGAGGCGGTGGTGGAGCAGCCCCCCAAGATGGAAGGGCGCAACATGATCATGATATTGGCACCCAAGTCCTGATGCAATGGGAAAAAGTGCTTGACACTCTCCCCGAAGCTCAATAAATTGCCCTTTTTGACCCAAGCTGGAGAACTGGAACGCCCGAAAAGCAGATGGGGTTATGCAATCCCTCTTTGATCATACTTCAAAGAACGCTGTCCAGGCTCCATCAGTTTCAAAGCCTGCGGGGCGTGCCAGGTGACCGTGGTTGGTGCTGCTGCCCGAAGGTTTCATGGGGAAGCTTTTCGGGCGGTCATGGACGTAATGCATGGAGGATGGGAATGCCTAAAATCAAAACGTGCAGGGCGGCGGCCAAGCGTTTCAAAAAGACGGGCACTGGAAAAATCAAACGTGCCAGGGCCAACAAGAGTCATATTCTCACAAAGAAACCCTCTAAGAGAACACGCCGCCTGCGGCAAACGACCTTGGTGGATTCCACCAACATGAAGTCTTTGAGCCGCATGATGCCGTATCTTTAGAGAAGATAGTCAGTGCTACAGAATGGACACAGGAGTGCATTTCAATGCCTAGAGTGAAAAGTTCGGTGAAGTCGCGGGAGCGCCGCAAGAAAATTCTCAAGATGGCCAAAGGCTATCGGGGAGGGCGGGGCAAGCTGCTGAAAACGGCCATGGAGACTGTGGATCGCGCTCACAAGTTTGCCTACAGGGACCGTAAGGCCAAGAAAAGATCTTTTCGCAGTCTTTGGATCATGAGGATCAATGCGGCGGCCCGTCAGCACAATCTGAGTTATTCCAAGTTCATGGACGGGCTCAAAAAGGCCAACGTCAACATGGATCGTAAAGTGCTTGCGGGGCTGGCCGTGTCGGACAGTGAAGCTTTTGCCAGGCTCGCACAGATTGCCAGGGAAGCGGCATAAGGCGCAAAATGGAAGAAGCCATACGAAAGCTGCTGGAATCGGCATCCCGGGATATTTCTCAATGCGCTAACGATCTCAGGGAATTGGATCAGATTCGTGTGCGCTATCTCGGTCGAAAGGGTGACTTGACCCAATTGTTCAAACAGCTGGGCAAGGCATCGGCCGATGATC
Source organism: Syntrophobacteraceae bacterium (assembly GCA_003566995.1). Classification (GTDB taxonomy): domain Bacteria; phylum Desulfobacterota; class Syntrophobacteria; order Syntrophobacterales; family Syntrophobacteraceae; genus SLCH01. The sequence continues at coordinate 12,886 of PXBG01000060.1, forward strand.
GCCCCCGGTTTGGCAAGCTTCTCAATGAGGCCAAGGAAGAAATAGAAAACCTGCTGGCCAGGGCTGTGGAAGAGAGCAAAGATCACTTGCTTGAAGAAGGCCGGAAAGTGGATGTCACTGTCCCCGGCCGGAAGCCCCTTCAGGGCAGGTTGCATCCCATCACACAGATGGCCCTCGAGATAGGAAGAATTTTCACCGGCCTTGGTTTTGAAACGGTCGAGGGGCCTGAAGTGGAGCTCGACTATTATAACTTTGAAGCCCTGAACATTCCCCGGGACCATCCTGCCCGTGACATGCAGGACACCTTTTACATTTCTGAGGATGTGGTCCTGCGCACTCACACTTCGCCCATTCAGGTACGGGTGATGGAAAAGCGCAATCCCCCCATTCGAATCATTGCGCCGGGGCGCACCTATCGCTGCGATTCGGACGTCACCCACACTCCCATGTTCCATCAGGTGGAGGGACTGATGGTGGGAGAGGACATCTCTTTTGGCGATCTCAAGGGCGTTCTGACCGTTTTCGTCCATCAGATGTTTGGCGCTCATGTCGGGCTGCGGTTCCGCCCGAGCTTTTTCCCCTTCACGGAGCCCAGTGCCGAAGTGGACATCCAGTGTGTCATGTGCAAGGGAAAGGGTTGCCGCGTCTGTTCCCAAACGGGTTGGCTGGAGATTCTCGGTTCGGGCCTGGTGGATCCGGAAGTTTTCAGAATGGTGGGGTACGAT
>PXBG01000144.1 GCA_003566995.1 Syntrophobacteraceae bacterium
CCGAGGGCGGCCGCCACGGAATCTCCTGTCCCCACCGGCACACGAAGCTCATAGGAGAGCACATAGGGTGGAATGAGGGGATTGGACAATTCCGGATTGTGCTTCAAAAGGGTGGACAGCTCCAGACCAGCTCTCTCGCTGAGCTGACAGAGCCTCAACCCCCCCGGAACCAGGACTGTTTCAAACCAGGGAGTGTACTGGCAGGGCTGGTACTGAAAGCCATATTTTTCGGGATTCCGGCTGATGCGCACTGCCGCCAGAATTTTGGGCACATAATCTCTGGTCTCGGCTGGAAGGTAGCCATTTTCCTGCAACTCCCAAAATGTCTTGAAACCCGTGGCCTGAAGCACGGAACGCAGACGGTTTTCTCCGCAGTTGTAGGCTGCCAGGGCCAGAGCCCAGCAGTCAAAGAGATCGTACAAATGCGACAAATATTCCCCTGCGGCTTGTGCGGCCTTGAAGGGGTGCCGCCTCTCATCCAGCCACTCGTTCTGCTGCAGTCCGAACCGTTCCCCTGTGATGGAAATGAATTGCCACATGCCCACGGCGTTGGCATGGGACCGGGCAGTGGGCCGGAAACCACTCTCCACCAGGGCCACGTAAACCAGCTCCTCCGGCAACCCCTGCCGTGCAAAGATCCTTTGAGCAGGAACCACATAAGCCTCGGCCCTTTCCAAAAGAATCTGAAAAGACCTGGGGTTTCTTTCCGCGTAGTGCGCGGTCCACGCATCAATGGAAGGATGATGAGGAATGGGTAAAAGGTGCTTGGTGGAGATGGATTCATGGGCCGGCTCATTGGAGTGAGAGGCGGGACCAGATGCAACGTTTCCCCCATGGGCCTTGCAGGCCGAAGACGGGGATGAATGATGTGAAGTTGTGCTGCAGCCCGCAACCAGAACCGCGACCGCACATGCCAGAACGACTGACCTGAGGCGCGCACAGGTTTTTATCCTGGCTGTTTGATCAAAACAGGAAAAAAGATTTCCTCCCTTCACGAAAAACGACCGTGCCCCCATAGCCTGCCTTCCCCTTTCCATGATCCGCCCCTTCGGGTCCTCGCGTCAAACATTTCAGGGATCAGGAGGCCAACGATCCCGTGCACCTCCGCATCCCCCGTCAGCCAATGGATTGACCAAAAGACTGCATCAGTATAGGCACAAAAAACGGCTCTGCAAGAGATTTCACACGATGCCGAAAGAAATTCACCTGCGGGATGGGCAACCTGTCACAAGACGGTCACACGATCGTCATGGAGCTTCTGTAACGAGCAATTCCGTACTTCCTCACTGACAGTCATGACCGGAAGGTAACGGGAAAAATTTCTTCGGGAAGATTTTTTTTTCACAAAACGAAGGGGTAATTTCAGACATGACCAACGGAATGAAATCAGAACCGTATTCTGTTGATGGCCGCAGACGCTTCATCGGCCTTTCACAGGATTTCAAAGGAGCGCAACAAGCCCCCTGAAGGTCCCAAGAGTTCAACCCGCGAAGCATGCCTTCCCACAACATGGGTGGAGCAGCTCAGGCAGGGGTCGTAAATGCGTATGCCGTGCTCCATGCGGTTGAGAAAACCCTCCGTGATTTCGCTGCCGTTTCCAAATGCCCGGGCGATCTGAAGAATCGTCCTGTTCATGGCCAGGTTGTTGTGGCCGCTGGCCACCACCAGGTTGACCTCCTGCACCAGCCCTTCATCATCCACATGATAGTCGTGAAAAAGGGTGCCCCTGGGAGCTTCGATGACGCCCACTCCCGCCCGTGCGTTCACCCCCGCGTGACTGCGCACATGAGTGCCTGTGATGTGGGCATCGGACAGTGTTTCGGAAATTTTTTCAAGGCAAAAGAGGATCTCGATCAACCGGGCTTCGTGCATGTGAAAACTTCCCGAAACGGGCCGGCCGTTCTTTTGCCAGCGGCGAAATTCTTCCAGAACCCGGTCGGCCCGGGGAGTCCCGGCCCGGTCACACACGTTGAGGCGGGCGAGAGGCCCCACACGATAGAGCCCTTCCTGGGGCCCGAGAGGCTTGTAATAGGGGAACTTGAGAAAACTCCAGGATTCCACTCCCTCGGAAAAAATGTCCCGGTAATTCTCAGGGGGGGCGCCTTTTTCCAGAATTTTACCCCCGCCATCCATGACCCTCAGCACACCGTCGTAATGCTCCAGTTCCCCACCAGGACTCACCAAACCCATGTATAGGCTTGAAAAATCCCCGTAGTGCTCTATCTCGCCGGAAAAACCTTCGATTTTTTCCCGGTACAGCTCAAGGGTGCGTTCTGTTATGTCAATGGCCTGGGGAATCAGAGCCTGCAAGGATTCCAACTTTCCGGGTTCCAATGGGGCACGAACCCCTCCCGGCACAGCCCAGCTGGGATGAACACTCTTGCCCCCCAGAACGCGAATGATTTCCTGACCCACCTGCCTCAGACGTATGCCATCCTTTGCCACTTCAGGGTACCTGGACACGAGCCCCAGGATGTTTCTTTCCTGAGGATCGCTTTCCATCCCCAGAAGGAGGTCGGGAGCGCTCAGATGAAAGAAGCTGAGAGCATGGCTTTGCACCAGTTGAGCCCAGTGGATCAGGCGGCGCAGCTTGTGTGCCGTTGGGGGAATGTGAACGCCCAAAATGGCGTCCCCTGCCTTGGCGGAGGCCAGCATGTGACTGACGGGGCAGATGCCGCAGATGCGCGAGGTGATGTCGGGCATTTCCCAAAAGGGGCGTTGTTCACAAAGCTTCTCAAAACCTCGAAAGTCCGTCACGTGAAACCGCGCCCGCGTCACATGACCCTTCTCGTCCAGCTGCAGAGTGATCTTTCCGTGCCCTTCAATGCGTGTGACAGGATCAATGGTCACGGTCTTCTTTTCCATCTCCTCGTCTCCTTGTTCACCCAAACCGGCACATCCCCTGCTCAAGAACCACACGCTCCCCCTTCAAAAGTGCCTTGAGAGCTGACCCGATTGTCCGGGCATGGGGTGGACATCCGGGCAGAAAAACATCCACGGGAACCACTGCGTGCAGGGGGAGGGCTGCAGGCAGAAGCCTGGGAACTTCGCTTCCGGAACTCAAGCCGGGAGGTTCATGTCCTCCTTCGACGGGGTAGACGGATTCCAGCAAATTTTTCACAGGGAGTCCGTTGCGCATGGCAGGCACATTTCCGGTGACGGCGCAATCACCCAGAGCCACAACGATGCGGCTCTGCTCTCTCAGAATGCCTGCCATTTCCTTTTGCTCTTCATTGTTGACGGCACCTTCCACCAGCACCACATCCACTTCAGGGGGGAAGTCCTTGCGGTCCACCAGGGGACCATGCACCAGCTGAATGTGCTCATTCAGTTCCAGGAGTTGTTCATCCAGGTCCAGAAAACTCATGTGGCAACCGGAGCACCCGGAAAGCCAGACGGTGGCGAGGCGAATTTTTCCAGAAGGAGTTGACGACATGCGGAGTCCTTCCCGTTTCTTTTGTGGTGATAAAGGGCTTCCCTAAGAATTCCAGACGCGTTTTTTACGGGCGTCCACAATGCGCCTGGGCAGATCGGGCCGTTTCTCCACATGGGCAGAAAGGGTTTCCTTGATGTACAAAGCACCCGTGGGGCAAACCTGGACGCATTTTCCACAGGCGGTGCAGGTCCTGCTGGCCCTCCAGGGCTGGTTCAAGTCATTGATGATGCGGCTGGAAACACCCCTTCCCATGATGTCCAGCGTGTGGACGCCTTCCACTTCGTCACACACCCGCACACAGCGGGCGCACAGGACACAGCGGTTGTGATCGATGGTGTATTTTTCGTGGCTCGCGTCCGTGGGAAGCCTGGGGTAGAGGGGTTCGTAACGGAGGTGATCGACGCCGAACCTGGTGGCCAGGGACTGAAGTTCACAATTGCCGTTCATGACACATACGGAACACACGTGATTGCGCTCGGCAAAAAGCAGCTCCACCAGCATGCGACGGTAGCGAAGCAAACGGTCGCTCGCGGTGGTCACGCGCATGTCCTCCCTCACGGCCGTGACACACGACGCCGCAAGCCTGGAGGAACCCTCCACCTCCACCACGCACAGGCGGCACCCTCCTCTTTCACTCAATCCATCCAGGTGACACAGGGTGGGCAGATCGATTCCCTGTTCCCGAATGACCTGAAGAAGATTTTGGCCTTCCCGGGCGCTGACCTTCTCATTGTCGATGGTGAGCGTCACCTCTGCCATGAACTCTTCCCTCCTGCTGTGTCTCATTTTTCCATTGCGGGAAACTGCGCCCCGTGTCCCTGTGACGAATGACGAACTCTGCCAGGTTCAGTGTGGCATGCTGCACACACCGGCGGGGCAATGCCGGTCTTCAATGTGAGCCTCATATTCATGACGGAAATGACGAATGGTGCTCAGCACGGGGTTGGGGGCCGTCTGCCCCAGGCCGCACAGGGAAGTGGCCTTGAGCAGTTCACACAGTTCCTCCAGCTTTTCCAGATCGTGTGCCGATGCCCTTCCACCCTTGATCTTTTCCAGGAGACGCACCATTTGCACCGTGCCGCTCCGGCATGGAGTGCATTTTCCGCAACTCTCATCCATGCAAAATTCCATGAAAAAGCGGGCCACGTCCACCATGCAGCTGCTTTCGTCCATGACGATCAGGCCCCCTGACCCTATGATGGAGCCCAGTTCCTGCAAGCTTTCATAGTCCATGGGAGTGTCCAGGTGCGAGGCCGGAATGCACCCGCCGCTGGGGCCGCCCGTCTGAGCTGCCTTGAAGGCTCCACCGCCGGGTATGCCTCCTCCGATGTCGAAGACGATTTCCCGCAACGTGATGCCCATGGGAACTTCGATGAGGCCCGTCTGACAGACCTTGCCCGCGAGAGCGAAGATTTTGGTGCCTTTGCTTTTATCCGTTCCCCAGCGGGAGTACCAGTCGCCTCCGCGGGAGATGACGGGAGGCACACTCCCAAAGGTTTCCACGTTGTTGATGAGGGTGGGGGCATTCCACAAACCACGCTGGGCGGGATATGGCGGCCTGGGAACAGGCTGCCCCCGGCGGCCCATGATGGAAGCCATGAGGGCCGTTTCCTCTCCGCACACAAACGCCCCGGCACCCATGCGGATCCGGATGCGAAAGCTGAAGGAACTCCCCAGAATGTCATCGCCGAGCAACCCCTGGCGCTCCGCTGCACGAATGGCCTTTCCCAGCCGCTCAGCCGCCAGGGGGTATTCGCCCCGCACATACACAAAACCCTGCTCCGCTCCCACGGCATATGCGGCAATGGCCATGCCCTCAAGGATCCGGTGGGGATCCGACTCCATGAGCGTACGATCCATGTAGGCTCCCGGATCCCCTTCATCTCCGTTTGCCACCACGAACTTGCGCTCTCCCTGAGCGCCCCTCACCTGCTTCCACTTGATTCCCGTGGGATATCCCGCGCCCCCTCGGCCTCTCAGGCCGCTGGTCACCAGTTCCTCGCAAACTTCCTCCGGGGTCATGTCTTCAAGGGCACGGGCAAGGGCGCTGTACCCTCCCTGGGCCACATAGCTTTCAAGCCGTTCGGGATCGATGCGCTCGCTGGTCTCCAAAACAATTTTCTGCTGCTTGGTGAAAAAGGAGCTGTCCCTGGAAACAGTGGAGGGGACAGAAGCTGCCTCGACACCTTTTTCCAGATGCGCTTCCACAATTTCAGGGACGGCTTGGGGAGTCACCTTTTCATACGTGTGTTCTTCTTCTCCTGGAGTCACCACGGTCACAAGGGGTCCCCTGCTGCAAGGCCCCACGCATCCCGTGCCCATCACCTCCACGGAGGAGTTCCCGTTTTTTCCCTCCACGGCCTTTTCCAAAGCCTTTCTCACGGCAGCGCCTCCCGCTGACAAGCAGGGTGTGCCTGCACAACAGAGGAACCGGCATGAAAAACGGCTCGCCCGCTCTCGTTCCCCCAAGGCCAAAGACTCAAGTTCCTCCCTGTTCATGGCTCTTCCTCTGCGCTTCCAGTGACCTCAGCCTCCTGGTGAGACTCTTCTGGTTCATCCTTGATGGCATCTTCGATGGCGGCTATCGCCGACCGGGACGTCTGCTGGCCCATGAGTTCCCCGTCCAGAACCACCACGGGAGCCAACCCGCAACTCCCCAGGCACCGGGCCCTGGAAAGAGTCAGGCGCCCATCGGCCGTGGTGCTGCCTGAAGAAACCTGGAAGCGCTCTTCCAGATCCTTCTGAATCTGGTCCGCCCCTTCCACGTAGCAGGCGGTGCCCACACACACAACACATTGGTGGCTCCCTTTGGGGGCCAGGGAAAAAAAGTGATAGAAGGTGGCCACCCCATAGACCCAACTGAGGGGCAACCTGAGATTTTGAGCCACGTGAGCGAGGAGTTCCTCATCGAGAAGGCCATAGGACTCCTGAGCGGATGTGAGCACTTCAATGAGAGCATCCTGCTGAAACCCATGGCGCTTCATGACGCGATCAATCTTTTTGAAGCGGGAACCGCCATCGGACCGGGCTTCGTTTTGAGCGGAGGAAGAAACGGATTCCTTTTGAGCTGAAAAGTTCATGTTCACCCCCTTGAAGGGTTATCACACATTCTTCTTCCACGTATACATCAACAAGTCCCGTGTGACAAGGCGGCCAGTCAACATGAAAACAATCGATACCTCGTACATCCCTGGAGAGGTGCAGTGATGTGCATGAAAGGGAAATGCTTCTCTTGTTGAGCAGGGGGGCTGAAGGAGGGGGGGTGGCTTTGAAGAGTCATCCCCCAGCCATTCAAACACTCCTTCGTGGAAGCAAAAGAACCGGACAGGAAGCCATTCGCGCCACATTGTAGGCAACACTTCCCAGGAAAATCTCCGAGAGGAAGCCTCTTCCCTGCGTGCCCATGACGATCATGGAACAGTCGCTTCTCCTGATAAACTCCAGAATGGCGGAAGTGGGATGGCCTTTGACGTGAAGCGTTTCCACCGCCTGGGCACCCGACTGCCTGAGCTGCTGGGCCGCCGTTTCCAGAAGGCTTCCGATGATGTTTTCATCCACCTTGAGAACGGATGTGGGATCAATCTCTCTGGTCTGCAGGGTGTACAGGACCGTGACCCTGGAGAGACCCTTGGGAATCAGGTCTTCCAGAGCCACGATCCCCTGTTCCGCAATGGGCGAAAAATCCGTCGGGTAGAGCACATGCCGCAGCAGTTCTGTGGTGCGCAGCTGACAGATGGCCCCCTCCTCATCGGCTCTCATACGCTTCACGTTGAGCAACAGCAGAGGAAACCGGACGTTATGAAGGATTTCGTTGCAGACGGAACCAAGAAGGGCCTCACGCCAGACAGACTTGCCGTGAGACCCCGCAACCATGAGAGAAGCACCATGTTTTTGGGCCACTTCATTGAAAACCTGTCCGGGCAAGCCCACGGGCGTTTCAAGGACCACTTCGAAACCCTGGGCCTCCAGCAACTTTTTCTGTTCCGAAAGTTTCGGAGGGACTTCTCCCCGCACGGCGGCTTCGTGCTCATGGAGGCCCCCCGTCATGAAAAGGTGCGTGAGAACCGCCTTCCTGCAGCCCAAGGCACGAAATTCCTTTCCACAATTCACAATGTCGTCCCATTCGGAAGAAAGATCTGTGGCCAGAACCATCGTTTCAAACATGGCCGGACTCCTCAAAGGTTCGTCGGTCTGGTTCCCTGAAATTAGACACCCGGAGAATACTTCCAAAACACACAAAAAACGAGTCAGACGGTTATTTCTTGATCCATTTCAGCACCTCCTCCTTGCCCGGAATCTTGCCCACGCACTTCACTTCCCCATCCACCACCACCGCAGGCGTGCCGAAAACACCATACTTGCCAATGTCAAGAACATTGGTCACTTTCTCTATGGTCGCATCCACTCCGCTTTCCTCCACGACATCTTTCACCACTTTTTCCGTTTGCGAACACTTGGGGCAGCCAGGGCCCAGGATTTTGATTTCCATGATTCAACCTCCTAGATTGAAATTTAAAACGACCGGCGCCCCAGCGCACGCTCAAATCAGAAAAAGGGCGAAGAATCCGCCGGAGCGTGAATGATTTGGGTGGGTCACTGAACAATCATACCAAAAATCATGCCCGCCAGGGTCGAGAGAATGACCACGATGGACACCAGAACCGCCGTCTTTTTGGGTCCCATGACCCCGGCGATGACGAGCATGTTGGGAAGGGACAGAGCCGGGCCCGCCAGAAGGAGAGCCAGGGCGGGGCCATTGCCCATGCCGGCCCCGATGAGGCCCTGAAGAATGGGAACTTCCGTGAGAGTGGCAAAGTACATGAGCCCCCCTGAAACGGAAGCGAACAGATTGGCACTCAGGGAGTTGCCGCCCACGAGGTTTTGAATGTACCTTTCGGGAATGAGTGCTTCGTGTCCCGGCCGGCCCAGCAGGAACCCCGCCACGAGAACTCCCGCCGCCAGAAGGGGCAGTATCTGCTTCACGAATGCCCAGGTGCTCTGCACCCAGTTTTCCAGTTCCTCCCGGGAAAACCATGCTTTCAGCATCCAGGCGAGGACCAGGAGCAAAAAGGCCGTGATGTACCATTTCAGGGAAAAAATGGCGGCCCACAGCCCTGTTTCCCCAGGGGCGGGAGGAGCAAAAGCAGCGAAGACAAGAATGAGAACCATGGTGAAAAGGTAGAGGGAATTTTGCAGGAGGGTGCGCCCTTCCTCCTCGTTCTCGGGCATGTGAATCTCTCCCCCCGTGCGTTCTGCGTCATCTTTGCGGAAGATAAAGGCCATGAGCAGTCCTGTGATCACCGCAAGAATGACGGAGAAAATGGCCCGTGCCAAACCCAGTTGCCAGCCGAGAACCCTGGCCGTGAGCACAATGGCGAGCACATTGATGGCAGGCCCCGAGTAAAGAAAAGCGGTTGCAGGGCCTATGCCCGCTCCCCGTGTGTAGATGCCCGCAAAAAGCGGAAGCACGGTGCAGGAACAAACGGCCAGCACGGTGCCGGAGACGGACGCCACGGAGTAGGAGAGTATTTTTCTGGCCTGTGCCCCGAAGTATTTGAGTACGGAGGCCTGAGAAACAAACACCGCGATGGCCCCTGCAATGAAAAAAGCGGGAATGAGGCAGTGGATCACATGTTCCCGAGCATAATCACGAGCCATCATGAAAGCTTCGAAACCTGACTGGCGTATGATGGGATGGCTCCAGGGAACGAAATAAAAGGCCAGGAAGGCGAGCACAATGAGAAACAGTTTGGTGCGCTCTCTCATGATTCCCCCATGATCTTTTGTGGAAAATGAACTTGCTTTGAAAAGCTTCGTCACTACTCCGTCAGGAGTTGAGGCAGTTTTTCCACAAATTTCCGGATTTCTTCACACACACGCCGGTAATGAAACATGGCCTCCTCTTCTGAGCCTGCACCTCTGGCCAACGCTGGAGGATCGTCAAAGCCTGAGTCTATGACCCGGGTCCTGGCAGGAAAGACGGGACAGGATTGCCGGGCACTTCCGCACAGAGTGATCACATAGTCAAATTCCACACTTTCAAATGTGTCCACATGCTTGGATTCCTGCCCGGAAATGTCCACACCCGCCTCTTGCATGGCCTTCACAGCGCGCGGGTCCAAACCGTGGGGTTCCACCCCTGCCGAGAAGACGTCGATCCAATTGCCCTGCAAATGGCGGGTCCAGCCTTCAGCCATCTGGCTCCTGCACGCATTGCCCGTGCACAGGTAGAGAACTTTTATTTTTTCACTTTGCGCTTCCATCAGGTTCATTCTCCTCAAATTTTCAACATGAAATCCAGCCACTCACAAAAAAAAGCATTATATTGATGATGATCAATTTAATTGTTCAGGGTTCATTCGTCAACGCTGTTTTTCATGGAATCATATCGACTGAACCCGTTGAGCTCCTCGTGCAGCAGAGTCTTTCCACAGGCCACAGGGATGAAGCAAAGCACTTTTTTTAATCAAAGGAACTTATTTTAGGCTTGAGGAGACAGTATGATCAGGCATGAGGAAGGAATAACATGACAAAAACAGCGTCAGTAACTCAAAAGATGAAATGGGCAGATGTCTGTAAATTGACCCCACCACGGGGTGTTGAATATATGAGGAATAAAGGTCTCAAAACCTCACGACCCTGGTGAAACCATGCGTCCTTTCACTGTTTTTGAACGCGCACAGTGTCTTCCCCGTCCGGACTGAGGGAAGGGCACTTCACTGCGCCCCTTCCCGTCTCCCTTGCGGCATGGCAGGCATGATTCCGGTCAACAGCCCCGGAAATCAATTCCCTTGCGATCCTTTCTCACCAGAACTCCCGCTGACTTCGGGAGGATCTTCACCCATGAGATATTTATGAATGGCTTTTGCGGCCTTCTTCCCTTGTCCCATGGCGCTGATGACGGTGGCTGCCCCCGAAACGATGTCTCCCCCCGCGAAAATCCCCGGCCTGGAACTCATCATGCTCTCCGGGTCAGTGATGATCGTCCCCTTTCTGGTCACTTCAATCTCCGGCGATGTCTGAGGCACGAGGGGATTGGGCTGGTTGCCGATGGAGATGATCACGGTGTCCGCCGGAATGATGAAATTGCTTCCCTCCACGGGAACGGGCCGCCTGCGTCCCGAATCATCGGGCTGCCCCAGTTCCATTTTGAGACATTCCATGCCCGTCACCCGATTCCGCTCATCCGTCAGGATGCGCACGGGATTGGTGAGTAAATGAAATTCCACACCCTCCTCTTCAGCGTGGTGGATTTCCTCGGCTCTCGCAGGCATTTCTGACCGGCTTCGCCTGTAAACAATGGTCGACCTGGCCCCCAGCCGGAGAGAAGTCCGTGCCGCATCCATGGCCACATTGCCTCCTCCCACGGTGATGGCCTGCCTGGGACGTATGGGCGATGTGGCATACCGGGGAAAGTCGTAGGCTTTCATGAGGTTCACCCGGGTGAGGAACTCATTGGCCGAAAAAACGCCGATTGCGTTCTCGCCGGGAATTCCCAGGAACACGGGCAGTCCGGCGCCGGTTCCAACGAATACGGCGTCGAACTCCTCTTCCAAAAGCTGATCCACGGTCTGGGTCTTGCCAATGATGTGGTCCGTTCGAATTTCCACTCCCAACTTTTGAAGACTGTTGATTTCGTGCTGGACGATTTCCTTGGGAAGACGAAACTGGGGAATGCCGTACATGAGCACTCCGCCCGTCAGGTGAAGGGCTTCAAAAATGACCACATCATGTCCCCAGCGAGCCAGTTCCCCGGCAACGGTGATGCCCGCCGGACCGGCACCGATGACGGCGACCTTCTTTCCCGTGGAAGGAGCTTTTTCCGGGTCGGGCACTCCCCCGTGTTTTCGGGCGTAGTCCGCTGCGAAGCGCTCCAGTCGTCCGATGGCCACCGGATCCCCTTTCTTGCCAAGAATGCAGAGAGCTTCACACTGGCTTTCCTGAGGGCACACGCGTCCGCAAACGGCAGGAAGGGCATTCTGCTCCTTGAGTTTTACAAGGGCTTCCACAAAACGACCCTGTGCGATCAGTTCGATGAAACCGGGAATGTGAATGTTCACCGGGCAGCCTTGAATGCAACCCGCCTTTTTGCACTGAAGACAACGGCTGGCTTCCAGCATGGCTGTCTCTTCCGAGTACCCTCGCGGTACCTCCTCAAAATTGTGGCGCCTCCGTCGGGGATCCTGTTCCGGCATGGGTTGCCGGGGTATCTTCCTTTTTTTGGACCTGGCCTGCGCATCGCCTGATGCGCGAGTTTTCTCTTCCGTCGTCTTTGCCATGAAAATCTCCCGAAATATCTTGATCTATTGGTGACCGCGAGAGCACCCGCACCCACCAGCTGAACCGTGAGGGTGAATCAGCGCATTGAGGTCCAGCATTTGAGGCAGCGCTTCAATCTCTTCTCTCGAGTAGGCGCTCCGGCGTGAGAACAGTTCATCCCAGTCCACACCGTGTCCGTCGAAAAAGGGACCGTCCACACAAGCGAACCGTGTGCGCCCCTCGATGGAAACGCGGCAGGCACCGCACATGCCCGTCCCGTCCACCATGATGGGATTGAGAGCCACCAGGGTCGGAATCTCCAAAGGTTTGGTGGCCTCTGCCGCCATGCGCATCATGAAGGTGCAGCCAACGGCCACAAACATGGCCACATCAACGCCCCGCTGCACAAGATTCACGATGACTTCCTGCACACCGCCCCTCGTGCCACGGCTGCCGTCCTTTGTGGCGATGATCAATTCATCGCAAACGGTGTTCAGCTTTTCTTCCATGTAGAGGAGGTAATCGCTGGAAGCTTCGATGACGCCGATCACATGATTGCCCGCTTCCCTGAGCGCCCTCGCAATGGGAAAAATGGCTCCGATGCCGTAGCAACCCCCTCCCAGAACCACCGTTCCTTTTTTTTCTATGGGCAAGGGCATGCCCAGGGGCCCGCTCACGTGGGCCACATGGGCTCCCACGGGCAGAGAAACCAGCTCGCGGCTGGAGCGGCCCACTTCCTCGATGACGAGGGAAATGGTCCCTTCAGCGCCATTCCAGTCCACCAGAGTGAAGGGCGAACGCTCGGACGTTTCCCGTGCCATGAGGATGACAAACTGGCCGGGTCTGGCAAATTTGGCCACCTGAGGAGCCATGATTTTTATGAAGTGCATGTTGGGGACGATTTCCTGTTTTTCCAGGATTTCAAAACCCTCTTCCAAACCCTCCTTCTTTTCCTCCGGGGGAGTCGAAGGCAAGCCAAAGGCTTCGAGAGAACGCACCCAGTCAGCGGCCAGATGGCCACGAAAACGAGAGGGCAATTGGTGCACATCCCGCCGAGGCTCAAGATCCAGAGGAAGGGGCGCAGGGTCCCCCTCCACCAGGGAAGTCACTTCCCGGGCGGAATTGAATTCAAAGCCTTCCAGGCCGATTTTTTTTGCCAGACCGCAGATGATCTGCCATTCGGGCTTTGCTTCCCCGGGAGGGAGACTCACCGCGGAGAGCTCTTTCACTTCTCCGGAAGCGTTGCGCCAGGTGCCCTCCACCTCTGAAAGAATTGCCGCTGGCAAAACCACGTTTGCCCACTCCAGGCCGGGAGAAGGAAGACAATCGATGACGACGGAAAAATCAAGGCGCTTCATGAGATCCGCGGGAACAAAATCTCCGCCGCACAGGACGGCGCCAAACCGGCCTTTTTCCAGTTCTTCGATGAACTCTTGCAGTTTTGGTTCCCCGTTGTCCCTTGAGGCGGGAATCACGAACAGCACGGCCTGGAGTCTTTCGGCCATCCTGGCGTACAGGAAGCGGTCCTCACGCGTGGTGGATTCACTCACCACAATGGCCAGGCTGCCCGAAAAACCCGCCAGCCCCCTGGCTGCAGACTCCAATGCGGTGTCCCAGTCAGACGGGATCTGTTCCCCCCCTTCCTCAACTGCCGGCCGAATGAGTCTCTCAGGAGCGTTGACCAGTTGCGCCAGGGCAAAACGCCCCAGGGCACAAAGGCTTGCTTCCGGTTGAAAGGATGTCATGCGTGTGGCCACCAGACGTTTGGACTTGGTGAGGGAAAACAGGGAACATCCCTCCGCACAGAGTGTGCACGCAGACAAGGCTTGCTGATCCGG